>DQVI01000115.1 GCA_015661825.1 Novosphingobium capsulatum
CCCCCACCCGGCCTCCCATAGGGTACTATCGTAGGGAGGCCGGGTGGGGGAGCGGGCCGGTGCCGAACCGAAATTCGCCCCAAGGCGAATTTCGACCAGACGAGCGAAGGATAAAAGCAATGCTGGAAATGCGCCCCGATTGCGAACACTGCGGCACCGAGCTTCCCGCCGAAGCCCCCGGCGCCTTCATCTGTTCGATGGAATGCACCTTCTGCGCCGAATGCGCCGAAGACCTCGACGACCGCTGCCCCAATTGCCAGGGCGAGCTGATGGACCGTCCCACGCGCGCCAAGGCCCTCCACGCCCAGCATCCCCCCTCGACAGAGCGCCGCTTCCGTCCCTAAAATCAGGCGTCGAGAGGGAAAATACATGCACGAACACGAATGGCGCCGACAGATCGTCAGCGAGATGCACTTGCGTCGCTGGCCCCAGATTCACGCACCGATGCTGGTGGTCCAGCTCGTGCGTCTGGTCGACAATGCCGATCGCGACGCCGAATGGGCCGCATGGCGCGCCATGCCCGAAGGCGGCATGGTCCGCCGTGCCTATCGCCGCCATGTCTCGGGCAACCTTGCGGGCGGGATCGACTTCACGTGGGAACGCCACAGCGAAGCGAGCACCCACACCCTGTTCGCCCCCGCGGACGCTGGCGAAGCCCTCGAAGCGGCCGTCGCCTGGATGGAAAGCCTGCCCGGCGCCACCTTGCGCGCCACCCGCATCGCCATCGTCCCCGACGATGAAGCCGCCGCCCAGATGCTCCCGGCCATGGCCTTCGACCACGAGGAACTCGTCTCGTGCCACGTGGCCGGCCCCATGCGCATCTGGTCCGATTTCCGCATCGGCGACCAGGGCTATGGCCAATTGCTGATCGCGGCCAACGGCCTCGACGGCGGCCCGCTCAGCCGCGCGGTCCAGCGCATGCAGGAGTTGGGCAACTACCGCAACCTCGCGCTGATCGGCCTTCCGGTCGCCCGCGCGGCCTGGCCCCGCCTCGACGAAGCCGAATCGGGCCTGCGGGAGCTGGGCGAAAGCCTCAACCGCGCCGATGTGCGCGACGACGACTTGATGACGCAACTTTCCGCGCTCAGCCTCGAAATCGCCGCCGTCGCCAGTTCGACCGACTATCGCATGGGAGCAACTGCCGCCTATGCCCTGCTGGTCGACGAACGCCTCCACGAACTGGCCCCCACCCCGATCCCCGGCTTCATCTCGCTGTCGGAATTCACCCAGCGGCGCTTCCTGCCCGCCGTGCGCACCTGTGCGGCCTTTTCGGCCCGCGAACGGCAGGTCGCCGCCCGCGCCAGCCAGTTCACCTCACTGCTGCGTACCCGGATCGAAACCCGCATCGAAAACCAGAACGGGGCCCTGCTCGCCTCGCTCGAACGCAGCGCCACCCACCAGTTGCGCCTGCAACACCTCGTCGAAGGGCTCTCGGTCGTCGGCATCAGCTACTACGCGACGGCCCTGATCGGCCACGTCCTCGAAGGCGGGGAAAGCCTCGTCCACTTCGACGCCCGGCTGGCCATCGGCGTGCTCACCCCGATCGTCATCGCGGCGACATGGCTGGGCCTTGGCCGCGCACGCAAGCGGCTGCTCGAAGGCGGGCATTGAGAGTGATAGTATTTTTATCAGGGATATTAACCGGCAGACAGATGTATCCGTCAAAACCGGGCTGACTGTCCAACCCGATACGCTCGCAAGAATGAGGACCCGCTGGCTTCTATAGAAAGGTCTCACCCTTCATCGCCACTATCGCCCTGTTGCAGCTCTCATTACGAACACCCATTGCCTCGGCATTTTCGCTTCTTTTTCCTGCCGCCAAGCCCGGCAGGTGAGGCCCGGTCCGTCAGGATTTGTAGAGTGCGTCGATCCGCGCGCCATAGCGTTCGCGGATCTTGTGGCGGCGGATCTTGAGGGAAGGCGTCAGTTCCTCGTTGGCGATGGCGAAGGGTTCGTCGGCCAGCGCGAACTGGCGCACCCGTTCGATCACCGAGAGATTCTGGTTCACCCGGTCCACCGCCACGCGCACGGCGGCGCGGAAGGCCGGGAGTTGGTGCAGCGCGGCCAGATCGTGGGGCGCGTCGTTCTCGACCGACCATTCCATCGCCCATTCCGCATCGGGTACGATCAGCCCGACAATATAGGGCCGCCGGTCGCCCGAGACCATCGCCTGCGCGATCTCGGGCTGGAGCGTGAGCATGCCCTCGACCTTCTGGGGCGAGACATTGTCGCCCTTGTCGTTGACGATCATGTCCTTCTTGCGGTCGGTGATCTTGATCCGCCCGTGGTCGTCGATATGGCCGATGTCGCCGGTGTGGAGCCAGCCGTCGCGGATCGCGCGGGCCGTCTCGGCATCGTTGTGCCAATAGCCGTGCATGACCAGCTCGCCACGCACGAGGATCTCGCCATCATCGGCAATGACCACCTCGGCCCCGGCGAGCGGCGGGCCCACGGTGTCCATGCGGATGCCCGCGGCGGGGCGGTTGCAGGCGATCACCGGCCCGGCCTCGGTCTGGCCATAGCCTTGCAGCATGGTGAGCCCCATCGCCTCGAAGAACAGGCCCACATCCGGGTTGAGCGGCGCCCCGCCCGAGACCAGCGCCTTGATCCGCCCGCCAAAGCGCGCCCGCACCTTGGGCCGCAAGGTACGCTCGATCAGCGCATCGAGCGGGCGGTCGAGCAGCCGGGTATGGCCGCTGTCCTGACGGCGGGCGGCAATCGCCAGCGCACGATCCATCAGCCAGACCGGAAAACGCCCCTGCTTCTCGATCTGCTTGATGATCCGCATGCGCAAGACCTCGAACAGGCGCGGCACGACGACCATGATCGTGGGCCGCACTTCCTCGATATTGGAGGCCAGCTTTTCCAGGCTCTCGGCATAGGCGATGCGCGCGCCCACGCCGATCGGCAGCCACTGCCCGCCAGTGTGCTCGTAGGCATGGCTGAGCGGCAGGAACGAGAGGAATTGCTCGTCGCCGAGGGCGAAATCCTCGGCCAGGATGGTCGCCGCGTCCGCGACGTTGGACAGGATCGCGCCATGGTGCTGGCGCACCCCGCGCGGCGATCCGCCGGTGCCGCTGGTATAGATGATGCAGGCCAGATCCTCGCGCCCGATCCCGGCCATGCGCTGGTCGACATGCGCGCGCGCCGTTTTGGCGTCGAGACTGGCCGGGAAACCGGCCGGATCGCCCTGCGTCAGGCTGGCCCAGTCGTGAAAGGCCAGCGTTCCGGCCTGCTGCTGGCGCAAGGGGTCGATGCCGATGATGTGTTCGGCGCAAGGCGCATGGAGCGCAGCGGCCAACACCGGCTGGGCCAGTTTCGGATTGGACACGATGATCGCCCGCGCGCCCGAATTTTCGAGGATATGCAGGTGATCGCGCTCGGTATTGGTGGTGTAGGTGGGCACGGTGACCAGCCCGGCGGCCATGATCGCGATATCCGCGATGCACCATTCGGGCCGGTTTTCCGAAACCAGCGCCACGCGATCCCCCGGATTGAGCCCCAGCGCGCGCAGGCTCTGCGCCAGCAGGCAGACCTGATCAGCCACTTGCGCCCACGAGAGCGACTGCCAGCGCCCATCGCGACGCGCCGAAAGGAACGGCGCCTCGCCCAGTTCATCGGCGCGGGCCAGAAACAGGCTGACAAGATTGGGCATGGCCGCAAGCGCGGCAACACGGGGGTGAGGCAGGGACACGCATTCTCTCCTGCCCGGCGCGAGGATGCGGGCACGGGACTTGTAAACGGTTTGGTAAGCCTGCCGTTCCCTTACGGCAAGCTCGGGTTTTGGGCCGTGCCGGTCCGAAACAGCGCCCCTGCCATGCGCCCGGCGGGCGCATGGCGACGCTCTTACTGGGCGATGGCGGCGCCTTCGCTGCGCGGGTCTGCCGCGCCCCGCCAATGCACGCCCGCACCCGTGCCGACCCGCTCGATGGCATTGGTCTTGAGCGGCATTGCACAGGCCTGCGCCGTGGTGTGCCCCATCGCCACGAGCGTGGGGATGATCGCCTCCAGTTCGGTGCCCTGCTCGACACAAACCCGCTCGCCCGGCGCGAACAGCACCGGCAGGGCAAGGGCCTGCTGCGCGGTCAGGTGCCAGTCGATCACCCCGATGATCGCCCGCAGGACTTGCGCGGGGATCGTCGCCCCGCCTGCCGCGCCGACCACCAGCCGGATCTGGCCATCCGGGCCATAGACGACGGTGGGCGACATCGAGCTGCGCGGACGCTTGCCCCCCTCGACCCGGTTGGCCGTGACCACCCCGTCACGCTCGGGATCGAGGTTGAAGTCGGTCAGTTCGTTGTTGAGGAAATAGCCACCGGCCATCAGCCCCGAACCAAACGCGCTTTCCACCGTCGAGGTATAGCTCGCCGCATTGCCCCAGCGGTCGACGGCCACGAAATGCGTGGTGCCGAATTCGGGCTGGGCCTTGGCCGGGGCCAGACGCGCGGTGATCCCGGCGGGAATCCCCGCGCTCACATGCACCATCGCGCGCGTATCGGAAATCAGCGCCGACCGCTGCGCCAGATAGGCCGGATCGATCAGCCCGGCCACGGGCACCTTCACGAAATCGGGATCGGCCAGATACTGGTCGCGGTCGGCATAGGCGAGGCGCTCGCTCTCGGCCAGAAGGTGCCAGGCGACCGGGTTGTCCTTGCCCAGCGCGCCCATGTCGAAGCGTTCGAGCTGGCCCAGCGTGGCCAGAACCGTCGTCGCCCCCGAAGACGGCGGCCCCATCGAGCAGATCCGGTAGGTGCGATAGGTTCCGCAGACCGCCGGGCGCGGCACCGCGCGGAACGCGGCCAGATCGGCGGTGGTCATCGGCGCGGGGTTGACCGGCGCGCCGCTCACTTTGGCGGCAATCGCGCGGGCATTGGCGCCGGTATAGAACCAGTCGGCACCATGGCGGGCAAGCGCCTCCAGCGTGGCGGCCAGCGCCCGATTGCGGACGATCGTGCCGACCGGCAAAGGCTGGCCATCGGCGCCGAAGAACAGCGCCCGCCCTGCCGGATCGAGCCTGGCAATGGCCGCGCTGTCGGTCAGCGCACGATGAAGGCGCGGGGTGATCGCGAACCCGTCGCGCGCCAGATGAATGGCCGGGCCGAACAGCGCGCGCCACGCCAGCTTGCCATGCTCGTGATGGGCGAGCGCGGCCAGACGCAGCGAACCGGGCACGCCCACGCTGTGCCCGCCGGGCCGGGCCTGGGAAAAGGCCATCGGCTGGCCGTCCTTGAAGAACCACTGCGGCCCGGCAGCGGCGGGGGCCTTCTCGCGCCCGTCGATGCTGTCCACCTTGCCCGCCGCATCGGCCATGAGCAGGAAGCCGCCGCCCCCGATCCCCGAGCTTTGCGGCTCGACCACGGTGAGGGCCAGCATCGTCGCCAGCGCGGCGTCGGTGGCCGATCCCCCCTTGCGCAAGATCTGCGCGCCCGCATCGGCCGCGCGTGGATCGGCGGCCGAAACAAGGCCCTGCTGCCCCACCACGGCACTGTCGGTGCGGCCGGGAACCAGCGGCATCGCCGAGGGCGGAACCATGGCCGGGCTGCGGGCCAGAACCGGTGCCCCTGCCACAAGCGGGGACAGCAGCAGGCCCAGTGGGGAGAGGAGAGCCAGAGCGGCGCGGGCGGGCCGGACGGAAGCAGGCCGGAAGGGGGAGCGCATGGTCATGAAACCATGGCTATTCGCTCCCGACGGCCTCTGCAATGCTTGTCATGCCCGCCGCGCGCACGCGCTCGACCAGCCCCTTGATGATCCGCCGGGCCAGGCCGGGCCCTTCATAGACCATCGCGCTGTAGATCTGGACGAGGCTGGCCCCGGCCAGGATGCGCTGCCAGGCATCTTCGGCGCTGGCGATGCCGCCCACCCCGATCAGCGGAATGGCGCCGCCGGTCGCCTTGCGGAACGAACGCAGCGTTTCGAGCGCGAGCGGAGCCAGAGGCTTGCCCGAAAGGCCGCCCGCCTCGCCCGCCAGCGGCGAGCGCAGGCTTTCGGGCCGGGTGATCGTGGTGTTCGAGACGATCAGCGCATCGAGCCGCCGGTCGAGCGCGATCTTGCAGATCGCATCAATGTCGGAAGGCTGGAGATCGGGCGCCAGCTTGAGGAAGATCGGGGTCTTGTGGGTGCCGCGCGCGGCGAGCACCGCATCGAGCAGCGCGCCCAGCGCGCCCTCGTCCTGCAAGGCGCGCAGGCCCGGCGTGTTGGGCGAGGAGATGTTGACAGTCAGATACGTGGCCAGCGGGGCCATGATCCGCGTCATCTCGGCATAGTCGGCCACGCGGTCGACCGAATCCTTGTTGGCCCCGATATTGGCCCCCACGATGCCCGGACGCCCCAGACGCTGGGTCAACCGGCGGCTGACCACTTCGGCGCCATCGTTGTTGAACCCCATGCGATTGATCACAGCCTCGTCCTCGACAAGGCGGAACAGGCGCGGACGCGGATTGCCGGCCTGAGGCTTGGGCGTAACCGTTCCGATTTCGACGAAACCGAAATCCAGCCCGAACAAGGCATCGGGCACTTGCCCGTTCTTGTCGTAGCCGGGTGCCAAACCAACCGGGTTGGGAAAAGCGATTCCCGCCACCCGCTGGACCAGCGAAGGCCTGGGCGCGGCCCGGCGCCCCTGGGGGGCACACTCCAGCGCACGCACGCTCAAGGTATGGGCAGTTTCAGCCGGCAAGCTAAAAAGTAAAGGACGAGCAAGGCGATAGAGCATTACCGAGCCATAAATTGCAAAGCGGGGACAGGCGAAGACGAGGCTCCCCTATTGCTGTCCGGACGCGCTACGCCAAGCGGCAAAATTGTTTTCTGCGTGTTTTACCCGCCCCAGCCTATGCGATAATTTCTCCGCTGTGGCACTGTTGCCACCGATTTTGTCGAATCCATACAATCGGCGCCGCGCCTGATCGCCTAGGCCCGCCTTGCGACCCGAAGGGCTCGGTGCAGGAATGTATCGGGTTCTCGACTTTACGGCGGCCAGCCCCCATGGGCGGCCGCCGTTTTTTCATCCGGTCCCGAGATATTTTGGGCGCCCGTCCCCGCAGGCCATTCCCGCCAGAGGACTCATGCGGGTGGAGCGATCACAGGGAAAAGGCCCTTTCAGGCCCGTCCTTCACTCAGGCAAGCGTATGCGCGCCAATATCAGCCAGCGTGCGTGCGCCGGTCAGCGCCATGGTCACCCGCATGTCGCGCGCGATCAGGTCGAGCAATTGCCCCACCCCCTCGCCGCCGCGCGCCGCCAGCGCATAGATGAACGCCCGCCCCAGCATCACCGCATCAGCGCCGCTGGCGAGCATGCGCACCACGTCGAGCCCGGTACGCACCCCGGAATCGGCGAGGATGCGAATATCTCCCTTCACCGCATCGGCGATGCGCGGCAGCGCGCTGACCGACGAGAGCGTGCCGTCGAGCTGGCGTCCCCCATGGTTCGAAACGACGATCCCGTCCGCCCCGAAGCGCACCGCATCGCGCGCGTCCTCGGGTTCGAGGATGCCCTTGACCACCATCGGCCCGTCCCAGAACGCGCGGATCCATTCGAGATCCTTCCACCCGATCCCCGGATCGAAATTCGCGCCCAGCCAGCCGATATAATCGCCCAGTGCCATGGCCTTGCCCATATAACGCGAGACATTGCCCAGATCGTGGGGGCGTCCGCGCAGGCCCACGTTCCAGGCCCAGTGCGGATGGGTCATCGCCTGGACCATCCGCCGCAGCGGGGCATTGGGGCCCGACATGCCCGAATGGGCATCGCGATAGCGCGAACCGGGCAGCGGCATGTCGACGGTGAAGACCAGCGTCCTGACCCCCGCAGCCTTGGCCCGTTCGAGCGCATTGCGCATGAAGCCCCGGTCCTTGAGCACATAGAGCTGGAACCAGATCGGACGCGGGCACTGCGACTGGACTTCCTCGATCGGGCAGACCGAGACCGTCGAGAGCGTGAACGGGACACCGTGGGCCGCCGCCGCGCGGGCCGCCTGCACCTCGCCACGCCGCGCATACATGCCCGTCAGGCCGACCGGCGCGAGCGCCACGGGCAAGGCCATGTCCTCGCCGAACAGGCTCGTCGCCGTGCTCAGCCCCGCCACATCGCGCAACACGTTCTGGCGAATGGTCAGATCCTGAAGATCCGCCAGATTGCGGCGCAAGGTCGTCTCGGCGCCCGAGCCTCCGTCGATGTAGTGGAACAGGAATGGCGGCAGCCGGCGCTGTGCGGCGGCGCGAAAGTCGGTGGGGGCGGAAATGATCATGGGGGGCCTGCCTTTTTCTGTCCGTGATGACCTAGCACGGACAAAAACGCGCCCAACCCCCATTTCCTTCCTGAACGCATTTTGACGCGATCTCGCGCACCGCTTCAGCCTGTTGCCCCCTGCAAACCCGTTCCGGCCCGGCTGCCGTCGCCTCCCTTCGGCAGGAGCGGGGCGCCGGAGACGACCGCGAGGGCCGGGCCGGAACGGACACGGATCACGCGTTGCCACCTGAGAGCAACACGGCCGCGTATCGGGTCGCCTCGAACAGGCCATCGTGGCGGTCGGCGCGCACGAAGCCATCGAGCAGATCGGCAAAACCGGCGCGATCGGCGCCCAGCGCATGGCGCAGCATCGCCGCAAGGGTCGCCTCGTCCGGGGTCATCACCAGCTGGCACGGGCGATTGACGAGGAAGCGTTCGGGCCATGTCCGCACGACTTTGCGCACCAGCCCATGGACCGCGCGGGCGGTCTCCATGCTGCGATAGCGCTGGGCCAGATCGGGCAGCGGATCGCGCCCGGCCCGTTCAAACAGCGCACACAGGCGCATGGCCATGACCGCATGGAGCGCCGCGAGCGAGAGCGCGCGAATATCCTGGGGTCGCCCCATGCGGGCGACGATGGCGTCAAATCGGGCCGGTCCACCCGAGAGCGTGCCGGGTCTGGTGTGGGGTGCGGGCATGACGACCTTTCCTTGCGAGCGATTCGCAAGTAATCCTATGGCGCCCGGCCAGATACGTCAATGATAATCATTATCAATAAAATGAGACAGGAATGGCCCCGCCCCGCAGCGATGCATGGAACAGGACATCAGGGATACAGGCGCCGCAAAGCAGGCCGGGCAGGCTCGCGCCCCTTGCGGACGCATGCCTCCCGAAATTTACCCCTTGCGGCAAACCGGGGCTCGATCAGGCCTGCGGCTGCCCCAGCAGGCGCCGCGTGGCGATTTCGGGAGAAGCATAAGCCTCCTGAAGCTCCGCGCTCCAGTAGCGCAGGGCATCGAGCGGAATGGCCACGCCGCTCACCGCGCAAACGACATGATCCCCAGCCGAAAGCTGGCGGAACGAACCGGGCAGATATTGCAAGCGGGCCAGACGGCCGGTGGGAGACATCAACATCCCCCCTGTCTAGGCGCATCCGGCCCGTTTTGCAATCGGAGGGCCCGCCCGGAACGGCCCGATCAGAGCAGCTTGGGCTGGCTGTCCACGGCGCGGCGCCCGCGCGGGCGTGCGGGAGAAGCCGACGAAGGAGGCGCCTCTCCGGTGCTGACCTCCAGCGTGCCATCGGCGAATTTCAGCGTCAGCACCGGCTGCGCCGCCGCGCTGGCACGATCCTTGACGACGTGCCCCGCCCCGTCGGTCACCAGCACATAGCCGCGCTGGAGCGGGGCTTCCGGGTCGAGCGAGCGGCGCAGGCGGTCGAGCGCCTCGATCTGCGCGCGGCCATGCCCGATCCGCTGCAACAGCACTTCGGGGCGCAACCGCCGCGCGTCGAGCCGCTCGCGCTCGCGCGCCAGACGCTGGGTCAACAGCGCCGGGCGCAGCGCGCCGCCATGACGGGCGAGCAGACCGGCGGCCAGTTCCGTCCGGTGGACCAGCGCGCGGTTCAGCCGCTCGGACAGATCGTCGAGCCGCTGTGCCTGCGGATTGAGCAGGGCCTGCGGGGCAGGCAGGCGCTGGGCCCGCGCGTCGAGCCGCTCGCGCGCCTGCGCCATCAGCCGGG
>DQVI01000047.1 GCA_015661825.1 Novosphingobium capsulatum
CCACCCGTCCGGCGCTGGCGGCCACGGCCGCGCGCGGCGGCGGGAAAGAAGGGAAGAACGCGGCCCCGGATGCAGGCGCCTCGCCCCGCCGCCGCGTGCGCCTTGCCGAAGGCTGGCGCTTTCACCTTGGCCACGCCGCCGACATGGCCAAGGACTTCGACTATGGCCAGTGGCAGCGGACATATGCCAAGCCCGGCCTCGACGGATCGCCCGCCACGCTCGCCACGTTCGACGACCGCGACTGGACGCCGGTGCGCGTGCCGCACGACTGGGCGGTCGAACTGCCCTATGCCGCCCCCATCGGGCCCGTGCCCAAGGATGAGGAAGATTCCGCCGCAGCCCACGGCTTTCGGGCGATTGGCCGCGACTATCCCGAAAACAGCGTGGGCTGGTATCGCCTCGCCCTGCCGTTCTCCGAAGCGGGGATCAGCAAGGCCGACAAGGGCCGCGCGGTCTGGCTCGAATTCGACGGGGTGTTCCGCAACTGCAAGGTCTTCGTCAACGGCTACGAAGCGGGGGGCAGTGCCTCGGGCTATGCGCCGTTCCGCGTGGACATCACCGATTTCCTCGACACCGATGGCGGGCCCAACCAGCTTGCCCTGCGCGTCGATGCCAGCCTTGGCGAAGGCTGGTTCTATGAAGGCGCCGGCATCTATCGCCATGTCGATCTGGTGAGCGCGGCCCCGCTCCATGTTCCGCAATGGGGGACATGGGTGCGCAGCACGCCCGATGCCACGGGCGCCAGCCTCGCCATCGAAACCCGCTTCGCCAATATCGGCGAACAGGCCGCCACAGGCGCGGTGCGCCATCGCGTGATCGCCCCGGACGGCAGCATCGCGGCCCAAACCGGGCCGCGCCCCCTTGCGCTCGCCGCGCTGGGCGAGGCCAGTCAGGACGAAAGCCTGAGGGTCACCGCCCCGCATCTGTGGTCCCCCAAAACCCCGGTGCTCTACACCCTCGAAACCGAAGTGCTGGTCGAGGGCCAGGTGGTCGACCGCGTGGCGACGCGCTTTGGCATCCGCACCCTGACTTTTGACGGCCATCGCGGCTTTTTCGTCAATGGCGAGCCGGTCAAGTTGCTCGGCGTGTGCAACCATCAGGACCACGCCGGGGTGGGCACGGCCATTCCCGATGCGCTCCACGCCTGGCGCGTGGCACAGACGCAGTCGATGGGCGCCAACGCCTGGCGCAGCGCGCACAATCCCGTCTCGCAGGCCCTGCTCGACATCGCCGACGCCACGGGCCTGATGATGATCGCCGAAAACCGCCTCAACACCACCAACCCCGAGGCCTTTGACGAGCTCGACCGCCTGATCCGCTCCTCGCGCAACCATCCCTCGATCATCCTGTGGTCGGTCGGCAACGAGGAAGGCCATCAGGCCAGCGAGCGCGGGCGGCACATTTCGGCCCGGCTCGTGGCGCGTTGCAAAGAGCTCGACCCCACCCGCCTGACCACGCAGGCCATGGACCGGGGCTGGAACGAACCGGTCAACGCGGGCGATGCCGTCGATGTGGTCGGCTTCAACTACCACTCCGAAAAGATCGCCGACTGGCACACCCGCCACCCCGGCAAGCCCGTCATCGGCACCGAGACCGGCAGCACCGTCTATACCCGCGGGGCCTACGTCAACGATGCGTCCGCCCACGTCGTGCGCGCCTACGATACCGAATATCCGCGCTGGGCCAGCACGGCCGAGGCCTGGTGGAGCATCGTGGCCCGGGATCCCTCGATCGCGGGCGGCTTCATCTGGACCGGGTTCGACTATCGCGGCGAGCCCACACCCTATCCGACCCTCCCGAGCGTTTCGAGCTATTTCGGGGCGATGGACCTGTGCGGCTTTCCCAAGGACAATTACTTCTACTACCGCGCATGGTGGCGCCGGAACGAGCCGCTGGTCCACCTGCTGCCCCACTGGAACTGGGAAGGAGGAGAAGGCAAGCCGGTCGAAGTCTGGGTCCATGGCAATTGCGGCGAGGTCGAGCTGCTGCTCAATGGCCGCTCGCTCGGGCGCAAGGCCATGGCTGAAAACGGCCATCTGGTCTGGCAGGTGCCCTATGCCCCCGGCACGCTGGAAGCGCGCGGGTTCAACGCGGGCAAGCTTGCCGCGCAGGACCGCCGCGTGACCGCCGGAAAGCCCGTCGCGCTGCGCCTCGTGGCCGACCGCAAGCGCCTGTCCGCCGATGGAGCCGACACCGCGCCGGTTCGCGTTGAAGTCCTCGACGCGCATGGCATCGTGGTGCCCACCGCCGATACGCCGATCAGCTTCGCGCTGGCAGGCCCGGCCCGCCTGATCGGGCTTGGCAACGGCAATCCGACCTCGACCGAGCCGGACAAGGGCACGCAGCGCCGCGCCTTCAACGGTCTGGCCCAGGCGCTGGTCCAGAGCGCGGGAACACCGGGCGCCAGCCGCCTGACCGCCAGCGCGCCGGGCCTCACATCCGCCAGCCTCGACCTTTTCTTCCACGCCTGACCGGACATTCCTCCATGCGCCTCCCCCTCCCTGCCCGCAGGCTGCTGTCTTGCGCCCTGATGCTTTCCGCCAGCGCTCCGGCGCTGGCCGCCGCTCCTCCCCTCTATCTGGGGGCCGACCTCTCGTTCACCAACGAGATGGAGGCTTGCGGCGCGAAGTTCCTCGACCATGGCAAGCCCGCCGATCCGTTCGTCGTGCTCAAGCAGCATGGCGGAAACCTGATGCGCGTGCGGCTGTGGAACGATCCGAGCTGGACGCGCTACAGCACCTATGACGACGTGCTGCGCACGATCACCCGCGCCCATGCCGCCGGACTTCAGGTGCTGCTCGACTTCCACTATGCCGACGACTGGGTCGATGGCGAGAAGCAGACCCCGCCCGCCGCCTGGGCCTTGATGGACACCGCAGGCCAGGCCAGGGCCCTTCACGACTATACCCGCAGCGTGCTCGACAAGCTGGCCGCCGCAGGCCAGCTTCCCGAAGTGGTTCAGGTCGGCAACGAAACCAACCCGGCGCTGCTGGGTGGCGCCAAGGGCCAGCCGATCGACTGGGCGCGCAATGCAACGCTCCTCAACGCCGGGATTTCCGCCGTGCGCGAGGCGAGCAAGGCCCATGGCAAGCCGATTTCGGTCATGCTGCACATCGCCCAGCCCGAAAACGTGATCCCCTGGTTCGACGATGCGACGGCGGCGGGCGTGCTCGATTACGACGTGATCGGGATCAGCTATTATTCGAAGTGGTCGCGCTACGATCTTGCCGGGCTGGGCAAGGTGATCGACACCGCCCACCGCCGCTATGGCGCGCAAGTCTGGGTGGTGGAAACCGCCTATGCCTTCACCGACGACCATGCCGACGACAGCACCAACCTGCTCGGCTCGGACAGCGCGCTGCCCGGCTATCCGGTGAGCCCAAAAGGCCAGCTCAAATTCCTCGAAGACCTGACGCAGACCGTGGTCGACAATGGCGGCAACGGGGTCGTCTACTGGGCGCCCGACTGGGTCTCGACGAAGTGCAAGACACGCTGGGGCACCGGATCGAGCTGGGAAAACGCCGCCCTGTTCGACGAGGCCCACCACAATGCGCTGCCCGCCTTCGACTGGCTGGGCAAGGCTTATACCCCCAGGGCAAAATAGGCCGGAAGATCGCGGGCCCGGCACCGGATCGGGCCCCCTGCACGGCCCTCGCTGCCCCCATCACCCCCCAAAAAAAGAAGGGCGCCGCATCGCTGCGGCGCCCTTTAAGGGGTGGCTCCTCAATATTTGAACGTCACGTCGGCCAGATAGCTGCGACCATACTTTTCATAGCGGGCGATCTGGTTGGAATCGTTGTTCCAGTAGAACCGCGCGACCTGATTGGTCAGGTTGTTGGCCTGAAGACGGATCGAGATGCGCTTGTTGATCGTGTAGCCCACGCTTGCGCCCAGCGTCGTCTCGCTTTCCAGACGGGTGAGCTTCGACGCATCCCAGCCATAGATCACCGTGAACGGGCTGTGATGCTTGAGCGCGAGGCGCGCGTCGATGCCATGGTCGGAATACCAGAGGTCGACCTCGCCGGTGAAATCGGCCAGCCCCACCGCCGGGAACGGATTGGTCGTGGGCGAAAGCTCCTTGAGGTTCGACTTCACGAAGGCCGCATTGGCATAGATGCCGAACTTGTCGAGGCCGGGGATGAAGTAGAACGGCGTCTGCACCGTGGTTTCGAGGCCCGCGATATAGCCGCCCTTGCCGTTGGCCGGGCCGGTGATCACGTAGCTGTCGCCGTTGATGACCCGCTCGGTCTGGGCATAGCCGATATTGGTACCCACGTCCTTGTAGTAACCGGCAACCGCGATCATCGAATCCTTGTGGAAGTACCACTCGGCCGAAATGTCGCCCTGGGTCGCCATGAACGGCTTGAGATAGGGGTTGCCCGCCGTGCCGGTCAGCTGCGGGGGATAGACCGACAGGTTCTGGCTCGCGCGCAATTCGTCGAGCGGCGGACGCGAGATCACCCGCGCGGCAGCCAGACGCAGCTTGAGCGTATCGGTCAGCTCGAAGTTGAGATTGATGCTGGGCAGCGCGCGGAAATAGTGGTTGGTGCCCTGAACCGGGAACGTGGTGGTGACATTGGCGCCCGCGCCGCCATTGGCCGCAGGATCCCAGTGGACGCTCGACCCGGCCGAATAGCTGTGCGTCACCACGTCGATGAAGCGCACGCCCAGATTGCCCGAGAAACCCCGGCCCGAGAGGTCGGCCTTGATATAGCCTTCCATGTCGTCCTCGCGCACGCGCCAGCCGCGCGTGGGATCGTTGAGGCCGGGGGTGACCGTCACCGACTGGGCGGCAATCGTGTCATACTTGCCCCAGACCATCGTCGGCACGGTGAAATCATGCACGTTGAAGGCAGTCAGGTCGGCCTGATCGAGCAGGACATTGCCGCCATTGTTGGTGGCAACCGTGCCGGTCGCGGCGGTGAAGCTCTTGACGCGGTTGGAATAGCGCAGGCCCACGCCGATCCCGCTGAGCCACCCGGCATTGACCACCCGGTGCACGTCGAGCTGGCCCGCCCCGAGATCGTCGGCCAGCCGCTGCGGACCATCGTAAAGGCCCGGATAGTAGCTCTGCACGGTCTGCGCGGCGGTGTTGCTGAAATCGGCGCCGCTGACCGCGATCGAGGGCACCGCCCCCGCGCCGGTCGCGAACGTGGTGGTCGAAGGATAGAATTCGCTCGCTACCGAGGCATAGGCATTGTTGCGGCGCGCACTCGAATAGGCAATGTCCGCCTTCATCGACCAGGTGCCGTCGTCATATTTCGTGTTGAGGCCCGAGACGAACAGCGTCTTGTCCTCGACATACTTGCCAAAGACATTGGTGAGCGAGGAAAAGTTGTTGAGGCTCGCCCCGGTCACGGTGTGGCCCGCAAGGGTATAGGACCCCGGCTGGTAGATGTCGCCCGGCGCGCCGAACTGCCCGTTCCAGTCGCCCCAGCCATTGCTGCGGCCATACCACTGCTGGACCTGGTTCTCGTCGATCTTGATCTTGGAATAGAGCCCGTCGAGGGTCACGTCCCAGTTGGTGCCCGGCTTCCATTGCAGCGCGCCGCTTGTGCTCCAGCGGGTCTCGGCCAGGCCCTTGACTTCGGCCTGTGCGCCCCACGGGGTGTTGATCCTGTTGCCCTGCGCGTCGGTCGGCGGGGAACCGGTGTCGATGGTGTTGTAGCCCCAGCCCTGGAAGCTTTCGAAGCCGTTCTTCTGGCGCTGGAACGTGCCGCTCACCACCACGCCGAGATTGTCGGTGATCTTGCCGACATATTGCGCGCTGGCGCGGGCGCCCAGCCCCGAATAGCCCGGAATGTCGCGCCCGCCGTCGTTGTAGAGCGCGCCGCCGCGCACGATGAACGAAGGCCCGTGATATTCGAGCGGCTTGATCGTCTGGATGTCGATCGTGGCGGCCACGCCGCCCGCGATGAAGTCGGCGCTCTGGGCCTTGTAGACGGTGACCCCGGAAACGATCTCGGACGGATAGATTTCCCAGCGGACATTGCGATCAGGCTCCGAGGAGGCCACCTCGCGCCCGTTGATGAGGCCGAGCACGAGGCGCGGCCCCAGACCACGCACGGCCGCCTGGCTGGCATTGCCACGGTCGCGCGTGGCGGTCACGCCGGGCAGGCGCGCGAGTTCGTCGGCAATGGTCACATCGGGCAGCGCGCCGATGTCCTTGGAACTGATCGTCTCGGCGACGACGGCGGTGTTGCGCTTGGCATTGATCGCATCGCGCAGCGAAGCGCGCAGGCCGGTCACGATAATCGCCGGTTCGCTGACCTGCGAATCGGGCAGCCCTGCAACGTCCTGCGAGGCTTGCGGCGTAACACCCTGCGCAAGGGCGCCTTGCGCGCCTGCGGCCAGTGCCAAGACACTCGAAACGCACGAAACACGCACGGCACATCGAACTGCGGAATACATTTTTAGCCCCTCCCGGACGCTGTGAAATCTTATTTATCGGATAAATAGTATTCACGTGCGAGCCGTGTCAAGCCGGCGTGCCATTTGTCTGTGTAATGCCTGTCGGCTGTGATCGACCAGCCACATGGAGATGCCTCGCTCCGGGCCCCGATCCGCCTTGACCGCCCCTTCCTGTCCCGCGACACCACCCCTCGATGCCCATCCCCGCCTCCCCCTCCCGCCCCTCTGCGTCCACCCCATCCATGACGCGGACGATCTGGGCGCTTGCCCTGCCTGCCATGGCCACCAATCTGGCCACGGCGCTGTTCGGGCTGGCCGACACCTGGGCCATCGGCCAGCTGGGCGATTCTGCCGCGCAAGGGGCGGTCGATCTGGGCGCGCGGGCGCTGATTTCGGCGCTGACGGTGTTCAACTTCCTGCGCACGGCAACCGTCGCGCTGACCGCGCGCGCCGTGGGCGCCGATGCGCAAGGCCCCGATGCCCAGTTCCCCGATGCACAGACCGCCGCCGCGCTCTGGCGCGCGCTGATCGTGGCCGGGGCCATCGGC
>DQVI01000127.1 GCA_015661825.1 Novosphingobium capsulatum
CAGCGACAGGGGGCGGTCCGGGCAGGCGCGGCGCCGCAGGCGACGGGCTCGCAGGCGCGCTGGATACCGGCTTGGGCAACTTGGCCGGGGCCGGGGCCATGGTGGTCATCGGAGCGACAGGGGCCCGCGAGGCCGTGGCGCCGTGGCGGCTCGACAGGTGGAAGGCGCCCACGATGTTCGACATCCGGCCCGCTTCATGGGTGAGCGCGTGCGAGGCCGCTGCCGACTCCTCGACCATGGCCGCATTCTGCTGGGTGAAGCGGTCGATCTCGGCCACCAGATCGTTGACGTGTTGCAGGTTGCTGGCCTGGGTCCGCGCGTTCGAGACGATCGTGTCGACGAGGGTGCTGATCTCGCCGACGCGGGTGGCAATGCGCGAAAGCACCGTCCCGGTATCGCCGACCAGCGCCACGCCATTGGCGACCTGCTGGCTCGATGCGGTGATCAGGGCCTTGATGTCGCGCGCGGCGTCGGCGCTGCGCTGGGCGAGCGCGCGCACTTCGGTGGCAACGACGGCAAAGCCCTTGCCCGCATCGCCTGCGCGGGCGGCTTCGACCCCGGCGTTGAGCGCGAGCAGGTTGGTCTGGAAGGCGATCCCGTCGATCACGCCGATGATCTGGTTGATTTCGCTGGCCGAGCGTTCGATGGCGGCCATGGCCTCGACCGCACGGGTGACGACCGCGCCACCGTCGGTGGCTTCATGGTGCGCCTCGCCCACCGAAGTCTGGGCCTCGCCCGCCGAGCGCGCGGTATCCTTGACCCCTTCGGTGACGGTGGACATCGCCGAGCTGGCATCCTGAAGGCTGGCGGCCTGGCGGATGTTGCGCTGCGAGAGGTCGTCGGCGGCGCGCTGGATTTCCTGGGCGCTGGTCAGGACCGAACTGCTGCTGTTGTTGATCGCCCCCACGGCGGTTTCCAGCGCCTTGGCCGCGCCGTTGAAATCGCGCCGGAGCTGCTCGTAGGCCTCAGGGAAGACCGTGGTGATCTGCACGGTCAGGTCGTTGCCCGCCAGCTTGCCCAACGCCTTGGTCAGCGCGTCGACGACAAGCTGCTGGACCTCGCGGTTGCGCTGCACGGCCTCGGCATTGTCGCAGAAGGTGCCCATGGCCCGGCTCATCCGGCCCACGCAATCGGAATAGTCGGTAAAGCTGATCGGGCTCGTGGTGTCGCCTGCGGCCAGCGCCTCCATGCGGGAAACCGTGGCGACATAAGGGCGGCAAACCCGCTCGCCACCGGCCATCACGATGACCAGATGGACGATCCCGGTCAATCCGACAGCGACCAGCCCGGCCCATACCGGCAACACATCGAGCACGACCGCGCCCATCACGACCAAGGCAATCGCGAAGCTCAAGGCATGGCCCATGGTCATGACACGGAACTTTTCGCGAATCGGCGCCTGTTTTTCAAACCACTCCAGCACAGCTCACTCCATCCCAGGCCGCACGCGATCCGCGCGTGTCGGGCACGAGGGAGACATTAGCGTGCCAAGAGTCCAAGCTTGCTCCACCAGGCGATAAGGAAAACACCCTAAATCCAAAGACCCATCGCCACGGGTTCAAAGCCCCGGCGATTCAAAGCCCGGAGCCCGCGCCATACAAGCACCTTCGATCCACGAAAGGTGCCCCCTTGATGTGCAGCACGCCCACCATCCCCACGAGCCCCGCACGGCAAAACGCAAGGTTGCCAGACCAGGGCGCCCCCGCGAGTGCGGTTGACAGCACGCGCTGGCGCCGCGCGATCCTGGCCGGAATGGTCACCTCGCCCCAGGGCGTGAGCGGGGCCGCGCGGGTGACCTCTACCTTGCTGGGAGGAGGTTCGCTTGGCTGATTCCTCTCCCACCACCAACCGTTCGCTGCGCGCCCATGGCGAGGCGCGGCTGGCCGTCCTCAAGTCCGTCCGGCAGGACTACGAGGCCGAAGCCGGGCAGATCGCCCGCTTCGCCCAGCCCGCACGCTCGCGCTTTCTGGCCCAGAGCCGCGACCGTTCGGGCGCGCGGCGGCGCCAGTGGAACCGCACGCTGTTCGACCCCCACGGGATCGAAGCCTTCCGCACGCTGACCAACGGGATGACCTCGGGCCTGTCGAGCGCCTCGCGCCCGTGGTTCGCGCTCAAGACCGCCGACGACGGGTTGATGGAGGCCGATGGCGTGCGCGCCTGGCTCTCGGCGGTCGAGCGGCGGATGTATGCGTTCCTGGCCTCGACCAACTTCTATGGCGCGGCCAAGTCGGGCTATGGCGAAATGGGCCTGTTCGGGACCGAGGCCTGCGTCATGGTCGAGCATCCGCTGGCTGGCGCCGTCTGCCATGCGCTGACCTTTGGCGAATACTGGATCGCGCTGTCCGACGCGCTCGTGCCCGACACGCTCTATCGCACCTGTCCGATGAGCGTGAAGCAGGCAGTCGAGACCTTCGGGCAGGCGGTCTCGCCCACGGTGCGCAATCTCTACGACCGCAGCCAGTACGAAGTGCTGGTCGAAATCTATCACGCCATCGAGCCCGACCCCGACCACGACCCCAACCGGTTTGGTTCGAAGGCCTGGCGCAGCTTCTACTGGGAAGCGGGCGCGCGCGGCGACAGCGTGCTCAAGGTGGCCGGCTACAACGAGCAGCCGTTCTGGGCGCCGCGCTGGGACGTGGTGGGCGGGGATACTTATGGCCACAGCCCCGGCATGGAGGCGCTGCCCGCGCTGCGCGAGCTTCAGATGCAGGCCAAGCGCCGCAACGAGGCCATCGACATGATGGTCAAGCCCGAGAAGATCGTGCCGCCCGGTATCAAGCTGACCGGCGAACCGGGCCGCACCGTCACCGCCTCGGGCCTCGACCGCGAGGGCGTGCTGATCCCCTATCAGATGCCCTATCAGGCCGTCGCCGCGATCGGCGAGGAAATGGACAAGTGCCGCCGCCAGATCGACGCGCTCTCGTTTGCCGACCTGTTCAACGCGATCACCAACATGGCGGGCATCCAGCCGCGCAATGTCGAGGAAATCGCCAGCCGCAACGAGGAAAAGCTGACCCAGCTTGGCCCGGTGATCGAGCGTGTGGCGGGCGAAAAACTGCAAGTGGCCATCGACCGCACGTTTGCCATCCTGAGCCGGGGCGGGATGCTGCCCCCTGCCCCGCCCGCGCTGGCAGGCCATGCGGTCAGGGTCGAGTTCGTCTCGATCCTCCAGCAGATGCAGCGCATGGTCGGCATTGGCCAGATCGAGCGGGTGGTCGGCTTTGTCGGCAATCTGGCGGGCGCGCACCCCGAGGTGCTCGACCGGATCGACTTCGACGAGGCGCTCGACGAATATGCGTGGCGCGCGGGCGCCCCGGCGCGGATCCTGCGCCCGGCGGGGCAAGTCGCGGCCTTGCGACAGGCCCGTGCCCAGGCCGCGCAAGAGGCGCAGCAGGCCGCCCAGATCGGCCAGATGGTGCCCGCCATGAAGGATGCGGCCGCCGCCGCCGAGCTGCTCTCGCGCGCGGACGTGGGCGGGGAAAGCCTGCTCAAGCGGCTAATCCAGCCGTGAGCCTCCCGCTTTCGCCCCTTCCGCTCTCACTCGCGCGCGAGGATGCCGCCGCGCTGCTCGCGCTCCCCGCGTTCCGCCGCTTCCTGCACGCGGCGATTCAAGCGGCGGGAATCCTCGGGCATCACGCTCCTGTCGGCGGACAGGGTGGCCGCGACCTGAGCTTCCTCGAAGGGCGCCGCAGCCTTGGTTTCGAGCTGATCGCGATGGTCCATCGCGGACAGGACGAGGCCCTGCGCGCCCTCGACCCCACCGGCCTGTTCACCCTTTCCGCCGCGCTTTGCGCCGCCCTTCCCAACAAGGACCTTGCCCTTGAGCGACCCCGCCCCCCCTCTTCCGGCACCACCTCTTCCGGCCCCGACACCGCCCGTTACGACGAGCTTCCCGGCGACGAGTCCAACCGATCCGGTTCCCGCGAGCAATCCCGCACCCGCTGATCCGGCTCTTGCCGATCCGGTCCCTTCCGCTCCGGCTTCCGGCGTTCCCGAACACTATGCGCTCGCGCTCGAAGGGATGACCCTCGATGCCGGGCTGATGCAGGACGCCGATCCGGTCCTGCGCGAACTGGGCCTGTCGAACGAACAGGCGGGCAAGCTGCTGCCGCTGGCGCAAGGCGTCATGGCGCGCACGCAGGAAGCCCTGCTCGCCCAGTTTCAGGACGCCGCCGCCGCGCAAAAGCGCGCCTGGGCCGAGGAATTTGCCGCCGACCCCGAAATCGGCGGACCCAATCGCGCCCAGAGCGAACATCTGGCCGCGCGCGGTCTCGATGCGCTGGGCTTCACGCCCGACCATCCGTTTCGCCAGGCCCTGGCCGACAGCGGCTTTGGCAACCACCCCGACATGATCCGGGCGTTCCGCCGTCTGGGTCAGGTGCTGGGCGAAGACAGCGGTTTTGCCCGCTCGCATGCCGGTTCGGCCTCGCAACGCCCGGTGTGGGAACGCCTCTATCCCCAAGACACGCAGTAAGGAGATCGCTTCATGGCCATTCTCGGCGCAAGTTACTGGAACCTGATCGACGTGCTCAAGACCGGTGGCGACGGTCTGGGCGACGTGGTGGAGGCGCTCACCCAGCTCACCCCGTTCATGAAGGACGCCAATGTCGTGGCGTGCAACAGCGGCACCGAGCATCGCTCGACCATCCGCACCGGGCTGCCCTCGGTCTCGTGGGGGGCGCTCTATCAGGGCATCGCCCAGTCCAAGGGCAACTATACCGAGGTCAAGGACACCACCGGCTTTGTCGAGGGGCTGTCCTCGGTCGATGAACGCCTGCTCAACCTCAAGCCCGCGGAAGCGGCCAAGCTGCGCCTTGTCGAGGGTCAGGGCTTCCTCGAATCCATCGCCCAGACGGTCGACAGCGCGATCTGGTATTCCGACGTCAAGGTCAACGGCAAGCAGTTCCACGGCCTCGCGCCGCGCTACAATGCCCTGTCGAACGCCAATGTGGTGAACGGCGGCGGCACGGGCAGCGACAACACCTCGATCTGGTTCGTCACCCATGGCGACATGCAGACCAGCGTGATCGTGCCCGATGCCGTGCCCGCCGGGGTCCAGCGCGAGGACATGGGGCGCCAGCGCGTGCTCGATGCCAATGGCAACCCCTACTACGTCAAGGAAGAGAAGTTCACCCAGCACCTTGGCCTGTGCGTCAAGGATTGGCGCTTCAACGGACGCATCGCCAATATCGACACGTCCGACGTGGTGGCCGGGACGGTCGCGCTCAATCCGCTGCTGCGCAAGCTCTACTACAAGCTTCAGGGCCGCCGCGCCTATCACATGGAGCGCGAAGGGCAGGTCAGCCCCGGCCGCACCGTGATCTACATGAACCGCATGATGCTCGAAGCCCTCGACGCCGAGACCAACAATGGCCGTTCGGGCGTGGACAACTTCGTGCGCCTGACGCCCATGGAAATCCAGGGCGAGGAAGTCATGACCTGGCGCGGCATCCCGATCCGCGAGACCGACGCGCTGATCTCCACCGAGGCGCTCGTTTCGTAAACCACACCGGTTCCCCCCGGCTGGGCGCTGCCCGTTCCCCCCTTTGCGGGCGGCGCCCCTTTTTTCCCTTTTGCGAAGGACATGTGCATGATCCTCGACACTTCCCTCGTGCTCAGCGACGCGCAAGGCATCACCGCCTCGGCGGCCTCGACCAACGTGATCGACCTCGGGCCGACCGGCACGCCGTTTGGCGCGAACGCCCCCCTCGGGCGCGACATTGGCCGGGGCCGCGACATCGACCTTGCCGTCAGCGTGCGCCAGACGTTCGCCACCCTCACCAGCCTGACCGTCGCGGTCCAGACCTCGCCCGACAACGCCACCTGGACGACCATCGCGAGCGGCGCTGCCGTTCCGCTGGCCAGCCTCGTTGCCGGCTATCAGTTCAAGGTGCCCGGCGAGATTCCCGAAGGCACCAATGCGCGCTACCTGCGGCTTTATTACACCGTCGCCGGATCGGCGGCGACGGCGGGGCAGATCAGCGCGGCGGTGGTCGCCAGCCGGCAGACCAATCTGTAGAAAAGAAAGAGGAAACCCGGGGGCCATCGCCCCCGGACCCCCGGGAGCTGGTGCTTGGCTGCCGACACAGCGCGACCCAAGTTAATGGGGTGAAGGGGCCCCTGGCCCCTTCGATTTCCCCTTTTCCTTTTCCCCCCTTCCCTCCGTCAGGGAGTCTGCCATGGCTCAGCTCATCGATATCTGTAACCGTGCGCTGGCGCTGATTGCGGCCGGGCAGATCGCCGATCTGGCCGAAGGCTCGATCGAGGCGCGCGAGGCGGCGCGGTTTGCCCCGTCCCTGCTGGCCGAGCTGGCCGACTGGGCGGACTGGCCCTTTGCCCGCGCGCGGGTCGTGCTGGCGCAAGTGGCCAACGACCGGCCTGCCGAATGGCTTTTTGCCTATGCCCTGCCCACGGCCATGGCCCGGCCCATCGCGGTGCGCGCGATGGAGGCCGATGCGGCCAGCCTGCCGCTGGGCGGGCCTTTTCCGTTTCCCGTGCAGGATGCGCTGCCCCTCGCCTTCCTGTGCGAGGGCGGACGGCTCTATACCAATGTGGAGACGGCCGCCCTTGTCTATGTGCGCAGCAATCTGGGCGCGGCGGAGCTGCCGCCGCTGGTGGCGCGCGCGTTCGAGCTGGAGCTGGCCGCCCGGCTGGCGATCCCGGTGAAGAAGGACGCCAGCGCCGCGCAGAGCCTGTCGCAGGCCGCCGAACTCGCCCGCCAGCGCGCCATTGCCGCCGAGGCCAACAAGCCTTCGGCCCGGCCCGCGCGCTTTGTCAGCGAGGCGGAAATGGCGCGCGCGGGGGTCTCGTTTCCGGGAGAGTGGGCATGAGCGGCTTTCGCACGGCCCAGGCCAATTTCTGCCGGGGCGAATTGGGGCCCCAGCTTTACGGGCGCTTCGATGTCGATGCCTGGGGCACCGCGCTGCGCCGCGCGCGCAATGTGATCGTGCTGAAATATGGCGGGCTTTCCAAGCGACCGGGCACGCAACTGGTCGCCGAAGTGCTCGATGCCAGCCAGCCGGTGCGGCTCGTGCCGTTCCAGTTCTCGCTCGACCAGACGTATGCCCTCGAAATGGGGCAAGGGTATCTCAGCCCTTGCGCGATGGGCGGACGCCTTCTCGAAGAGGAACTGGCGATCACCGCGATCAGCAACGAGGAACAGGCCCTCGTCACGATGGACTGGCACGGACTGGCTGTCGGCGACCTGCTCTATGTGACGGGCTGCGAAGGCGAAATCGGCGCGCTGCTCAACGGGCGGGCCTGGCCGGTGCGCGCGGTGGTCGATGCAAACCATCTGCGCATCGCCGCCGATACGCGCGGCCTTGCCCCCTTCACCGCCTGCGCGGGTGGATCCACGCGCACCGCCGCGCCCGTCGTCGCGCCCGCACCCAGCGTGCCCGACGTCACCCCCGCGCCCACCCCGCCGGTGATCTATTATGGCGGCTCGGGCCGCTTCGGGAGAGGAGAACTCAACTGATGGGCGGCGCACGCATCACCCGCATCGGATCGCCCTTCAACGGGGTGGAACTGGCCGATCTCGATTTCGAACAGACCGCCGACACGCTCTATCTGGCGCATATCGACCATCCCCCGACCAAACTGGTGCGCGCCTCGCACACCGACTGGTCGTTCCACGCTGTCGATTTTGCCCCGACGCTGGCCGCGCCTGCCACCTGCACCGCAAGCGCGACAGTGGCCAACACCGACAGCGCCAACCAGGGCGCGGCCTATTTTCCGCAGCCCGCCAGCTATTGCGTGTGCGCGGTAAACGACGACACCGGCATGGAAAGCCGTGCCAGCACCGAGGCCACCGTCACCAACGATCTCTCGCTCAAGCGCAACTTCAACACGGTGAGCTGGAGCCCGGTGGCCGGGGCCAGCCGCTACAATGTCTATAAGGCCGACAACTCGCAGTTCTTCGGCTATATCGGCACGACGCAGGCCACGTCCTTGCGCGACGACAACATCACCCCCGCGCTCGACCGGGCGCCGCCACGCGCCAGCAATCCGTTTGCCGGGCCGGGCGATTACCCTTCGACCGTCGCGCTGTTCGAACAGCGCGCGGTCTGGGCGCGCACGCGCAATGTGCCCCACGGCATCTGGACCACGCGCAGTGGCCAGCTTGAAAACATGGACCGCTCGCGCCCGCTGCGCGCCGACGATTCGATGGCCTTTGCGATTCAGGCCGGGCGGGTCAATTCGGTCAACCAGCTCGTCGCCACGACCAGCCTGCTCGCGCTGACCTCGGACAGCGTGTTCCGCATCGACGGCGATGGGTCGGGCGGGGTGCTCGACGCCACGCGCGCGCCTGCCGCGCGGCGCCAGATCGGGCGCGGATCGTCGCGCCTGCCGCCGCTCGTCGTCGACAACGTGGTGTTCTACCAGCCGGGCGTGGGCCATAGCGTGCGCACGATCGGCTATGATTTCACCATCGACGGGCTGAAATCGAACGACGTGTCGATCTTCTCGCCGCACTTCTTCGAGAGGATGGGCATCGTTTCGTGGTGCTATGCCCAGGAGCCGCGCAGCCTGATCTGGGCCGCGCGCGAGGATGGCGCGCTGCTGTGCCTGACCTGGGAGCAGGAGCAGAACGTCTGGGGCTGGACCTTGTGCGAGACGGACGGGAAAGTCCTCTCGCTCTGCGCCATTCCCGAGGGCGGGGAGGACCGCGTCTACCTCGTCGTCGAGCGGATGGTCGAGGGCGTCGCCCGGCGCTTTGTCGAGCGCATGGCCAGCCATGACTGGAGCGACATCCGCCAGACATGCTTCCTCGATTGCGCGGTTTCGGGCACGTTCGACACGCCCCGCACCAGCTTTTCCGGGCTCTGGCATCTCGAAGGGCGCAGCGATGTGGCTGGCCTCGTCGATGGCGTGGCGGTCATGGGGCTGAGCGTGTCGCAAGGCACGCTTGTCCTGCCCCCGCACATGGACGGGGCCACGCAGGCGACCTTCGGCATTCCCTACACGGTCGATATCGAGACCCTGCCGGTGCGGCTGACCACGCAAGGGGGCACCACGCTGGGGCGTCGGCAACAGGTCGCGCAGGCGATCCTGACGCTGGCCGATACCCGCCAGATCGAGGTCGGCATCGATGCCAATGCCCTGTTCCCGCTCAAGGCCCGCAAGGGCGAAGCCTGGAGCACGCCCGACGCGCTGATGAACGGCGACTATCCGGTCTCCGTCGGCAACCGCGCGGGCGATGAATGCACGTTGTGGCTGCGCCAGAGCGCACCGCTGCCCTTCACCCTGCTGGGGATCGCGCTCGACGCGGTGGTCGGCGGGTGAACCGGCGGATCAATCTGCCCCTTGAAATCGTGCCTGCGCGCGCGCGCCACATCGGGTTTCTGGCGCGGCACATGCGCGCGGTCGACCGGCGCGAATGCGCGGCGATGATGGGCCGCGACCCGCGCGGAAGCCTGCGCCATGCCCTCGCCGCCTCGCCCCATGCCTGGACCGCGCTGGTCGAAGGGCGCCCTCACGCCATGTTCGGGCTGGTGATCGAATCGGCGCTGACGGGCCGGGGCGTGCCCTGGTTCCTGGGCACCGACGAAGTCTGGCGGCACCCCCGCGCGCTGCTGGCCATCGGGCCGCAGGTTCTCTCCACGATGCACGATTCAAGCCCGACCCTCGCCAACCTAGTCTCGGCCGACAACGCACCGGCGATCCGCCTGCTGCAAAAATGGGGATTCACCGTGAACCAGCACACCATCCTTGTGGGAGGCCTGGCCTTCCGTCCGTTCGAGCGCGTCCGCCTCCCTTCGATGCAGGAGAAGGCCTGATGTGCGGCCCCGCGCTTCCCCTCCTCGCCGCCGGGCTCGCCGTCGCGCGCACCGGCATCGGCACGATCAGCGCCATGCATCAGGCGCAGGCCCAGCGCGAAGCCGCGCTGCAACAGGCCGAGCAGGAACGCGCCGCCGCCCGCGACGCGCAGGACGAAACCGCCCGCGCGCTGGCCGACCAGTATCGCGCGATGGCCGCCACCGAGGGGCGCCAGCGCGTGGCCGCCGCCGCCGGCGG
>DQVI01000146.1 GCA_015661825.1 Novosphingobium capsulatum
CGCTGCCGGGGCCGCTGCGGGAACGGGAATCGAGACCGGCGCTGCCACCGGGGCGGCGGCCACCGTCGGGGTGGTTGGCAGGGTGATCGCCGGGGTCGGCGCCACGACCGGGGCGGCAGCCTGCCTGGGCATATGCGCGGGCTGGGGCGCGGCCTTTTGCTGGGGCGGCGGCGGGGCCAGTTCGGTCGAGAGGCGAACGGCAGTGAAGGTCTCGTGGCGGGGCTTGGCGCCGATCACGCCGACCGAGAGCAGCGCGGCGACCAGACCGCCAACGGCCAGCGCCGAACCGATCAGGGCAAGGCCGCGCGGGCGGCTGCTCGCTTCGTAGCGCGAGGGTTGCCAGACGGGGGCCGGAGCTTGGTTGGGGGCAAAGGCGGGCTCTAAGGCAACAGGAACGGGGGTGGGAACGGGCACGAGCGGTGCGCGCGAAACCGGGGCGCTGGTGCGCTTGGGCATGCGTGCGACGAGGGGGGCGGAGAGAAGACTGGCCTGGCTGCTCACGACGACTGTTCCCGAAACGGCCCCGCCGCAAGATGCTTTGGCGGGTTATTGAGAGTCATTCGCATACCCTCGTTTCCCGGCGAAGTCGAGAGAATAGATCGCAATAGCAAAATAATTGTCGCGCTGGTGCGACAGTCCGGCGCAGGGAAAAATGCGTGCGCGAAAGTGGCCGGGCGCAGGCCCTCCGTGCCTGTGCCCGGCTTTTTCCTGCGTTTTCAGGGGTGGGCCGCGATCACCGTCACGCGCGATTCGGCGGGGATCTGCCGCTTGGGGGCGGCGGCGATCCAGGCTTGCAGGGCGTCGAGGTCGCTCTCGCCTTGCACCGGGTCGGCCTCGCCAGCCGCCTTGGCGGCCTTCGCGGCATCGGCCAGCGCGGTGAAGGTATCGCCCCCCATCGCGAGGAAGTTGTTGACGGTGACACGATAGCGCGCGCCCGGCACCATCGGCTTGCCCGCAATGGTGATCCTGACCACGCGCGCGCCGATCGGGCGGTTGAAATCGACCGTGTAATGCAGCGCCGAGGAAGGGCTGAGCGCCTGATGCAGGCCGTTATCGTCGAAACCCTGTTCGAGTACGGCCTTGAGCTGCGCGCCGGTGAGCGTCTGGGTGATCAGCACGCTGTTGAATGGCTGGATCTTGTAGAGTTCGCCATACGTCACCGCGCCGTCTGCCGCGGGCAAGAGCGCGGCGCGGATGCCGAAGGGATTGGTCAGCGCGATCTGCGCGCCCGCGCTGCGCGTGGCCGCCACTTGCGAATCGGCGATCAGGTTGCCCAGCGATCCGCCCAGCGGAACCGGACCGTCGTCCACCCGCGCCGCCGGGCCCGAGACTTTACCGATGGGCTTGTTGGCAAAGGCCTGGGCGGCGGCGACATAGCGGCCGACATAGGCGGCGATGTCGGCGCGCGGGGCAAAGACCGGAAGCTGGGGGTCGGGCTCGATCATCCCTTTGGCCGACTGGTAGGGCTGCGACTGGACGATCACGTTGTGCGCGCTGCGCGAGACGAGGTGATGGGTGGCCGGATCGATCTGCAAGGTGATGTCGGTCACCATCTTGCCATAGAGCCCGGCGCTGGTCAGCAGCAGGGGGTGGCCCTTGTCCAGAGCGGCATTCTTGCCACCCAGATCGCAGATATAGGCTTCGTGGGTATGGCCCGAGACGATCAGGTCGACACCGGGATCGAGGCGGGGGATGATGTCGAGAATGGCACCCGACATCGCCGCGCAGCCCTGTGGATCGGGGCTCTGGCCTGCCTGACTGCCCTGTTTCCCGCCTTCATGGATCAGCACCATGATCACATCGGCCCCTTGCGCCTTGAGGGTGGGGATCGCCGCGTTGATGGCCTTGGCCTCGTCCTCGAAGGTCAGCCCGGCGATGCCCGAGGGGTTGACGAGCGTGGGCGTGGTGCGCGTGGTCAGGCCGATGACGCCGATGGTCACCTTGTCGGCACCCTGCCCGAACGTCTTGAGCCCGGTGGCCGGGAACAGGGTGTGGCCCTGACTGTCGAGGGTGCTGGCGGCCAGATAGCGATAGCTGGCGCCGGGGAAGGTTTCGAGCTGGCAGGGCTTGCGCGCGGTATACTGGGTGCAGCCGCCGTTCTGGAGGCGCAGCAGTTCCTGGCGGCCCCGGTCGAATTCGTGGTTGCCCACCGCGTTGAAGTCGATCCCGATGCGGTTCATCACGCCCACCGCAGGCTCGTCGAGATAGAGCGAGGAGGCGACCTGGCTGGCGCTGGTGAGGTCGCCGGCCGAGACGGTCAGGTGATTGGGATAGCGGGCCCGCACGGCATCGATGGCAGAGGCGAGCCAGGCCGCGCCGCCTGCCGGGACTTGCCGGGTTCCCCCTTTGCCGTCGGGCATTTCCACCGACTGGCGGGGCGGTTCGAGCTGGCCGTGGAAATCGTTGAAGGCGGCAATGCCCACGGTGACCAGATGGGGGGCGGCAGGAGCCGTCGCGACGGGCCGGGAGGCACTGGTATCGGCCAGAGGATGAGGCGCGCGCCCCGCACAGGCGGCCAAAGTCAGGCTGGTGGCCAGCACGAGCGAAAAGCGAACGGATTTCATCGGGTTGAAGGACCTCATGCCGGGGGGCTGCACGCAGCGGGTGACCGCGTCATAGCCGCTGGCGATGTCCTGTTGAAGACGGCTCGACGCTTCGGAGCCCGTCAGCCTGTAATCCTGATCAGCCTGCGCTCAGGCCAGAAATTCTGCGCTCAGGCCAGAAATCCTGCGCTCAGGAAAGCGGCAGCCAGCGCCCGGCGCAGATCAGCGCGAGCGCGCAGGCCACCACCGGCAGCGAAGCCAGTGCCCGCGAGGCCAGATCGGGAATGGCGGAAAGGGGAAGGCTGCGGGTCATGGTGGCCAGTTCCATGAACCCGCAGCCCTTAATGGCCGGTAAAGATCACGCCGCGTGATGTACCAATATGGCGGCGTGGCGGTTCAGCCCGCCTCGGGGAAGGCGATCCACTGCCAGAGTGCGGCAAGGCAGTCGCGTGCGAGCAGCTTGCTGCGTTCGGGGCTCCAGCCCTGAACCGGATCGGGCAGGTCGGCATTGTCCTTGAAGGGCATTTCCAGCGTCATCGCCACCGCGCCGAAGCGTTCGGCGACCTGGTTGGTCGACATCGACAGGTTGCCCTTGCCCGGCGCGCTCTCGGTATAGCCGCGCCGCACCTGGAAATCGGGGGTGCGCGCATCGAGCAGCGCGCGATAGCGGCGATAGCCTTCGAGCTGTTCCGGGGTCAGCGAGGGGATGCCCTCGAACCCGGCGATGAAGACCGCCGGAATCGCCTCGTCACCATGGATGTCCATGGCAAAATCGACCCCGGTTGCGTCCATGGCGTTGCGGATGGCGAGCACTTCGGGCGCGCGTTCGGCGCTCGGCGCGTCCCATTCGCGGTTGAGGTTCACGCCCACCGCATTGGTGCGCAAGTGGCCGCGGGCCGAGCCGTCGGGGTTGCAGTTGGGCACGATGTGGAACGTGCAGGCCTGACGCAGCGCCCGGCCATGCGGGTCTGCCGGGTCGGTCAGCATGTCGAGCGCGCCTTCCATCCACCATTCCGCCATCGTCTCGCCCGGATGCTGGCGGGCATAGAGCCAGACCTGACGCGGGCCTTCGCCCAGATCGAGGCAGTCGATCGGTTGTCCGTCGAGGGTGAGGCCCAGCGTGCGATGGGTCACGCCCGGACTGGCGGCGGCCTGGCTCACCAGTTCGTGGTGACGCTCCATTGAATAGGGCGCGAAATAGGCGAACCAGACGACATCGCTGGCCGGCATGTGGCGGATGTGGAGCGTGCCGCCCTCGCGGTCGCGGTCGAAGGTCGAGGACGCGCGCGTCCATTCCTGCCGGTCTTCCGACACGCAGGCCGAATAGCCGGGCCAGCCATCGGGATAGGCCGAGCCATTGAGGCCGGTGATCGCCAGATCGAGTTCGCGCCCGGCAATCCCGCTCACGCGGAAGTGGAACCACTGGGCGAATTCGGATTGATTGTCGCGCACGATGGCCAGCCGCGCCTTGGCGCCATCGATCGAGAGAACCTCGATATTGCCCGAATCAAAGGCGGTGTTGATCAGGATCGGGGTGGAAGCAGGCGTGTTCTGGGTCATTTGACGCTCGTAGTCTGGCCCGAGGGGCCGGGGAAGCCGGTGAACAGCGCATGGGCCATGCGCGGGGCGAGAAGATCGGCCGAAGCCTCGCGGCTGCCGGATTTCTCGGTGTTGTCGGCGCGGCCCTCCCACAGGGCCTGGCCGCTGGCGCGATCGCGCAGGATCACCCGCAGGCGCGTGCCGTCGAGGTGGCGCACGCCGCCCCCGAAATTGAAGCCCAGCCCGAGGCCAAGGCTGCTGTGGCGCCCGCCGGTGGCCCCGCCCAGCCCGACACTGACCGGGCCGCGTCCGCCCCCTTGGGCAAGCCTGTCGTGTACGACATCCACTTCGGCCAGAATGTCCGCCGCGCCCGGCGTCGCCGCGCCAAAGCCGAGGGCGGCCACTTCACGGGCCACCGCGTCGAGCCAGGGCTGGGCGATCAGGCTCTGGGGATCGATCCCGGAATCGGGGGCGGGCACCACCGCAACCGCGCGCCCGGCCTGCTGCCAGCCCAGTTGGGCCAGCGTCTGCGGCGTCGAAAAACGCGTCACCTCCACCGGCTTTGCACAGGCGGGCCGGGCCAGGACCAGCAGGGTGGCAGAGGCCAGAGTGGCAGAGAGGCGTTTGAAAAGAGCCGGGCGGGCCATGGCGGGCATCCTTCGCACGAAAAGGGAGAGCGAGCCGATGGATAGGCCAGCCAGCCTGCCTGCTCAAGTCATGGGAGAAGAAGGGCCAGCGATGGTTTCGGGCGGCGGGGGCGGGCTGTCGGCGTCGCCGGACGGGCCGGGGTCCTCGGCCATGCCCGATGGCGGGGCATTGTCTCGCGGCATTTCGGCCTCGGGCGTCTGCGGGGGCAGACCGGAATCATGGGCATAGCCCCCCGGCGCATCGGCTCCGGCGACGACCACCGCCCCTTCGGGGAAACGGGCGAACAGCGCGCGGGCCAGACGGGCCGCCATGCCGCCATCGTCGATCCCGTCTTCGCCGCCGCTGCCCCTTTCGCGGGCCATGCCCTCGGCATGGCCTTCCCACAGCACCTTGCCGCTCGCCCTGTCGCGGATGCGCACATCCATGCGGGTGGAGACGACCGCCCCGGCCGGCTTGCTCAGGTCTACCCCCAGCCCCAGCGCCACGCCCGAGCCGCGATTGCTGATCATCGTGCTCACTTCGCCGCTCACCGGGTTGTGGCGGACTTCGGCGGGGACGACGACCATGTGGCTGACGGCCACTTGCGCAATCTGCCCGGCGTCGGTCGCGGTCTGGGTGTCGTAGCCTTGCGCGATCAGGGCATCGACCACCGCGGCTTCATAGACGGGCAGCTTGTCGGACAGCTGGTTGTCGGTCAGGCGGCCATCGGGAAGGGTGTCGCCGCTGCTGCTCTGCCCGCCGTTATCACTGGCATCATCGCCCTCGTCTTGTCCCTGCGGCGGGGGCTCGACACCCGAAATCACGATCCGGCCCTTTCCCAGCAGGGGCAGGGCATCGGCGGCGCGCCAGGTGCTGACCTCGATATGGCTGGGAACCTGGACCGATCCGCCCCGGCGCGCGGCTCCCCCCCGGCCACCATAGCCGCCATAACCGCCCCAGCCGTCATAGCCGCCACCCCAGCCATCATAACCACTGCCCCACATGGGCTGGGCCAGCGCGGGCGAGGCGCAGGCGACCGCCAGCAGGAGAGAGGCGGGCAGGGAAAGGGCAGCGGGGCGGGGCATGATCGGGAATCCGGTCGAAAAGAGGAATCATGATCCTGCCGCCATCGGGCTGTCACGCGGCTGAACCACATGTCTAACGCAGGAGCGGCGCCTTTCCTGCGCGGGGCATGGAAATCAAAAATCCGGCTGGTGGAGCAATTAGCAAATTCCCCTCTGGCCTTGCACTGCTAGGACCAGCCTGTCCGTGGCAAATTGAGGTGATTCGCTGTGATGTCCGAGTTTTCCGGGGCCAAGGTTCCCGTGCTGGTCACCGGTGGGGCCGGTTATATCGGCAGCCACGCCGTTCTGGCGCTGCGCGATGCGGGCTGGCCGGTGGCCGTGATCGACAATCTGGTGACCGGGTTCCGCTTTGCCGTGCCCGATGACGTGCCGCTTTACGAAGGCGACATCGCCGACGGGGCGCTGGTGGCGCGGATCATCGCCGAACAGGGCATCGGCGCGATCATGCATTTTGCCGGGTCGATCATCGTGCCCGAGTCGGTGGAAAATCCGCTCAAGTACTATTCGAACAACACCGCCAAGAGCCGCGCCCTGATCGAGGCGGCGGTCAAGGGCGGGGTCAGGCACTTCATCTTCTCGTCGACGGCGGCCACGTACGGCATCCCCGAGGTTTCCCCGGTGACCGAGGACAGCCCGAAGCAGCCGATCAACCCCTATGGCATGTCTAAGCTGATGACCGAGATCATGCTGGCCGACACCGCACGGGCCCATCCGCTCAATTTCTGCGTGCTGCGCTATTTCAACGTGGCCGGGGCCGATCCGCAGGCGCGCACCGGGCAATCGACCGCCGGGGCGACCCACCTGATCAAGGTCGCGGTCGAGGCCGCACTGGGCAAGCGCGAAAGCGTGGGCGTGTTCGGCACCGATTTCGATACCCCCGATGGCACGGGCGTGCGCGACTATATCCACGTCTCCGATCTGGCCATGGCCCATGTCCAGGCGCTTGAGGCGCTGATCGACCAGCCCGAGCGCTCGCTCACGATGAATTGCGGCTATGGCCGGGGCTTTTCGGTGCTCGACGTGCTCAATGCGGTCGACCGCGTGACCAACCGCCCGGTCGTGCGCGTGATGCAGGGCCGCCGCGCGGGCGACCCCGATTCGCTGATCTCGGACAACAGCCGGATCAAGGCCACGCTGCCGTGGGTTCCGCGCCATGCCGATCTCGATACGATCATCGGTCATGCGCTGGCCTGGGAACGCAGACTCAGTGAAATCCGCCCGGAAGGTTGACTTTCCACAGGGCGCCGACTAACGGCGCACCTTCAGTTTCGCGCCCGGGTCGGATTCGGGCAAAGGGAAAAGCCATGAAGATTCGCAACAGCCTGAAGTCGCTCAAGGACCGTCACCGGGATAACCGCGTGATTCGCCGTCGTGGCCGGACCTATGTGATCAACAAGACCCAGCGTCGTTTCAAGGCACGTCAGGGCTGATTTTAGCCCTTTCGCGCTTGTGGCCGTGCCTTTCAGGTTCGGCCCGGACGCTGCATCCAGCCCGCTTCCCGGCCCGGTATTCCGCCTTTGCGCGGCGCCGGTCCGGGGAGCGGGCTGGTTTCGTTTGTGCCGCCTGAATTGTCCTTTCTATCAGGAACCATGCCGATCATGACCAGTCCTGCCCCTGTCACTGCCGCCTCTCCCACCATCGTCGTCTGGGACGTGGGCCGTGTGCTCGTGGAATGGGATCTGGGCCTGCTCTATCACGAGGCGATTCCCGACCCGCAAGAGCGCGCGCGCTTCGTGGCCGAGGTTGTGAGCGAGGAATGGCATGGCCAGCACGACGCCGGGGTGCCCTGGGCGCAGATGGTGCCCGCCCGCGCCGCGCAGTTCCCCGAATCGGCGGCGCTGATCGAACGCTATGCGACGCACTGGCTCGACAGCGTGCCCGGCCCGGTGGCGGGCACGCACGACCTGATCCGCCGTCTGGCCGCGCGCGACGTGCCGCAATATGCGATCACCAATTTCGGGGTCGATGCCTGGGCGCTGTTCCGCCCGACTTTCCCGATCCTCGACCATTGCCGCGACATCGTGGTCTCGGGGGCCGAACGGATGGTCAAGCCCGATCCGGCGATCTTCGAACTGGCCGCAGGGCGCTTTGGCCATGCGCCTGCCTCGATGCTGTTCATCGACGACAATGCCGCCAACATCGCCACGGCGCGTGAACTGGGCTGGCACACCCACCATTTCACCCGTGGCGCGGCGGCGCTGGAGGCTGACCTGATCGCGCACGGATTGCTGGATCAGGCCTGAAGAACAGCGCAAGGCCCCGGATACGCTCCGGGGCCTTGCGCGAGGATTCTATCGCAGGCCGATCAGCGAAATTTCGCGGCCATAGCCCGGTTCCCCGGCATGGGTAGCGCGGCGGAACGAGAAGAAGCGGTCAGCCTGGGCATAGGTATCTTCGTCGAGCATGCCCACCACGCCCACGCCGAATGCATGGAGCCGGTGGGCGACGTATCCTGCCAGATCGAACCACGCATGGCCCGCGCGCCCGGCGCGGAAGAAGCGTTCGTTTTCGGCCGAATCTTCAAGGAAGCGCCGCTCGAACCCCGCGTCGACTTCATAGCTTTTCTGGCCGATGCACGGGCCGACCACGGCGGCGATGGCCGCGCGCGAGGCGCCCAGAGCCTCCATCGCCTCGACCGTGCGGTCGGTCACCCCGTCGATGGCGCCGCGCCAGCCTGCATGGGCCGCGCCGATCACCCCGGCATGGGGATCGTGGAACAGCACGGGCGCGCAATCGGCGGTCAGCACGCCGAGCAGAAGGCCCGGCTGCTTTGTGACGAGGGCATCGGCCTTGGGGCGGTCGGCTTCGTCCCACGGCGTGGTGACGGTCACCACGTCGGGCGAGTGGACCTGATAGGCGCAGACCAGCCGCGCGCCGGGCAGCACGGCCTGGCCCGCGCGGCGGCGGTTTTCGGCGGTCGCTGCCGGGTCGTCCTCGCTCCCCCAGCCGACATTGAGCCCGGCGTGAAGCCCGGTCGAGACCCCGCCCTTGCGACCGAGGAATCCGTGCGCGGTGCCTGCAAGGGCCGGGTGGGTGAGGACTTCGATCCCCATGGCGCTACTGTCCGTCATGCTGCCCATCATGCTTCCAGGCTCTTGCTCACCTGCTCGCGCACATCGCGCGAGAGGCGGGGGGCGGCGGCGATCCGTTCGAGTTCGGCGCGCATCAGCGCCGCACGGCCCGGTTCGACCCGGCGCCAGCGCCCGAGCGGGGCAACGAAGCGCGCGGCGACATTGCCGTTGATCGGATCGAGCGCGAGGATCAGGTCGGCAATCGTGCGATAGCCCGCCCCGTCGGCGGCGTGGAAGGCCGCCGGATTGGCCGCCATCGCCATGTAGAGCGCGCGCACGCGGTTGGGGTTGGTGAGCGTGAAATCGGGATGATGCGCCAGGGCCTGGACATGGGCGAGCGCATCGGGGTGGAGCGAGCCTGCCTGAAGCGAGAACCACTTGTCGATCACCAGCCGGTTGTCGGCAAAGCGGGCGTGGAAGTGATCGAGCGCTTCCTCGCGCTGCGGGCAGTCGAGGCCGCACAGGACCATGAGCGCGCCCTGACGGTCGGTCATGTTGTCGGCGGCATCATATTGCGCCTTGGCGCGCAGGGCGGTGCCTTGCGGGTCGGCGGCGGCCAGATAGACGAGCGCCTGCGTCTTGAGCTTGCGTGCGCCGCGCGCGGCGGCGTCGAGGCTGAAGGGAACGGCGGCGCAGCGCTCGTGCAGCGCGGTCCACGCGGGCGCCAGTTCGCGGCCCAGCCAGGCCTTGAGCGCCTCGCGCTCGGCATGGACGCGGGCCGGGTCGACGGGGTTGAGCTGTTCGGCCAGATAGGCCTCGCCCGGCAGCATGACGAGTTCGCCGCGCATCAGGTCGTCGAGCCCGGCATCGGCGAGGATCGCCGCGAGCGCGCCCCCGATGGCCTTGCGGCCGGCCTCGCGCGCGTCATCGTCGAGGCGCCCTTCGACGGCGGCGACGAGGTGCTGGACGACGAGCTGCTGCATCGCCTCGTAGCGGGCAAACGGATCATCGTCGTGGGCGGCAAGGAAGACCAGATCCTCGACCGTCTGCGGGGCGACGATGGCCACCGGCGCGGAAAACCCGCGATTGATCGAGAGCACCGGGGGCCGGGCATGGCCCTCGAACGTGAACTGCTGCTGCCCTTGCGTGAGCACGATCAGGTGTTCGCCGCCGTGCGTGCCGCTCTGGCGGTCGAACAGGGCCGTGCGCAGCGGGATGACCATCGGCTGCTTGACGCTCTGGCCGGGCGTTGGCGGGACGGTCTGCTTGAGGGCGAGGGTGACGCGGCCTGTCACCGGATCATGGCTCATCGCCACGTCCACGCGCGGGGTTCCGGCTTGTTCGTACCAGCGGCGGAACTGGGCAAGGTCGATCTGCGCGCCCTCCTCGATGGCGGTCACGAAATCCTCGCAGGTCGCCGCTTGCCCGTCGTGGCGCTCGAAATAGAGGTCGGTCCCGGCGCGGAAGCGTTCGGGGCCGGCCAGAACGGTCATCATGCGGATCACCTCGGCGCCCTTGTTATAGACCGTCGCGGTGTAGAAATTGCTGATTTCCTGATAGGAATCGGGGCGGATCGGGTGGGCCAGGGGCCCCGAATCCTCAGGAAACTGGGCCGCGCGCAAGATCCGCACGTCCTCGATCCGCTTGACCGGGGGCGAGCCGCGATCCGCCGAGAACTGCTGGTCGCGCAGCACGGTGAAGCCTTCCTTGAGGCTGAGCTGGAACCAGTCGCGGCAGGTCACGCGGTTGCCCGACCAGTTGTGGAAGTATTCGTGGGCCACCACGCCTTCGACCGCGTCATAGTCGCCATCGGTGGCGGTATCCGGGTCGGCCAGGATGTAGCGGGTGTTGAAGATGTTGAGGCCCTTGTTCTCCATCGCCCCGGCGTTGAAATCGGACACGGCGACAATGTTGAACAGGTCGAGGTCGTATTCGCGGCCATAGACCTTCTCGTCCCACTGCATCGAGGCGATCAGCGAGCGCATGGCGTGGCCCGTGCGCGTCTCGTCGCCCGCGCGGACCCAGATGGCAAGGTCCACCGCGCGGCCCGAGGCCGTGGTGAAACGGTCGCGCGTGGGCACCAGATCGCCCGCGACGAGTGCGAACAGGTACGAAGGCTTGGGCCAGGGATCGTGCCAGATCGCCCAGTGCGAGCCATCGTCCTCCTCGCCGCTGTCGACCGGGTTGCCGTTCGAGAGCAGCACCGGGAACTGCGCCTTGTCCGCCGTAAGCGTGACGGTGTAGCAGCTCAGGACATCGGGCCGGTCGGGGAAGAAGGTGATCCGGCGGAAGCCTTCGGCCTCGCACTGCGTGCACAGCAGCCCGCCCGAGGCATAGAGGCCCGAAAGCTGGGTATTGGCGGTCGGGTTGATCGTGGTCTCGATGGTGACCTGATGGGCTGAGCCGGGAAGGTCGATCACCAGATCGTCGCCTTCCATCGCCCAGGCATTGTGCGGTTCGCCATCGACCAGCACGGCGCCCGCCACGATGCCATCGCCATTGAGGCGCAGCGGCGCGGTCGCGTCTTCTGCCGCTGGATTGCGCTCGACATCGAGCGTGGCGCTCACCCGTGTTTCGGTCAGGTCGAGCACGAAATCGAGCGCGATATCGGGCACCAGCCAGGCCGGCGGGCGATAATCGGCGCGATGAATGACGGAGGGTGTGAACTGGGCGGGCTGGCTGGCAAGATCGTTCATGCGCGTGAACTTAGGTAGACCGCTCGCCGGGGGCAATTGATGATGTGCAAATCGGGCACGAAAGGCGTAGACAGGGTAAACGGAGAGTGACCATGACCGGACACATGCTGATCTTCGGAATGGGCTACAGCGCGCAAGTGCTGGCCCGGAAGCTGCGCGCGCGCGGCTGGCAGGTCGAAGGCACCGGGCGGGCCGGAACCATCGCCTTCGACGACTATGCCGCCATCGATGCCGCGCTCGACCGGGCGAGCCATGTGCTCTCGTCCGTTCCTCCCGCGCGCGATGGCAGCGACCCCGTGCTCGACCATCACCGCGCCGCGCTGCGCGACTGGCCGGGGCGCTGGCTGGGCTATCTTTCCTCCACCGGGGTCTATGGCGATACCGGCGGGGCCTGGGTCGACGAGAGCGCGCCGCTGGGGGGCGGAAGGCGGACGGCGCGGGTCGTGGCCGATCTGGGCTGGCAGGCGCTGCGCGGCGATGTGCGGGTCTTCCGCCTGCCGGGCATCTATGGGCCGGGGCGCAACATGCTCGACCGGTTGCAGGTCGGCGCCGCCCACCGCATCGACCAGCCCGGACAAGTCTTCAGCCGCATCCATGTCGAGGATATTGCCGCAGGGGTGATCGCCGCGCTCGATGCGCCCGAGGGCGTCTACAATCTGGCCGATGACGAGCCCACCAGCCAGAACGCGGTGGTCGAGGAAGCCGCGCGGCTGCTGGGGATTGCGCCGCCGCCGCTGTTGCGGGCCGACGAGGCCGGGCTTTCGCCGATGGCGCGCGCCTTCTATGCCGAAAACCGCCGGGTGAGCGCGGGCAAGGCGCGCCGCGTGCTCGGCTGGCGCCCTGCCTATCCGACGTTTCGCGAGGGGCTGCGCGCGCTCGCCGCGCTCAGTCCCGAGGCGGAAGTGGAGGCGCCCCTGCTGGCCGCCGCCTCATAAGTTCGCAATCGCGCGGGCGAGCGCGGCGACATGGACCGGGTCGCTGTTCCATGCGGTGACCAGCCGGGCGGCGCCCGGCGCGCCTTGCGGGGCGGGCCAGTCGTAGAAATCGAAGCCCGCGCCGCGCAAGGCGGTCTTTTCCGGCTCGCTCAGGATCACGAACAGTTCGTTGGCCTCGACCGGTTCGATCAGGCGCCCGGCACAGGCCCCGGCCAGTTCCTGCGCGGCGGCATTGGCGGCGCGTGCATTGGCCAGCCACTGGTCGTGTTCGAGCAGGGCGAGGATCTGGGCGGCCAGATAGCGGCCCTTCGATTGCAGGTGACCTGACTGCTTGCGGGCAAAGCGCACGCGCTCGGCCAGCGCGGGATCGAAGAAGACCATGGCTTCGGCGCTCAGGCCACCGTTCTTGATGAAGCCGAAGCTGAGCGCATCGACCCCGGCCTCGACCGTCACGGCGGCAGGCGTGCAATCGAGATGGGCGATGGCATTGGCCAGCCGCGCGCCGTCCATGTGGAGGCCAAGGCCTCGCGCGCGGGCCAGCGCGCCGATGGCGGCGACATCCTGTGGGCGATAGACGCGGCCCTGTTCGCTCGCTTGCGTGATCGAGATGGCGTGGGGCTGGACCTGATGGACGCCGTGGCGGATCGGGGCGATGCGCCGGAGAATCGTCTCGGGCGTGAGCAGGCCGCCTTCCCCTTCGGCCAGCAGCAGCTTGGCACCATGGAGGAACAGGCCCGGCGCGCCGCCTTCGTCCATCTCGATATGCGCCTCGCGGTGGCAGACCACGGCGCCATGGGGCGGCACCATGGCCGAAAGCGCGAGGCAATTGGCCGCCGTCCCGGTCGCCACCCACAGCGCGGTGCAGGGCGCGCCGAACAGGGCCGAGAAGGCCTCGTCGAGGCTGCGGCTCAGCGTGTCGGCGTCATAGGCGAAATCGGGGCTGTCGGCGGCCTGCATCGCGGCCCAGACGCTGGGGTGGACGCTGGCGGCGTTGTCGGAGAAGAAGTGCATGAAAAGGGATCCTTAGCCCAGTGCGATCAGCCCAGTGCGACCGGGGCCACCGGATCGCCCGGCTGGCTGGGGGGCAGGGCGTCTTCGGGGATGTCCTCGATCTGCATGGCCGGGGTCGGCACGGCTTCGAGGTTGCGCACGGTCACCGCGATATCGGCGCCCGACAGGGTCAGGTCGTTGAAGCTGGGCGGGGTCGAGCGCGTGCGCAGCGAAAGCGTGCCCGCGCCGATCATCCGCACCGGGCCTTCGGGCGTGGGGTGGATGAGGTCGAAGGCATCGTGGACATGGCCCGAGAGCACCGCCATGACCCCGCGCCGGGCCAGTTCGGTCAGCGCCTGCTCGCCATGGCGGGTGAGGGCCTGCCCATGGGTTCCGGCCTCGACCAGCGGGTGGTGGCAGGCCACGAGGACACGGGTGCCACGGGGCAGGGCGTCGATCTGCGCAAGGCAATGGGCCAGTTCGGCGGGGGCGACATGGCCCTTCGACCAGTTGAAGCGCCACTGCGCGCGCGCGGTGGTCTTGAGCGGCACGATTGCGAGGCCCGGCACGGTCAGCGGGTTGCCCACGGCCTGTTCGAGCCGGCGATAGCGGCGATAGGGATCGAACGCGCGTTCGAGCGGGTTGAAATAGGGCAGGTCGTGATTGCCCACGCCAATCGAGACCGGCACGCCCAGATCGCTGATCCAGCGCGTGGCGGCGGCAAATTCGCGGGCGCGGGCGCGCATCGTGAGGTCGCCGGTGACGATCACCCCGGCGGGCTTCTCGCGGGCCACGCAATCGACCAGCCAGGCCAGCGCAAGCGGATCTTCGAGCCCGAAGTGAAGGTCGCTGATGTGAAACAGGCGGGTCATGGCAAAAGGCGTCCGGTTGGGGGAACCGCTGCCTTTCCCCCTGATGCCGGTTCCGTCAAGGGGTGGGGCCTGAACACGGGGTGATGTCTGCACGCGGGGCGATGTCGGAACGCGTGGCGAGGAAATCGAGCGGGATGTCGATGCAGGTGAAGGTTTCCTCGCAGCAGCCCTCGCGGCGCTCGCCGTCGATCATCAGGGCGATGGGCTCGGCGCTGGTGCAGGTGACGGCAGGGGCCTGTCCCAGTTCCTCGTGCGGGCCCTGGCGGAAATCGCGCTTGACCAGAATTGAGACGCCATGGGCCACGATGTCGGCCCAGTCGTCGGCGTCGTAGCCGTCGAGGTCGAGCCCGCCCGCCTGCGCATCGATGCGAATGGCGCGATAGCCTTCCCGCTTGCCCAGCGGCGGATCGGAGACGACCACCGGGGCGCCCTGTGCCGTGTGGTGGAGCGCTTCGCCCAGCGCGCTGGCGATCACGCCAAGGTCCCCCCCGCGCACGCCTTCGCGCACATCGGCCCATGTCGCGCCCGGCCCGGCGAGCACTTCGACCAGGGCATTGCCCGCCGAAGTGCGCACGCCCTGACGGCGGGTGCGGATCATGCCGGGCGTGCCCAGGCGCCGGACAATGGCGGGGGCATCGGCATGGCCATGGAGGGCCTTGGACAGGAGGTTCTGCGTGCCGCCCGGCAGGACCAGCACGGCGCCGGGCCAGCCATGGAGCTTCTCGATCTGGGCATTGGCGGTGCCATCGCCGGTGAAGATCGCCAGAATGCCGACCCCGGCCTCTTCGAGCATGGCGCGGGTGGGCAGCGGGTCTTCGGGCAGGCGCAGCACGCGGGCGGGGGCATGGCCGCTGTGCGCAAGGGCGGTCAGGAGCTGGTCTTGCGAGTCTTCGGAATTGCTGCCGCTGGCGGGGTTGAGGAGCAGCCACAGGGGACCGGATACCGGATTTGCCACCGGGTTTTCCGGCGAATCGTCGAATTTCTGCGATCGGGATGACATGAATGCAAGACCTCCGCCCCGGCAATGCGCCGGATGGGCTGGAGGTTCCCGGTCATGGGCTGCCTGATGCGGCTTTCAAACCCGGCCCGTCAGGATCAGCCAGGCCGAGGCGCCGTTTATCAGGCTGTAGAGACCATAGCCGATCGCGCCCCAGACCATTCCCTGGGCGGCCAGCATCATCCCGGCCACCAGCATCCCGAACTCGATCACGAGCGAAAAACGCTGGTTCACCGAACGGATCAGTGGCGGCATCTGGCGCATGACCGGATGGTCGCAAGCCATGACCGCGCGGTTGAGCGCGAAGTTCACGATGCCCAGCACGAAGATGATCGCTGTTGCCATGACATCGTCATAGTGCGCCCATTCTTGCCGCAGGGCAAAGGCCGGGTTGCGCATTGCTCCGCAGTGGCCGCAAATTTCCAGGCCTGTTGTTCGCCCCGTGGCGCCTGTTCATGCCGTTCGTCGGGGCAGAAGCCGTCGCGGGCATGTCGTTGGGCGGATCGCGGTGGGCTTTCGTCGGGGACGGGGGGCTCCTGTCGGGGCGGCAGGCGGGCTGGTCGAGCCCGACGCGCGGCGCGGCGGATGGAGCGGTAAAAGGACGTCATACCGCAAGCCAGAAGCCACTTCAGTCTGGTGCAGGGCGGTTCACCACTCTCCGGTCGTGCTCTTTCGACCCGTCCCGAAAGGATACCGTGCCATGTTCGCTCCCTTTTCCGCTTCCTCGTTCCTGAGCCATTCGCGTCTGAACCCTCTGGCCGCCCTGACCACCGCAACTCTGGCCGCCGCCGCTCTGGCTGCAAGCGCGGGGACCGCCTTTGCCGGTGAAGTGCCCGATGCCCGTGCCGACATGCCCCATGTGGCGGTGAAGGTCGCCGATCTCGATCTCCATTCGGCGCAAGGGCGCGAGACGGCGGAGCGGCGCCTGCGCATGGCCGCGCGCGATGTCTGCGGCATGCGGGCCGACAAGACGACCCTGACCGAAGCCCAGCAGCGCCAGAGCTGTTTCGTGGCGGCGGTCCAGCAGGGCGAAGGCCAACTGGCCATGACGCATCAACAGGTTCTCGCCAGCCGCTGAGCCGCCCGCCCGCGCAGGCTGGCGTTTCCCCGATGCGGCCTTGTCCGGTCTTTCATGCATCGGCGCGATGATGCCCGGTCTGAGCAGAGATTGTCTGAAAAGATATTGTCTGAACGAACCTTAACAGCGCCGTTCCGCTGGCGTTCAGCCGCCTGCGTCCACAAGGAGCCTTGCCGCACGAACAGTCCCCCGTGCGGTCGGCGGGGCAGGGTCGCCGTTTCCACCGGCGATCCTGCCCCGAATGCCTTTTCAGGCCGTTCCTTCCTGATCCCTCAGCGGACCAGGGTTTCTCCCAGAACCTTCCGGTCGATCGAGTCCTGATTTGCAGGCGCCGCCCCGGCTTCAGCCTCGCTCCGGGCGATTTCTTCCTGCGTGCGCCAGATCAGGTCGGTCACGCCGAGCAGCCGGCCATCGTGGGCGCGCAGGAGCAGCGGGGCGATCGGGCGACCGTCGCGCTCGTCGCACAGGACCTGGTTGCGACAGACCGCCGCGCCCCACTTTTCGCCCCACTGGCGCAAGGCCAGCATGGCGGGCAGGAGGTCGAAGCCCTTGGCCGTCAACCGGTATTCGACGCGCCGCCGGTCGTCCGAACAGGGCGCGCGGGCCAGAATGCCATGGTCGACCAGCCGCGAGAGGCGGTTCGACAGGATATTGCGGGCAATGCCCAGCTGGGTAAGAAATTCCTCGAAATGGCAGATGCCATTGAAGGCGGCCCGCAGGATCAGGAACGACCAGCGTTCACCCATGACCTCCAGCGCGACGGGCAGGCCGCACTGGGCCAGATCCGCCAGTGTTTCTTTGTTCTTCTGCATGACCAAGGGCCTGTAACACATTATACACGGAATTTTAAGCGACGAGCGCGGGCAAAAGATCCGGAAGTTTGCCGCCGGGGGGCAGTTTTCTGTCTCATCGGGAGAATGATGGGCTGCGGTGGCCTGTCGTGTCCTGTTTCCCTGTTTCATTGCCGTGACCCGGCCCTGTTCCCATATGGGCCCCCATATGGGCGGCAAAAGGAGATGGTGATGACCGACAAGATCGTGTTGACCGAGGCGGAGTGGCGTGAACGGTTGAGTCCCGAGCAATACCACGTCCTGCGTCAGGCTGGCACCGAGCGGGCCTTTACCGGCAAGTATGATCGCAACAAGGCCAGCGGGGATTATGCCTGTGCCGGATGCGGGCAGCCGCTGTTCACCTCGACCGCCAAGTTCGACAGCGGCTGTGGCTGGCCCAGCTTCACCCGCCCGGTCGACGAAGGCGCGGTCGAGGAATTTCGCGATGTCAGCCATGGCATGATCCGCACCGAAGTGCGCTGCGCGCGGTGCGAGGGGCATCTGGGGCATGTTTTCCCCGATGGTCCGGCCCCCACCGGGCTGCGCTATTGCATGAACAGTGCCGCGCTCGACTTCACGCCGGAAGATTGATGCGTTAGAAAGCGGCTTCGTGCGCCCCCCGGCGGGCTTCCAGACTGCCTCCCAGTGGGCTTCCAGGCTGGTGGCGAAGCCGGGGGGCTGTCCATTAACCCTGCGTTACAGATCGCCCGTGCAAGGGCGGCGCATGGGGTGCAATTTTTGCGCATTCTTGCGCTTTCGAGGAAACCGGTAACCACTGATGGCCAGACGGGACGTGCCCCGCCGCTCGCAAGACGGCGCAACCCCCTCGCAGCGCAGCCGCGAATCTTCCCTGCTTGGCCGATGGCTTCGCCGCATCGTGGTGTGGGGCGTGGGCCTCGCGCTGCTGGGCGCGCTCGGGATCGCCGGGGCGGTCTTCGTGACCGCGCGCTCGCTGCCCGGCTACGACAAGCTGAAGTCCAGCCAGGCCGGGCAGATGATCGTCGTGCGCGCGAATGACGGCACCGAAATCGTCACGCTCGGGCCCAGCTACGGCAAGTGGATTCCCTATAACCGCATCCCGAACTCGATGAAGGATGCGCTGGTTTCGGTGGAAGACCGCCGCTTCCGCGAGCACTGGGGCGTCGATCCGGTCGGCATCCTGCGCTCGCTGATGGTGCGCGCGGAAAGCGGGCACTGGCGTCAGGGGGGCTCGACCATCACCCAGCAACTGGCCCGCAACATCTTCCTCAACAGCAGCCGCACGTTCGACCGCAAGATCCGCGAGGCGGTGCTGGCGCTGGCGCTGGAAAGCAAGTTTTCCAAGGACCAGATCCTCGAACTCTACCTCAACAAGGTCTACTTCGGCGGCGGCGCCTATGGCGTGGATTCGGCCGCGCGCAAGTTCTTCGGCCATTCGGGCGAACAGCTCTCGCTCGGCGAGGCGGCGATCATCGCCGGGCTCGTCAAGGCGCCCTCGCACTATTCGCCCACGGCGGATGCGCAGGCGGCGGTGGACCGCGCCAAAGTCGTGCTTTCCACGATGGTCGATGCCGGCGCGCTGACCCCGGCCCAGGCCGAGAACGTCAACTTCAAGACCATCCATCTGGCCGCCGAACAGGGCCAGAATTCGGCCCGCTATTTCACCGACTGGGTCCTGCCCCAGCTCGACGTGCTGCTGCCCGACAACGACCAGCCGATCGAGGTGTGGACGACGCTCGACCCCACCGCGCAGCGCGCCGCGACCGACGCGATTGCCGCACAGGTGCCCAAGGGCGCGCAAGGCGCGCTCGTCAGCGTCGACCGCGACGGCGCCGTGCTGGCCATGGTCGGGGGCACCGACTATGTGACCTCGAACTACAACCGCGCGACCAATGCCGTGCGCCAGCCCGGCTCGGCGTGGAAGCTCTTCGTCTATCTGGCCGCGCTCGAACGCGGCTATCGCCCCGAAGACCGGGTGATGGACGAGCCGGTGACCATCGACGGGTGGAGCCCGCGCAATTCGGGCGGCACATATGCCGGCCAAATCGACGTGCGCACCGCCTTTGCCTATTCGAAGAACACCGTGGCCGCGCAACTGGGCAACGAAGTGGGCTTTGGCGCGGTGGCCAACATGGCGCGGCGCTTTGGCATCACCACCCCGATCAACACCCTGCCCTCGATGGTGCTGGGCAGCAGTGACGTGCGCGTGATCGACATGGTGCGCGCCTTCGCCTCGGTCGAGGCAAAGGGGCGTCTGGTGACGCCTTATGGCATTCGCAAGGTGACCACGACCGACGGGGAAGTGCTCTACAGCCACCGCCCCGACGCCAGCCAGCAGCTCGTGCCCGACTATGTCGCCGCCGAGATCACCGACCTGCTCCAGACCGCCGTCAACATCGGTACGGGCCGCGCCGCGCAGATCGGGCGCCCGGTGGCGGGCAAGACCGGGACGACCAGCTCCAACAAGGACGGCTGGTTCCTCGGCTTCTCCAGCGGGGTGACGACCGGCGTGTGGATGGGCCGCGACGATGCCCGCCCCGTGCCCGGCCTCCAGGGCGGCACCGCGCCCGCGCGCGCTTTTGCCAGCTACATGCGCGTGGCGACGGCCAAGCGCCCGGTCGAGCAGTTCCAGACCCAGCTCCAGCTTCCCGGCTGGAATCTGGAGCCCGACGACGAGGCCATGCTCAACAACCCCGCCGACTATTCCTATACCGACGAGAACGGCAACATCGTCAACGGCCAGCAGGGCGACGGTCTGGACGACCAGGGCATGCCGGGCCAGAACCGGATTCCGGGCCAGCCGCAGGGGCGCACGCCCGACGACGCCATTCCTGTCGATCAGGATGGTCTCGGGGATGGGCCGCCGCCGCGCGGCCAGGCTCCGGCGCGCACGCCTTCGGCCCCGCGCAATGCGCAACCGGCGGCGAGCGATGACCTGCTCGATCGCGCCACCGGGCGCACGAATCCGGCCACTGCGCCGCGTGCCCC
>DQVI01000180.1 GCA_015661825.1 Novosphingobium capsulatum
CCCGGCAGGGCCAGGGGTGCCAGCACGCGCGCGGCGGCGCGCGGCGCACCCGATCGGACCCGTGCCGACGCAAACGCCGGGAAGGGCGGAATTTTCACGCATTCTTCTCCTTCTGCACCAGGTCCAGCAGCAAGAGGCCGATGAACAGCACGACGTGCGTCGCGACGATCAGCATGGAAATCATGGCGATCATGACTCCGGTCTGAACCTCGCGCCCGACGAGCAGCGCAGTAATCCCCGCAAAGGCCAGATCCTTGTTCGGAATCAACGGCAGGCGGGCCAGAAGAAGGCGGATGGTGGAGAGCAGCAGCCACGATCCGATGCCCACTTCGGGCAGGATCAGGTGCCAGGCCAGCGCCGAGAGCGCCGTGCCCACGATGATGCGCAGGCAGTGGACGTTGAACACGAACCACAAGTCGCGGCGCGGCAGGCTGAGCAGGCCATTGCGGAACAGCATGATCCCCGCCGAGGTCAGCAGGACGACCGCAATCGATACGATCAGCACTTTGCCGTCGGCCCCGAAGCCGAGCGGGCTGATCAGCGGCCAGGTGATCGCGAGCATGATGATGGTGGTGAAATTGCCCGCCAGCGCCGAGAGAATGGCCACGTCCTTGACCGCGCCGAAGGGCGAGCTGTCCATCTTCACATGGCGGCGGGCCCAGTCGTAGAAGTAGACTTCGCCGACATAGCCCATCAGCAATTCGTTGCCGACCAGCTTCTTGAGCAGCGGCGCCAGCCCCGAGAGCGGAATGCCCCAGAGCTTGCGGAAGATCACCCAGTCGGCCACCGGGCCCGAGAAATAGCTGGCTGCCAGAACCAGCCAGATCAGCGGCGAGCGGGGGATGATCGACCAGACCATCGGCCAGTTGAGCTGGCGCAACTGCATGAGCACAGCGCCCAGAATCGCCACCGAGATGGCCGGGCCCAGATAGGCGCTCCATTTGCGCAAGCCACCCTCCACTACGGGAGGGGCCGTTTCGGGAATCGCGGGGTTGGTCATCGTGTCTCGTTCAGGCCGGTCGGCGTTACAGGCAAGCGGGGCTGGGCGCCACTGGCTTTATGGAGTGGGGGCATCGCATCAGCAGACGCGACGCGGGCAAGGGACCGTTCAGGCATGGGCCAGGCGCTCCATTTCCGCCAGATAGCGGCGCGCGGCGATTTCCACCGTGAAGCGGCGGGCCTGCGTGCGCGCGGCGCGGGGATCGAACGGCTGTTCGACGATGCGGTCCATGGCCCCGGCCAGCGCGGCGGCATCGCGCACGGGCACGAGCAGGCCGAAGCGGGCCTCACCTGTGTTCGGGCCTGTGGTCTGGCCCGCCTCGGTGCGGCCCAGAAGGTCGCCCATGCTCACCGCGCAATCGGTTGCAACGACCGGCAGCCCGGCGGCCAGCGCTTCGGGCACGACGGCGGGCACGCCTTCGTAGTCGGACGAGAGCACGAGCGCATCGGCGGCCAGCAGCGCGTCGGACACCGGGTTGACGTGGCCGGGCAGGGATACCCGGTCGGCGATGCCCAGCGCACGGGCCTGGGCTTCGAGGGCGCGGCGCGCGCTGCCTTCGCCCAGAATGGTCAGGCGGTCCTGCCCCCGTGCGATCCGCGCGAAGGCGTCGAGCAGGAGCGGGAAGTTCTTCTGTGCGGCCAGCCGCCCGATGGCGAGGAAGCGGCGCCCGGTCCCGTCATGCGCGGGGCGGGGCAGGGCTTCGAGCCGGGCGATCTGGGCTTCCTCCAGCGCGGGATCGTCGATGATCGCGACATGCGCGGGCGGGGCCTGCATCAGGGTTTCGAGTTCGGCGCGCATGGGTTCGGCCATGCCGACCAGACGGTCGAGCAGGCGGCCCTGAATGCGCAGCCACATCCGGTAGAACGGGCGGGCCGGGGCGGGCAGGTCGGCGCGGGTGAGGTCGTTGCTGATCTTGGCGAGGATCGGCGGGCAGCGGCGGCCCAGCACGAGGCGCATGGTCACGGCCACGACAGTATAGGAATTGCCCGCGCAGAACAGCACGTCGGGCTGGTGGCGCCTGATGGCGCCGGGCAGGCGCAGCATCATCCAGAGCGTTTCCCACGCGGCGGTGGGCAGGCCATGGCTGTCGAAAACGTCGGCCCTGAGGGTGTCCAGATCCGGCCATTCGCTGCGCATCGCGCCTTGCGTGCGACCCAGCACGAGGCGCGCATCTGCCCCGGCGGCCAGCCACGCGCGGTGGAGGCGCAGCGCCACGCGCTCCACCCCGCCCGGCTCGAAGCTGTGCAGGAACGTCAGGACGCGCAAGGCTTGGTCAGGCCGGGCGCGCGCCGTGCCCGAGGGGCCTGTCCCGCTCAAACCGGCCTCGCTCAAAAGAGACCTGCCGGACCCTGAAGGCTCGCATAGCGCGAGGGCACGTGGCTTCGTGCAAAGCGTGCAAGCGTGCTGTCGATCGATGCAAGCAGGGCGGGAACGGTCGTATCGCCGGGGTGAACCGCGACGCGCACCGTGCGCAGCGCGGGCAGGGCCTGACGCGCCAGCGCGGAAAACCACAGCGAGGAGGCGATGCGCGCCTTGCTGCGGCTGGCCCAGGTGATCACCGGGCCCTTGGCCAGCACCATGCCGTCGGCCGGGCGCCAGACTTTCATATGGTCTTCGGCCAGGGCAAAGCCCAGTTCGGACAGGGCCGCATGGGCGCCTTCGCCATAGAGCCAGGCCGGCGCGATGAAACCGGCCACGGGGCGGCCCAGGATGTCCTCGACCAGGGCCTTGCCCGCGCTCATGCGCTCGACCGCCTGCGCGTGGGAGAGGTTCAGGAACTCTCCTTCGCCCGCGGTCATGTGCTTGCCCTTGAAGCCTGCGAGGCCCTGCGTGGCGGGGGTCTCGTCCTTGTGGGCCCAGCCGTGGAGGAACATCTCGATGCCCATGTCGGCCCAGCCGCGCAGGCGGGCCTGAAACGCGGCATTGCCCGCGATCGGCGCGCCGCGCCAGTGATCGGGGATGACCAGCATGGCAAAGCGGCCCGCGCCCAGATGGCCCGAGAGGCGCTCGGCCAGCATGTCGACCTGGCGTTCGAAACGGGGGCTGACATCGTGGATCGAGGCGAGCAGGCGCTTGCGCGGCGCGACAGGCGTGGCAGGTGCAGTCATGCGGCGTCCGCTATCGTCCCTTTGCGGCCCGCGCGACAGGCACGCAGGCTCGATCCCCAGAAATGATGTCCCCGTTGCGGGGCCTGTCGCAATTGGCCGGGAAATGCAACGGTCATCGCGCCCGGCGCAAGCGAAGACAGTGGGCAAGCCATCTGCGTCGCCGCCTTTGCCGTCCGGCGCAAAGAGCCGTCGTTTCGTCGTTCCGCCATTGTCTACTTCAAAGATTGAGTTATTGTCCAGCTGTGTCGGGACGTAGTCCGAGTCGACCGGCCGCTTCCTCTTCGGGAGAACTTGTATGGCTCATGAACATGCCTCCACGCGCCGCACCGATCCCGTGATCCTCACGGTGCCCGGACTCGCGAATTCGGGTCCCGGTCACTGGCAGACGCTGTGGGAACAGACTTTGCCCGATTGCCATCGGGTGGACCTTGGGCTGTGGGATGATCCCCATCGCAACACCTGGGTCAACAAGCTGGCGCTGGCGATCCAGCGCGCTCATGAAGGGGCTGGTCGGCCTGTCGTGCTGGTTGCCCACAGTCTGGGCTGCCACGCGGTGGCCTGGTGGGCCGAGTATGAGCGCCTCGCCAGTGGCCCCAAGGGCCAGCCTGTGGTCGGCGCGCTGCTGGTCGCCCCGCCCGATGTCGAGCACGAGGTGCGCGACCGGCGGCTGACCCGCTTTGCCCCGTTGCCCGCCCACGAACTGCCGTTTCCCGCCATTGTCGTGGCCAGCCGCGACGATCCCTATGCCCGCTTCGGCACCAGCCGCCAGATGGCCGGGCACTGGGGGGCGCGCTTTGCCGATGCGGGGGCGGTCGGCCATATCAATGCGCAATCGGGTCTGGGGGAATGGAGCTTCGGACGCCTGCTGCTCAACCGCCTGCTGCCGCGCCCGCTCAGCCTTGAGGAAGGGCCGGCCCGCTATGGCCCGGTGCCCCGGCGCTTCATCGACCCGGCGCTGCGGCGGCTGGGTGCCTGAATCCTTGGCGCCCCTGAAATCCTGGGTATCTGACATGCAAAAAAAGGGGCTGAACCGACCCGGATCAGCCCCTTTTTTCGTGTTCCTGCCTGCACCTCAGGCGGCAAGCGCCTCGGCGATCAGGCGGCGGGTGTTGGCCACGCCATAGAGCACGATGAAGCTGCCCATGCGCGGCCCCTGCGAGGAGCCGAGCAGGGTTTCGTAGAGCGCCTTGAACCAGTCGCGCAAGGACGCAAAGCCATAGGCTTCATCCTTGCCGATCTCGTAGACCATGTTCTGGAGCGTTTCGGCGCTGGCGTCTTGCGGGCAGGTGGCCAGTTGCGCGTCGAGCGCGGCAAGGGCGGCCGCCTCGCCGCCTTCGGGCTTGCGACGGGCGAGGGTGGGGGCGATGAAGTCGCGGTTGTAGGCCAGCGCGCAGGTCACCAGCGCGTCGAGCGCGGGGTGGGCCGCCGGATCGGCATTGTCGACATAGTTGGCCAGATAGGACCAGACCTGCTCGCGCGTGGCATGGGCGCCCAGCACCCCGACGAGGTTGAGCAGGAGGCCATACGTGACCGGCAGGGTATCGCCCGCGCCCGGCGTCGTGGTGTCGTTTCCGGCGCCATTGACACGCAGCAGGTGCCAGACCGGGTTGCCCAGTTGCTGCTCGATGGGCTGGCTGGCCAGCTTTTCGCGGAACTGCCAGTATTCGTCGACCGCGCGCGGGATGATCCCGACGTGGAGCGACTTGGCGCTCTTGGGTTCGCGGAACAGATAGAAGCTCAGCGATTCCTCGCTGCCATAGTCGAGCCACTGCTCGATGGTCAGGCCATTGCCCTTCGACTTGGAGATCTTCTCGCCCTTCTCGTCGAGGAAGAGTTCGTAGATCAGGCCTTCGGGGCGGCGTCCGCCCAGCACTTGCGCGATGCGGCCCGACTGGGTCACGCTGTCGGTCAGGTCCTTGCCGCACATTTCATAGTCGACGCCCAGCGCCACCCAGCGCATCGCCCAGTCGACCTTCCACTGGAGCTTGGAGCGTCCGCCCAGAATCGAATGCTCGACGACCTCGCCGGTCACGTCGACAAAGCGCACGAGACCGGCCTCGGCATCGACCACCTCGATGGGCACCTGAAGCACTTGCCCGTTGCTGGGCGAGATCGGCAGGACCGGCGAATAGGTCTTGCGGCGTTCCTCGCGCAGCGTGGGCAGCATGATGCCCATGATCGCGTCGAAGTTGCGCAGCACGCCCTTGAGCGCCTCGTCGAAATCGCCCCCGTTGTAGCGCTCGGCGCCCGAGACGAATTCGTAGTCGAAGCCGAACCGGTCGAGGAATTCGCGAAGCATCGCGTTGTTGTGGTGGGCAAAGCTCTCGTGGGTGCCGAACGGATCGGGAATGCGGCTGAGCGGTTCCTGAAGGTGGGCGGTCAGCATGTCCTTGTTCGGGACATTGTCGGGCACCTTGCGCAGCCCGTCCATGTCGTCGGAAAAGGCGACGAGGCGGGTGGGGTGGCCCCCGGTCAGCACTTCATAGGCGCGGCGCACGAGGGTCGTGCGCAGCACTTCCTGAAACGTGCCGATATGGGGAAGCCCCGAGGGACCATAGCCGGTCTCGAACAGCACCGGCACCAGTTTGCCGTCCGCATCCTTTTTGCCTCCGGGGTAGCGCTTGACGAGCTTGCGCGCTTCCTCGAAGGGCCAGGACTTGGAGACTTGGGCGGCGGCGATGAGATCGGTTTGGGTCATGGTTCCCGCCCTTTCGCGATTCCCGCCCGCTTGTGCAAGGTTTTTGGCGCGAGGTTTTGGCTCCGGCATCCGTCCCACACGCGAAAATGCGGCACAGTCCGGCAAGGGGCTGTACCGCATTTCCGTGGAGGCTCCCGTAGGCCGTGGTGTGGTGGGGGCTTACCTCAGGAGCGTCAGGACATTCTGCTGGGCCTGGTTGGCCTGGGCGATCATCGCGGTGGATGCCTGGGCCAGGATCTGGGCCTTGGCCATCGCGGTGGTCTCGGCAGAATAATCAGTATCGAGAATGCGGCTGCGCGCATCCGAAAGGTTGGTCACGTTGTCGGTCAGGTTGTTGACGACCGATTGCAGGCGGTTCTGCCCGGCGCCGAATTCGGCGCGCACGGCGCTCACCGACTTGAGCGCGAGGTCGACATTGTCCATCGTCGTCTTGGCCTTGACCGGGTCGCTGACGTCGAGCGACTGGGTGGTCGAGGTCGGGTCATAGGCGCTGGCGCCCGAGCCGAACATGACCTGCCCGTCGAAAGCGACCGAGCGCAAGGTGACCACGTTGGTGGTTTCGGCGCCGGCCTGGATGTCGAGGGTGAGATCGTCCGAACCGTCGGTGGCCGGGGTCGTGGTCATCACCTTGAACGTGTTGTTGCCGTTGAACAGGGTGTTGTTGAGCACGTCGGAGATCTGCGCGGTCAGGTTGCCGACTTCCGACTGCATCGCATCGCGGTCCGACTGCTGGTAGGTGTCCGACTTCGACTGGACCGCCAGTTCGCGGATGCGCTGGAGCATCGCGGTCACTTCGTTGAGCGCGCCATCGGCGGTCTGGGCCATCGAGATACCGTCGTTGGCGTTGCGGATGCCCTGGTTCATGCCCTGGATCTGCGAGGTCATCGTGGTGGTGATCGCCAGGCCCGCCGCGTCGTCCTTGGCGCCGTTGATGCGCTTGCCGGTCGAAAGGCGTTCCATGGCAACGCCCGCAAGCTGCGAGGCGGAAATCGAGGCATTGGCGGCGCGGATCGCCGAGATGTTGGTGTTGATGACGGCCATTTTCCCATTCTCCACTATGGGTTGTGTGACAATCCGGGGCTGTCCGGTTCGTGGCATAAGACGGCGCGGGCGCGGACTATTTAAGGGGGCGATCTGGCCCTGTGGCAGAAGGCCGGCATGGTGCGGTCTGGTGCTTGCCCTGCGCGGCGTTTGCGGTCAGAGGATGGGCCATGGCCGAACCCGACGATCCTTCTGCGCCCGCAGCTCTGGCCCTGCCGGCGATCCATGCCAGCCATGGCGGCTGCTGGCTGCGCGGGGTGGGGCTGTTCCCCTCTACCCGCACAGTCGGCAAGGGCGAATCCATCGTCGCGGCGGCCGATACCCCGCTGCTCATGCTCAATGCGCCGCTGGTGGCCAGTCGTCTGGGCTATCCCGACCTGTCGGGGCTCGACCTGCTCGAACTCTATGCGTTCATCCACCCTGCGCGCTTTGTCGTGCCCACGCCCAAGGGGCTGGCCACCGCGCTGGGCCTGCCCGTGCCCGAAGCGGATGCGGACGTGCCGCTGCTGTTGCAGCAGGCGGCAGAGGCCTTGCTGGCGACGGCCGCTGCGCCCGACTGGCCCGAACGCGATGGCGCATGGAGCGTCCTGCAATCGCTGGTCAAGTTGCGCTGGCCCTGGGCCGCGCTGCTTCAGGGGCGGATCGTCCGGCCCCAGCAGGCCGAGCGCTGGCTGTTTGCGCGCCTGCCCGAATGGGAGGAAAGCGCCGAGCGGCCCCAGCCTGCACAAGTCACCCTCGATCCCGACGATGTCGCCGCGCGGCTCGCCCGGCTGACCGGGGCGGGGGCCGAAGACCGCCCCGGCCAGCGGGCCTTTGCGCGCGAAGCGGCTCAGGAGATCGGAAGAGCA
>DQVI01000034.1 GCA_015661825.1 Novosphingobium capsulatum
ACGATGCTTCCAGCATCGCTGGGCTCTCAGCCTCCTTGTGGTGACCCAAAATCCCTCGCCAAACCTCCGCCGCCCGACTTTTGGGTCGGGCTCTAAGTCGAACTGCAAAGGGCCGTTCGGGCTTGAGGATGGGGCCTGCCCGCTCTAAGGCCGATGTATGCGCACGCTTCAGGACATTCTCGACGAATATGAATTCTGCGATGGCGACGAACGCTATCGCCTGCTGATCGAGCTGGGCCGCGAGCTGGAGCCCATGCCCGACGCGCTCAAGACCGATGCCACGCTCGTGCGCGGGTGTTCGGCGGCGGTCTGGGTCTATCCGACCGAGGGCACTGCCACAGAAGGGGGCAGGCTGCTGCACTTTCTGGCCGACAGCAATGCCGCGATCACCAAGGGCATCATCGCCCTCGTGCTGGCCGCCGTGCAGGACCAGCCCGCCGACGTGGTGGCAAGGGCCGACATTGCCGCGCTGCTCGAACCCTTCAACCTCAAGAACCAGCTTTCGTCGAACCGCACGCAGGGGCTGCCCAACATGATTGCGCTCGTGCGCGAACATGCGGCCCGGCTGGCCGCGGCAGGGTAAGGCGCGATGCGCCGGCACTTGTGGACCGGCGGGGGGCTGTTTTTCGTCGGGATCGGCGTGGTCGGCGCGTTCCTGCCGCTGCTGCCCACGGTGCCGTTCCTGCTGCTGGCGCTGTTCTGTTTCGCGCGGGGCAATCCGGCGTGGGAGCAGCGCCTGCTCGACCATCCGCGCTGGGGGCCGCCGCTGCGCGAATGGCGCGAGCGCCGGGCCATTCCGCGCCGGGCCAAGAAGGCCGCGCTCACGGCCATGGCCGTCAGCGTGGTGATCACCGGCCTGACGGCGGGTTGGCCCTGGGTTCTCTTGCCCGTGGCGGTCATGGCGGGCAGCGGCGCGTGGATCTGGACACGCGCGGAATAAGCTGAAAACAGGGGGAGAGGGCATGAAGGTTTCGGGGCTGTTTCGCTATCCGGTCAAATCGATGGGCGGGCAGGCACTGGCTCGCGCGACCATCACCGCGCGCGGGATCGAGGGGGACCGGCGCTGGATGATGGTGACCCCGGAAGGGCGCTTTCTCACGCGCCGCGAATTGCCCGCGATGGCGCAGGTCGAGGCCGTGCCCCATGAGGCCGGCGGGATCGAACTGCGCCGGGTGGGCGCGCCTTCGCTGGTCGTGCCCGAACCCTCTTCGCAGACCTCGCAAGTGGTGACCGTCTGGGGCGAGCGGGTCGAGGCGCGCGTGGCAGGCGCGCAGGCCGATGCCTGGCTGTCCGATTGCTTCGATCGCCCGGTGCGCCTCGTCCACATGGCCCGCGAGACGGTGCGTCCGGTCGATCCGGCCTATGGCCAGAGCGGCGACATGGTGGGCTTTGCCGATGGTTTTCCGCTGCTCGTGACCACGACGGATTCGCTCGCGGCCCTCAACCGGCAGCTTGAAACCCCGGTGACGATGGCCCGGTTCCGGCCCAGTCTGGTGATCGAGGGCGTGGGGGAGGCCTTTGCCGAGGAGGGCTGGCGCACCTTGCGGATCGGCGGGCTGACCTTGCGCGTGGTCAAGCCCTGCACGCGCTGCGTGATCACCACGCAGGACCCGCTGACCGGCGAAGGCAAGGGGCCTGAACCGCTCAGGACCCTGCGCGCGATGGGCCGGGTGTGGCAGAAGATGCCGGTTTTCGGCATGAACGCCATTCCCGACGGAGCGGGCGAGATCGCGCTGGGTGAGGCTGTCGAACTGGCCTAGGATTCTGCTGGAACGTCCCGGCTTGCACTGTCGCCCCGCAAAGTGGCCAGCCCCGCCGCGCGCTGGGCCTGAAGTTCGCGCGCGAGGCGGGCCGGATCGCGCGCGATCACGAAGCCGAAGCTGACCCCGCCTTCCTTGCCGATGGTGGCGTGGTGGAGGCGGTGGGCCTGGACCAGCCGCCTGGCATAGCCGCGCCGGGGCACCCAGCGGAACCAGCGCTGGTGGACCAGCCCGTCGTGGATCAGGGTATAGATGATCCCGTAGACAAGCACGCCCAGCCCCAGCCATGTTCCGGGCCACCAGACATGCGGGCCCATGATCATCGGGCTGCCCAGCGCGAACAGGGTGATCGAGATCGCCGCGCCGACAAGGGCGAAGCGGTCGTTGCGCTCGAAGAAACCGTCGTGAGGCTCGTGGTGGTCGCGGTGCCAGGCCCAGCCGAACCCGTGCATCACATATTTGTGGCTGGCCCAGGCGACCAGTTCCATCGCCGCGGTGGCCGCCAGCACGAGGGCGATCGGGATCAGGGCTGCAAGCGCGGTATCCATGGGGCTGCCATAGCTTTTGCGAGCCGGGCAGGCGACGAGTTTCTTGCTGCTTGCCGAACGGTCCGATCCTGCCGCGTTCATTTTTGCCGTGCCAAACCTGACTCATCGTCCGGCCGCAGACACATGTTTGCAGGCTGGCCATGACAAAGGGAGAAAGCCCGTGAAGACGAAGATTTGTGCAGTCCTGGCCCCCGTCGCCCTCGCTTCGGCCCTGTTCGGCATGGCCGGGAGCGCCAGCGCGCAGCCCGTCCCCTATGGCGGATGGGACCGTGGGGGATGGGATCGGGGCGGATGGGATCATGACGACTGGCACGAGGCCGGCGGCCCCGGCGGGTGGATGACGCCGCGCCGCGATGCGGCGATCCGCCACGACATCATCGATCTGCGCATGGCGATCGACCGCGCGCAGGGGCGGGGCCAGATTTCCCCGCGTGATGCCTGGGGCCTGCGCCGCGAGGCCGATGCCATCACCCGGCACTATGAATGGGCCTCGCGCAATGGCTTGAGCCGGGGCGAAGTGCGCCGTCTGGCCGACCGCGTGAACGCGGTGCGCATGCGCCTGCACATGGAGCGGGCCTATTGGGGCAACGATCGCTGGTAAGAAAAATATCTCACTACGCGATGAAAATGTCGCGTGCCCCCGGCCTTTCTTGTCGTTTCATGCTTGAAAAGCGCCGGGGGCATGCTTAACCGCACTTCCATGACCAGCACCGCTCCGGCTTCCGCCAAGACGCTCTATGAAAAGATCTGGGACGCCCATGTCGTCGAGAACCGCGACGATGGCACCAGCCTGCTCTATATCGACCGCCACCTCGTTCACGAAGTGACGAGCCCGCAGGCGTTCGAGGCGCTCCGCGTGGCCGGGCGCAAGGTCCGCCGCCCCGATCTGACGCTGGCGGTTCCCGATCACAACCTGCCTACGACCGCGCGTCGCGACGCGGCAGGCCATCGCATTCCCATCCTTGACCCCGAGGGGGCGCAGCAGCTCGCCGCGCTCGAACGCAATGCCCCCGAATTCGGCATCCGCTACATCGGCGACGCTGATGCCGAGCAGGGCATCGTCCATGTCGTCGGCCCCGAGCAGGGCTTTTCGCTGCCCGGCGCGACGATCGTGTGCGGCGACAGCCATACCGCCTGCCACGGCGGGCTTGGCGCGCTGGCCTTCGGCATCGGCACCTCGGAAGTCGAACACGTTCTGGCCACGCAGACCCTGCTGCTCAAGCGCTCGAAGACGATGGAAGTGCGCGTCGAGGGCGAACTGGCGCCGGGCGTTTCGGCCAAGGACGTGGTGCTCCACATCACCGGCGTGCTGGGTGCTGCTGGCGGCACCGGCTATGTCATCGAATATACCGGTTCGGCCATTCGTGGCCTGTCGGTCGAGGGGCGCCTGACCATCTCGAACATGGCGATCGAGCATGGCGCGCGCGCCGGGCTGATCGCGCCTGACGAAAAGACCTTCGCCTATGTGAAGGGCCGTCCCTATGCGCCCAAGGGGGCCGACTGGGACAAGGCCGTGGCATGGTGGGAAAGCCTCGCCACCGATGCGGGTGCCCGTTACGACAAGGTCGTGGTGATCGATGCGGCCGACATCGCGCCGTCGGTCACCTGGGGCACCAGCCCCGAGGATGTCCTGCCGATCACCGGACAGGTCCCCGCGCCCGAGAGCTTTGCCGATCCTGCCAAGCAGGAAGCCGCCCGCAAGTCGCTCGAATACATGGGCCTCGAACCGGGAACCCCGCTCAGCCAGGTCGAGATCCAGAACGTCTTCATCGGCAGCTGCACCAACAGCCGGATCGAGGATCTGCGCGCCGCCGCCGCGATCCTCAAGGGCCGCAAGAAGGCCGAGGGCGTCAAGTGGGCGATCGTCGTGCCCGGTTCGGGCCTGGTCAAGGCCATGGCCGAGGCCGAAGGGCTCGACACGATCTTCAAGGATGCCGGCCTCGAATGGCGCGAGCCGGGCTGCTCGGCCTGTCTGGGCATGAACCCCGACAAGGTGCCTGCGGGCGAACGCTGCGCCTCGACCTCGAACCGCAACTTCGTGGGCCGTCAGGGGCCGGGCGCGCGCACCCACCTCGTCAGCCCGGCGATGGCCGCTGCCGCTGCCGTGACGGGCCGCCTGACCGACGTTCGTGAACTGACCTGAAAAAAGGCCGGGTTTCACCCTGACGGAAGAGCGCAAACAGGCCTTTGCCCCGGTGGTCAACGCGCAGACCCGCGTGCTGGTCTGCGGCAGCCTGCCGGGGGAGGCCTCGCTGGCGGCGGGGCGCTATTATGCCCATCCGACCAACCAGTTCTGGCGCCTTGTCGGCGGGGTGATCGGGCGCGATCTGGTTGGGCTCGACTATTCCGCGCGGCTTGAAGCCCTGCTCGCGGCGGGGATCGGGCTGTGGGACACGGTGGGCAGTGCCACGCGCAGCGGAAGCCTCGATTCGGCGATTCGCGCGGTGGCGCCCACGCCCCTGGCCGATCTGGCGCGCACATTGCCCGCCTTGCGCCTGATCGCCTTCAACGGGACCACGGCGGCGCGGCTGGGGCGGGTACAGGCAAAAAAACTCGGCGGCCTTTCCTTCATTCAACTGCCGTCAAGCAGCGCGGCGTATTGTGCGGTTTCAGTGGCTACCAAGCAGCAGGCCTGGAACCGCATCGGAGAGGCTCTGGACGATTTCCACCAACCGATGGGGGATTGAGCGTTGCAAGGTGGCCCGTTCAGGGTCCATTCTCGCGGCCCGCAGCGATGGAGGAAAGCGTGTCGAAGAGGGATAACTGGGCCGGATCGGCCGTGTTGGCAGGGGCGGCGGCAATCGGTTCGGCGGCGCTCGCTGCGGCCCTGCTTTACAGCAGCCGCCGCAAGGAAAAGGCCCAGAAGGTGGTCGTCAAGACCCCGCTGGGCGATGCACCCGAAACCGACTGAGGATCAGGCAATGGGGCGGGCCACATGGTTCCGCCCCGTTTCTGTCTCTTTTTCCGGTTTTTCCGGTCACGTAGTTTTCGTCCGTTCCGTTTCCTCCCGGCGCCAGATTCTTGTCAGGGGGCGGCATTGCGCGCAATTCATGCATTGCGCCCGGCGCGGTGGCGGGTATAGCGGGGCCATGGAACCGGTAACCCACATCGACGGCCGCGCCATTCCGTTTGGCCGCAAGAACATCGACACGGACGTGATCATCCCGGCCAAGTGGCTCAAGACGATCAGTCGCGAAGGCATGGGCCGCGGCGCGTTCGAAACCCTGCGCCAGGACCCGGACAACCTGTTCGACAGCGAGGCCTACAAGGGCGCGCCGATCCTGATCGCGGGTGACAACTTCGGGTGCGGCTCCAGTCGCGAGCATGCGGCCTGGGCCCTGCTCGATCTGGGCATCACGGCGGTCATCGCGCCTTCGTTCTCCGACATCTTCTCGGGCAATGCCTTCAAGAACGGCATCCTGACCGTGGTCCTGCCGCAGGAACAGGTCGACCGCCTGCTCGAAGTCGCCAAGACCGACCCCATTGCCATCGATCTTGAAAGCCAGACGGTCACCACGCCGTTCCAGGATCGCTTCACCTTCGAGATCGACCCGTTCCGCAAGCACTGCCTGCTCAACGGCCTCGACGAAGTGGGGCTGACGCTGGCCCGCAACGATGCCATCGGCGCCTTCGAGGGTGTCGTGGCCGAGCAGCGCCCGTTCCTCGCCAAGGGCGTGGTCGCGGCCTGATCTGCTTTCAGGAAGCGGGGGCTGTTGCCCCGGCTTCCTTGGGCAGCTTTTCGGGCGCCGGGGCAATCGGCGCCTCTTCTTGGGGGGCGACATCGACCGCGACGGTCACTGTCTGGCCGCCGCCGCCATGGAAGACGCCGTCCATCGGCGCCACATCGGCATAGTCGCGCCCCATTGCGGTGAAGATATGGTCGGTGGAGGCCAGCATCGCATTGGTGGGGTCGAAGCCCACCCAGCCCAGTTCCTCGCCACACCACAGCGCGACCCAGGCATGGGTGGCGTCCGCGCCGACCAGCCGGGGCTGTCCGGGCGGGGGCAGCGTGCGCAGATAGCCGCTCACATAGGCCGCCGGAAGGCCATGGCCGCGCGCGGCCACGATCATCACATGGGCGAAATCCTGACACACGCCGTGGCGTTCGCGGAAGGCTTCGAGCGGTGAAGTCTCGGCGGTGGTGGCGCTGCCGTCATAGGTGAATTCGTCGTGGATCGCGTGCATCAGCGCCAGCCCGGCATCGATCACCGAGGGCTGGGCGCTGCGCCCGGCCGCGCCGCGCGCCGGGCCCGCCAGAATGTGGCCCGCCCAATCGACGATCTCGCGCGAGAGCGGGGTCATCAGCGAGGGATAGATGTAGCTGGCCGGGCCGAGCGCGGAAAGATCGCGGTGGGCGGCGGCCTGCGCGCCGATCTGGGCGAGCGAGGGGCTGGGCGTGGTCTCGTCGCAGGCGGGCGGGCGCACGTCGACCCTGAACGTGCTTTCCACTTCGAGCCGGTCGATCGGTTCGCGGATGAACAGGCGGTTGCGGTTGACGAGGAAGGGGCCGGATTCCTCGTCGATGGTCCAGGGCAGCGGATCGATGCGCAAGGCAAAGTCGCTGACCGTCTGCGAGGGCCAGGGCGCCGGGCGCAGCCGCAGGTTGAACCGGGCGAGGCGCACCGGGCTGGCATAATCGACGCAAGTCGTATGGCGGATGGAGTAGTTCACGCGAGCAGGCTGCCCTTGGCCGGGAGATCGGCCCTTTCAAACTGGAGGAAGTAGCGGGTGGCAATCGTGTCGGACAGGGCCAGCAACCGGGCCTCGACATCGGCGACCCGTGCGAAATCCCAGGCGGCGACGGGCAGGCTGGCGAGCGGGGCGAGCAGGGCGCGGGCCTCCAGCAGGGGGGCTTCGGGCAGCGCGTCTTCGCCCAGCGCGGGCAGGCGCGCGATGTGATCGACCAGCCGTTCGGCCTGAAACGCCAGCGAGCGCGGGTTGTGCGGGTCGAGCAGCAGCAGGTCGAGCACCGGCGCGCGCGTGGGCACGGCCAGATAGCGCGAGCGATAGGTGATCTGGCAATCGGTGAGGTCGAGCAGGACACCGAGCGCCTCGGGCGTGTCGATCTGGGCCTCAAGCGCGCGCAAGGTCTCGCACAGGGCGAGCGCGCGTTCGAGGCGGCGGCCCATGTCGAGGAACAGGCGCGAGGGGCCGAGCGTGAAGTTTTCCGCCATCAGCCCCGAGAGCGCGGCCAGACGTTCGAGCAACTCGCGCGCGGCGCGCAGCATGACGCCGGGGCGCTGGCCGTCGAACATGGGCAGCGGGCGGCTGGCGATGCGCCAGAAATCGGTGGTGAAGCGGTCGCGCAGGGTCAGGCCCGTGGCGCGGATCGCGGCCATGAGCGAGGCCAGCGAACCGGGCAGGGCCGGATCGGCGAGCGCGGCCCGGCAGGCCTGGGGCACCGGCAGGACGGCCTGATCGGGAGAGAGTGCCCCCCGGCTGACCATCAGGCCGACGAGGCGGGCGATCACGTCGGGATTGTGCCCGGCGGCAGCATCGACATCGATCGAGCTGCCCAGAACCGCACGGATCACCCGTACCCCGGCCTCGGCCCGCTCGACATAGCGGCCGAACCAGAACAGGTTGTCGGCGGCCTGGCTGGCCAGAATGCCGCCGCCCCGGCGCACGGCCTGCGGCGCGGCGAGGGCCGAGGCTGGCGT
>DQVI01000079.1 GCA_015661825.1 Novosphingobium capsulatum
CTCGCCCGCTCGGCCAGCCTGCGCCTCGCCGCCCGGCTTCCCGGCCTGCGCGGCGGGGTCAGCCGCCTGCTCCTGCAACGCTAGAAAACACCTGCGGGCCGGGGATCAGCCCCGGCGCAACCCCATGTCCTTGAGCGCGCGACGATAGAACATCGAACTCATGTCGGCGGCCAGATGGGCTTCGGCAAGCGGGTCGAGCGGGACATGGGCGGGCCATTGCGCCTCGACCATGGCGGCGTCTTCCTCGAAGACCTGCCGGTTGAAGTCGTAAACGCCCTGCACCGGCTGGTCAGTGTCGAAATTGCGGGCAATCGGCACGAACAACCGCGTCTCGCGCGCCGAAACCGGCGAGGCCGCGTTGAAGATCACCAGCCGGTCCTGCCCCGGAAAATGAACCTCCAGCGTGGCGGTAAACGGTGCATGGCAGCGGAAATGGCGCAGCCAGCGGAAACCCGGCGGCGCCTTGTCGATCCCCTTGGGATAGTTGGCCACCGTGCTCCAGTATTCGGCCTCGAACCCGTGTTCGGTGCGCGTGGGGCGATAGTCGGGCACATGGGCGTTGTCGGGATCGGCAAAGCTCTCGGTATGGATGAAGGCAAAGTGGGCGACATCGAGGAACCCCTCGATCTGGCGCCCTGCATAGCCATGAATGTCGATCCACGGACAGACTATCTGCTGGAACCCGGCCTCGTCCCAATGGGGCATGTCCATGATCGCGCCCGGAGCAGGTTGATCGTTTTCAGGATCAAGGCAGGTCCAAACGAGGCCATAGCGTTCGACCGCCAGATAGGTCGCCAGATGGAACTGCGCGGGGATCGCCCGCTGCGGCTGGGCCGGAACATGGACACAGCGCCCGCCCGCGCCGAAGGTCAGCCCGTGATACGGGCATTCGACCCCCTTGCCATTGGCCCGCCCCATGCTGAGCGGCACCCCGCGATGGGGGCAACGGTCGGGCGCCACGACAATCGCGCCATCATCCCCCCGATAGATCACCAGCGGCTGATCGAGCAGCATGGCCTTGAGCGGTGTTTCGCCCACCTCGCGCACCAGCGCGACCGGATACCAGTGCCGGGCCAGGATCGCCCAGTCCTGCGCATCGAACGTGCAACCATCGGGGAGCGCGGGGCTCGCAGGGGCGCGGGTGAGAGGGGCCGTAGCCATAACCAGTACCTTGTCTGTTTCAAACCGTCCCGGAGACGATGAAGCCCCCAAGGCGCTCGATCAAACGCAATGATTTTAACGCAGCATTGCAAAATTGAGAGCAGTCAGATCTCCTGCGGCAGAATCAGGTTGAGCACCACCGCAATCACCGCCACGGGCATCACCCCCGAAGACAGCAGGATCCGCGCCGTTTCGGGCAGATGGCCAAGCGCCTCGGGTTCGAGCTGAAGCCCCAGCGCCAGCGACAGCGCCGTCCCGCCGATCAGCATGTTGCGCTGGTTCCAGACCACCCCCGACAGCATCGCGATGGCCGAAGACGCCACCATGCCGAACATCACGATGACCCCGCCGCCCAAAACCTCGATGGGAACCGTGGTGATCACCGCGCCAATCTTGGGCAGAAGCCCGCATACGATCAGGAACAGCGCGCCCAGCGTCACCACGAAGCGGCTCATCAGGCCCGACATCGCGATCAGGCCCACGTTCTGGCTGAATGTCGTGTTGGGCATGGCCCCGAACAGCGCCGAGAGCGCCGTGCCCACGCCATCGGCGGCCACCGCGCCCATCACCTCGCGGTCACTCGCGCGGCGCCCGGCGCCGTTTTCGCAGATCGCCTCGACATCGCCGATGGATTCGATCGAGGAAACGAACCCGATCAGGCAGAAACCGACGATGGCCGAAGGCGAAAGCGCCCAGCCAAAAGCGAGGAAATGCGGCAGCATCACCCAGTGCGCCTGCCCCACCGGCGCGAAATCGACCTTGCCCATGGCCAAGGCCGCGCCATAGCCGACGAGCAACCCCAGCAGGACCGCCGCCGTCGAGAACACGCCGCGCCCGAAGAACTTGAGCCCCAGTGTTGTCACCACGACCACGCCCGCCAAAGCCCAGCTTTCAAGCGAACCATAAGCCGGATGCCCGCGCAGCGCGACCCCGCCCGCGGCATATTCGATGCCCACCCGCACCAGCGACAGCCCGATCATCAGCACGACGAGCCCGGTCACCAGCGGCGGCAGGGCAAAGCGGATCGGCCCGACCAGCCGGCTCAGCCCGGCATGGAGCAGCCCAGCCAGAAAGGCCGCCGTGGTGAGCGCGGCCATGCCCTCCACGCCCTTGCCCGCGACGATGGGGATCATCACCGAGATGAACGCAAAGCTGGTGCCCTGCACCAGCGGCAGCCGCGCCCCGATGGGACCAAGCCCGACGGTTTGCAGCAAAGTGGCCACCCCGGCAAAGAGCATGGCCGCCTGGATCATGTAGATCAGCGCCGAAGGATCGGCCGAGCCGAACCCGAACCCGGCGGCGCCCGCGACAATGATCGGGGGCGTGATGTTCGAGACGAACATCGCCAGCACATGCTGAACCCCCAGCGCAATCGCCATCGGCAGGGGCGGCACATAGGCCGGATCGCGCCGCTGTTCGAGGGTCAGCCCCCGCGCGGGGCTGCTATCGGCCTCCCCAGCCTCGGGCCTTTGCTCCAGCCGGTCAGATCGTGCATGGCTCGCCATCGGTTCTGCCTTTCCTCAACTCGAATATCGGGGCGCTAGGCCGCCATCAGCCGGGCCAGCGCGGTTTGCGCGCCCGCGACCACTTCGCGCCGCGATGTCAGCACGAGGTCACCCTCGCGCACGATGGCGCGGCCTTCGACAAAAACATCCCGCGGCCCGGCAGGCGGCGCGAGGACCAGCGCGGCGAGCTTGTCCCAGCTTCCGCTCGACGCCACGTCATCGACCGGCCAGATCGCAAAGTCGGCCCGCTTGCCCGGCACGAGTTGCCCGCAATCATGCCGCCCGAGGATCTCGGCCCCGCCGCGCGTGGCCAGACGCAGCGCCGCGCGCGCG
>DQVI01000125.1 GCA_015661825.1 Novosphingobium capsulatum
CGCCACACGCTGGGCTGGGGGCTGGCGCTCGGGCTGGCGCTGGGCGCCCTTCAGGGGCTCGCCGGAGCCCGCCTGATCGCGGCGTTCACGCTCGATCCGGCGGTGCGCGCGGCAGCCGGGGCCGCGCTGCCCTGGGCCATGGCCCTGCCGCTCATCGGTGCGTCCTCGTTCGTGCTCGACGGGGTCTTCGTGGGCGCGGGGTGGACGCGCGGGCTGCTGGTGACGATGGCGGCGGCGGCGCTCGTGTTCCAGGGCGCGCTGATGCTGGCCGCGCCGCTGGGCCACCACGGGCTGTGGCTGGCCTATGCCCTGTTCCTGGCCGCGCGCGCCGGGGCGCAAGGGCTCTGGCTGGCCCGACAGGCCCGCCTGCCCGCCCGCCATGCCGTTCGCGCTGGTTAGTTTTGCGCTAACCTTTGCTCGCTACCCTGCTGCCATCATGCCTGCCCTGCCTTCCACCTTGCGCCGCCGCCCGGCCATCACGCTCCTGCTGGCCACCTCCCTGCTCGCGCTGGGCGGGTGCGACAGCCAGAGCGACCGCGACGCCAAGCTCGAAGCGCGCATCGCCGCCGCCGAAGCCAAGGCCGCCGCCGCCGAAAAGCGCGCAAACGCCGCTGAAGCCGCCGCCGCGCACAGCTCGCCCGTCACCGTCGACCCCGGCCCGGATGATCCCGACGCCGGCCAGAACGACAATCCCGACGCCCAGCCCCCGCTCGAAGGCGATTTCAGCCAGCAGGACAACGGCGACCAGCCCGCCCCCGACCTGCAACCCGACAGCCCTCCCCGACAACAGGCGATGGCCCAGCAGCCCCCGTCCACGACCATGATCGGCCCGCTCCCGGTAGGACACCTGCCTCCGGTGAGCTGAGAGTCTGATCCGAAATTCGCCGAAGAGACGCATTTCGGTCCGGCACCGGCCCGCTCCCCCACCCGACCACCCAACGATAGTACCTTGTGGGAGGTCGGGTGGGGGAGCGGGCTGGTGCCGTACCATCCGAAACGACAGTTTCGGATCAGACACTGCCCCCGGCAGGTTCCCCTCTTGCACCGCGAAGGGGGCACGCTATCACCCGCCGGACCTTCCGGCAGGAGTATCTCTGGCAATGACCCAATCCGCGTTTTCCTCCGACCTTCCCGTCGTGCCCGAGCTTCCCGTCGTCTACGTGCTCAACGGCCCCAACCTCAACCTGCTGGGCCTGCGCGAACCCGAGATCTATGGCCACGACACCCTCGACGACATCGCGGGCCGTCTGGAAGACCGCGCGCAGGACCTGGGCCTTGCCGTCGACGTGCGCCAGTCGAATCACGAAGGCCACCTGATCGACTGGCTCCACGAGGCACAGGCCGTGGGCGCCCTGGCCGTCCTGCTCAATGCAGGCGCCTATACCCACACCAGCGTGGCGCTCCACGATGCGATCAAGTCGATCACCACCCCGGTCATCGAGGTTCACCTTTCGAACCCGCACCGGCGCGAGGAATTCCGCCACAAGAGCTATGTCGGCATGGCCGCGCGGGCCACGGTCGCCGGGTTCGGGGCGGCCAGCTACATTGTCGCACTCGACGCCGTGGCCGCGCTCTGACACACTTCCGAAGGCCCGGCCAGGCCCGGTAACCCGTGCCTTTTCCCCAGGGCACGGCGATCCGACCGCCTTAGCCCTTGCCAGCGCGCCCCCATCCGGGCATGGCGCGACGCTTGAAATTCCAAGTGTGAGGTTAACACAATGGGCCACGATACCGGCGAAGACCACGGCAAGCAGGCCGCCGCAACCATGGCAATCGATGGCGCCCTCGTGCGCGAACTGGCCGAACTTCTGGCCGACACCGGGCTCACCGAAATCGAGGTGGAAGACGGTGCGCGCAAGATCCGCGTCGCCCGCACGCTGACCGCTGCCCCCGTGACGCAGATGGTCGCGGCTCCCGCTGCGCCCTTCGCGGCGGCTCCGGTGGCGGCTCCCGCCGGCGAAGCGGCTCCTGCCGCCGATCTGGCCGGTGCGGTCAAGTCGCCGATGGTCGGCACCTGCTACCTCTCGCCCGAACCGGGCGCGGCTGCCTTTGTCAGCGTGGGCCAGACCGTCAAGGCCGGCGACACCCTGCTGATCGTCGAGGCGATGAAGGTCATGAACCCGATCGTCGCGCCCGCCGCAGGCACGATCAAGGCCATTCTCGTCGAGAACGCGCAGCCGGTCGAATTCGACCAGCCGCTCGTCGTGATCGCGTAAGGGCCGGAAGACTCCATGGCCATCAAGCGCCTGTTGATCGCCAACCGCGGCGAAATCGCGCTGCGCATCCATCGCGCAGCCAAGGAAATGGGCATCGAGACGGTGGCGGTCCATTCCACCGCCGACGCTGATGCCATGCATGTCCGCCTGGCCGACCATGCGGTCTGCATCGGGCCGCCCGCGGCCAAGGACAGCTATCTCAACGTCGCCGCGATCATCTCGGCGGCCGAGATCACCCAGTCCGATGCAATCCATCCGGGCTATGGCTTCCTGTCGGAAAACGCGCGCTTTGCCGAAATCGTCGAAGCCCACGGCATCACCTGGGTCGGCCCCAAGCCCGAGCACATCCGCACGATGGGCGACAAGGTGGAAGCCAAGCGCACCGCAGGGGCGCTCGGCCTGCCGCTGGTGCCCGGCTCGGACGGCGCGATCTCGGATGTCGAGGAAGCGCGAAAGATCGCCGAGGAAATCGGCTATCCGGTGATCATCAAGGCCGCTTCAGGCGGCGGCGGGCGCGGCATGAAGGTCTGCACCAGCCCCGACGATCTCGAACGGCTGATGCAGCAGGCCGGCTCGGAAGCCAAGGCCGCCTTCGGCGACGCGACGGTCTATCTCGAAAAGTACCTGGGCAACCCGCGCCACATCGAGTTCCAGATCTTTGGCGACGGCAAGGGCCAGGCGATCCATCTGGGCGAGCGCGACTGCTCGCTCCAGCGCCGCCACCAGAAGGTGCTCGAAGAAGCCCCCTCGCCGGTGATCAGCGCCGCCGAGCGCGAGCGCATGGGCGGCATCGTCTCCAAGGCGATGGCCGACATGGGCTATCGCGGCGCGGGCACGATCGAGTTCCTGTGGGAAAACGGCGAGTTCTACTTCATCGAGATGAACACCCGCCTTCAGGTCGAACACCCCGTGACCGAAGCGATCACCGGGCTCGACCTCGTGCGCGAACAGATCCGCATCGCCGACGGCAAGCCGCTCTCGGTCACGCAGGACGAGATCGAGTTCAAGGGCCACGCGATCGAATGCCGCATCAACGCCGAAGATCCCTTCACGTTCGCCCCCTCGCCGGGGCTGGTGAAGAGCTATCACGCGGCAGGCGGCATGCACGTGCGCGTCGATAGCGGGCTCTATGCCGGCTACAGGATCCCGCCCTACTACGATTCGATGATCGCCAAGCTGATCGTCTATGGCCGCACCCGCGAAGGCTGCATTATGCGCCTGCGCCGCGCGCTCGACGAAATGGTGATCGAGGGCGTGAAGACCTCGATTCCCCTGCACCAGCGCCTGCTCGACGATCCCACGTTCCTCGATGGCGGCTACTCGATCAAGTATCTGGAAGAGTGGCTGGCCAAGGACGAGGGCAAGTAAGCCTTCAGAGCCCCTCCACCATGCTTCGCATGGTCCCCCTCCCCGCGAGCGGGGAGGATCGGGAAGGTCCTCCCCATGCAATGGGGAGGGGGACCAGCCGAAGGCTGGTGGAGGGGTCTTCCCACCCTTATCAAACCCCGCGCGGGTTCCAGCGCACCACGCGCCACAGCCAGCCCCCGACGAGCACCACCGTCAGCGCCACCGACGCAGGCCCGGTATAGCGCCCCAGCAGCTCGTAGTGCTGCCCCAGATGCCACCCGGCCCAGACCAGCAGCGCGTTCCAGATCGTCGTCCCGGCGAAGGTGAACACCAGAAAGCGCGCGTGGCCTATTTTGGCGAGGCCTGCGGGCAGCGAGATCATCGTGCGCATCGCGGGCGAAAAGCGCATCACGAAGACCACCCACTGCCCATGGCGCCGAAAGAACGCGACCAGCCGCCGCATCGCGGGCCAGTCGAGCGTGAGCCAGCGCCCATGGCGCGCCACGAAGGGCCGCAACCGTTTGTAGCCCAGCGCCCGGCCCAGCAGGAACCACGGATAGTTCCCCAGCGTCGAGCCGACCGTGCCCGCCAGCATCAGCGGGAGAACCTCCATCCGCCCTTGCGCCACGGCGATCCCGCCCATCCCCATGATCACTTCGGAAGGGATTGGCGGGAAGATGTTTTCCAGTGCCATCAGGAGCACGATGCCCCAATAGCCGCCATCGGCGATGGCCTGAAGAATCCATTCGTTCATGGAAACACCAACGCGCAAGGGGCGGTTTTGCCCCCGCGCGCACCTCTTTGAGTTTGATGCGAAATTCGCCGAAGAGGCGAATTTCGGTTCGGCACCGGCCCGCTCCCCCACCCGACCTCCCAACGATAGTACCCTATGGGAGGTCGGGTGGGGGAGA
>DQVI01000205.1 GCA_015661825.1 Novosphingobium capsulatum
CCCCGCACAAAAGCAGGGGTCTAGCAGGACTGGCCCATTTTTAATCCGGTGCTACCGGCCGATCCGTGGCCCCTTTTATTCCCGGTGTTCTCACTCTCGGCGCAGCAGTTCGTTCTCCACCCCGTGGCGACTGTTGCGGTGGTGTACAGGAAACAGGTGTTTTTCGACACCCTCAGGCCTTAGCGTATATCTGTGCCCGTTTTATGTGACGCCCCCTCATTGGAACAGCGTGGTCGGCTTCTCGAATGTCCGTGAGCAGATTGAGGCCGCTGACAAAGGCGATCTGGTTCACATCACTGGACGAATGCGCGAAACCAGCCACGGGGAAGGCAACGAGATTGCCTATCGGACGGAATTGATCGCTGACACCTTCTCTGTCCTGGCAAAGGCAGGCGGCGAGCAGTAATTTTTCCCAAGCGGGAGCGGCTTGGCAGCACGGCTCTATCTCCACTGCGTTCCGACCGAACCCACCGAGCGGTTTCGTCCCATGCTGAGAACGATCCTCGCTCGAAGCTGAGGCCGCCAGTGCGGCCATATTTCCTTTTCCAGATCAAGGGGGGCGGCCTCCCCCCTTCCCGGCAAGGGCCAGGCCGTCTGCGCGCGTGCCGCGCTTCGCTTGGTGGTCGCAGGGGTTTCCCCACCCTTCCTTCGCTGCGCTCCGTGCAGGCTGGGTGATCCCCCTCCCCTGCGACCAGCCCTCATGCCGGTTCACCCCCCCGGCTTCGCCAGCGGGCAGAAGCCGATGGACGCCATCGCCTTCGGCTCCATCGAGGAAGGGAAACAAGCACATGACCCGCAAGACCACCCGCCAGAACACTGCCCCCCGCGCCGATGTTTACGAGGAAGTCACCGCCCAGATTATCGTCATGCTGGAAGCTGGCACACGCCCGTGGTCGCCCCGTTGGGCCTCCGGCGCGGCAAGCCTGCCCTTGCGGCATGAGGGCACCGCCTATCGCGGTATCAATATCCTCTTGCTCTGGACTGCCGCCATGACGCGCGGGTTCATCAACCCCTATTGGATGACCTACCGCCAAGCCGCCGTGCTGGGCGGGCAGGTTCGCAAGGGGGAGAAGGGCAATCTTGTCGTTCATGCCGGAACTTTCACCCCCAAGGATGGAGAAACCGGCGAGCCTGTCACCAATGCAGAGGGGGAGGAAGAAACCCGTAAGTTTCTGAAAAAGTATGTCGTTTTCAACGTCGAGCAAATCGATGGTCTCGATATGAGTAAGTACCCCGTGCCCCGGATCGAGATCAAGAACCGCGATCAGCGGGACGCTGATCTTGATGCGGCATTTGCCCGCTGGCCCGTGCCCTACGCCGAGAGCGGATCGAGCGCCTATTACAGCCCCGCTGCCGACCACATCCAGATGCCCGCCTTTGCTGACTTTGAAAGCGGCAATGCCTTCTATGCGACCCTTGCGCACGAAGCCGTGCACAGCACTGGCCACGCCAAGCGCCTCGCCCGCGAAACCCTGCGTGATTACGGGAAATCGCGAGAAATCAGGGCGGAGGAAGAGCTTATTGCTGAAGTCGGCGCAGCCATGCTTTGCGCGCAACTTGGGATGGAACCGACTGAGCGTGAGGATCACGCCGCTTATGTTGCCTCTTGGTTGACCGCCTTGCGCAACGACAAGCGGGCCATTTTCCGCGCCGCGACCGCTGCGCAAGCCGCAAGCGAACTGATCCTTTCGCACATGGACATGCCCGCGCAGGCCATTGCCGCCTGACTTCATCCCGGAGGGCGGCCCCTGTCGCCCTCCTTTCATCAGGAGGGAAAGACAAAAACCATGACCACAATTGCCCCATAGATCGTGATTTGCCGGCGGAATACGGCGGCGGCAGCGTTGCCCCCGCCGCCGTATTCCGCCTCTATGGTGAATCGTCGCCCTGGCTCCAGCGCAAGCGGAGACGGCTATGCCGTCGCGTTGTTTGTGAAGCTCCGGGGCCTGTTCCGGCCCCCTGGCGCAAGGGCCAAGCCGTCTGCGCGCGTGCCGCGCTTCGCTTGGTGATCGCGGGGGTATCCCCATCCTTCCTTCGCTGCGCTTCGTGCAGGACGGGTGATCCCCCTCCCCCGCGACCAGCCCGTGTTTGCGCCATTCCCCGACCCACTTCGCCAGCGGGCAGAAGTCGATGGACGCCATCGCCTTCGGCTCCATCATAAGGGAAAGGGAAACAAGCGTTTGAAAATCCGCATTTATCAGACCGCTCAGCAATGTTTCCGCACGATCGAAATCGAGGGAGCCAGCGCGCAGATCGTGGCCGCCCGCGCCGCCGTCGAGGGTTTTCGGTGCCGGGGCTTCAACAGCAATGCGAGCCAGCGACAAGAGCTTCAAGGCGCGCCCAAATTCACAGGCTTGATCGGCCCTATGTGGGATGGCGATGCGATCCGCTACGAATGCAGCGCTACCTATGCGGAGTTGAGCGCATGACCGGCACCCCGCTCGCAACCATTCTCCGGCTCAACGCCGCACGAACCATCGACCTTTCGCGCTACGAGGAGGAGGGCAATTTTGACCGCTTCGGTTACATCAAAGACTTGGCCGAGAACCACGGCGCGGATCTTGCCACTGTCATCGAGATTGCAGACCTTTTGGGGCCGGAGGAAGATTTTGACGGCCTTGTGACCACCATTGAGGACGCCGCCGAGGGTTTTGGTTTCGGCGCGATCATTTCGGGGGCAGGCCGATGAGCGCCGCGACCGACACGCTGGGCGACCAGATCGTTGCCGCTGGCCTTGCTGCCAACAGCTTTCTTTTGGACATCAACGGGGCGCTTCATGTGCCCCAAGGCTTCCCCCTTCCTTCCCCGTGGAATCTGCCTTCGCGCCTGTTCCGGGGGCCGCTCGAAGTCATCCCGCCCGAGAAGGGCGAGCCGCGTAAAATTGGTTTGATGCACCCCGGCCTTGCCGAGCATCCTTTTGTGCAGCACGTCGAGGCGCTGGGGATCGAGGTGGCGCACGAAGGGATCACCAACGCATACGGTTACACCGAGCGGGGCAAAGGGGCATGGTTCCATGCCGTGGATCTTATCTGCGAAGGCTTGGTGGGCGAACTGATCGAGACGCAGCACTTTACCGATCCGGCTTCGATCTTTCGCGCTGTCGTTTATGGGTGCCGTCATTCGCACCACGAAAGCAGGGCGGGCAAGGGCTATATCACCATTGGCCAAGCCCGCCATATCATGCGCGAGCTGGGCGCGTGCGAACCCGATGACCGGGCGGTCATCATCCGCCAGTTTTCTGCGCCCAGCCTGTGCAGGCAGGACAGCGGCTCTGAATTTTGGCCCATCAATATCGGCCCCGGAATCGTCGCTGAAGAGCAGGCTTGGGCTATCATCCACGGCACAGAAGACGGTTGGTTTGCCCATGATCGGGCCGGATTCCTGCAATGGACCCAGCTTGGCCGGGATCGCTTCACCGCTGGACCGGCCACCAGTTATACCGAGGCGAGCGGCCAAGCCGCTTTCGCGTTTTGATCGAGGTGGACCCATGCAAATCCGTCTGATCGAGGGCGAGGCAGGCCGCTTTGCCTACCATTGGCGCAAGCCGGAAACCGATGATTTCGGGCGAGCCGTCATCCGTGAGGGGCGTGGCATCATTGAGGTGATTTCGCCATAATGATGGAGATGCCGCGCCCATGCAGAGCCGCTGGGCGCGGCGCGTCTTTGTGGCGGCGCGCGTAACGCGCGCAGATCGGCAGGCCTTGAATGAAGAGGGAGCCACTGCGCGGAACTCTATTGGCTTGCCCGTGGTGGTGGAAATCTGCGGTGATTGCGCAGAAAAATAAAAGGCCCACCTTTCGGCGGGCCTTAAATTTCCTTAGACGATGAGGGGAGGCATAAGCCCGCGTTCTCAAAGCCGAGAACCCCTTATATGGTGGTGTTGACGGGTTCGTCAATACCGTGCGCAGACAGGATAGCGACGTTGCCTTTCTCCCCCGCTGAGCTTCAGGATCTGCCAGGCGTCATCTCCGCCCCGCGTTTCGCCACCTACCTTCAGGCCATGGGCAATGACCGGGAAAAGGCGCTCGAACTTTATGCGTGGAATCTGGACATATCGTCAGCCCTGATCGTGCCGCTCCAGGTCTGCGAAGTGGCCGTGCGCAACGGGATCGCCGAAGCGATCGAGGCGATCCATGGTGCGAACTGGCCATGGAACAACGGTTTTATCCGCAGCCTGCCGCGCCCGAAGAGCAAATTTCGCTACAATCCGGCCGATGACCTTCAGGTCTGCGCGCACAGGCTTCCCACGACCGGCAAGATCATCGCTGAGCTGAAATTTGCCTTCTGGGAAAACATCTTCACAGCCGGCCAGGATAGCCGACTTTGGAACACGCATTTCCGGACGTTCTTCCCTGGGGCGCCGCTCGCGCAGGCCATTCCTCAGTGCCGGGCGCAAGCTTATGCCGATCTTCAGGCCATCCGGCACTTGCGCAACCGGATAGCCCATCATGAACCAGTCTTTACCCGAAATCTGGCCGACGATTATCAGCGCATCCATGACATGATTGCCTGGCGAAGCCCTACCGCCGCGGCTTGGATGGATGGCAAGCAAACCGTCATGGCCCTGATTGCTCAAAAGCCCTGACATTCGGATTGTGACCGAATAGGCGAGCCGGGAGCGGCCTTGCGGCACGGCTCTATCTCCGCTGCGCTCCGACCGAACCCGCGTGGCGGTTTCAGCCCCCCAAGATTTTGGGTCCGGCTCTTAGCCCGCAATGAAACGCTGACTACGGAATGGCCGTGCATCTGGCGGAATGCGATGGGGGCGTTTGCGGGAGGGGGCGGAATCCTACGCTAAGGATTTAGGCCAGCGATATTCGCCGGTTAGGTTGATGTGTTCCCATCCCAGTGGCGAGACATGGGCGAGGAGGTCAGGCGGGACGACGATGCCGTCCACGGCGCGGCTGTCGACAACCTCCCCGAGTTTCATGGTGTTCCAGAAGATGATGATGGCGGCGAGCAGGTTCATGCCGGCGATGCGATAATGCTGCCCTTCGCCGGATCGGTCCCGGATTTCACCTCTGCGGTGGAAGCTGATGGCGCGCTTGAGGGCATGATGGGCCTCGCCCTTGTTGAGACCGATCTGAGCCTGGCGCTGGAGGCCGGCATCGAGAATCCAGTCGATCATGAACAGGGTGCGCTCGATGCGGCCGACCTCGCGCAATGCCAGGGCCAGTTCATTCTGGCGCGGGTAAGAGGCGAGTTTGCGAAGAATCTGGCTGGGGGCGACGATCCCCGCTGCGATCGTCGCCGTGACGCGCAGGATGTCGGGCCAGTTGGCTCGATGAGCGGTTCATTGATCTTGCCGCCGACCAGCGCTCGCACATTGGCGGGGGTTGCATTCGGCGTAAAGGCATCGAGCCTTTTCTGAGGGAGATCGCGGATACGGGGTGCGAACCTGTAGCCCAGCAAGGCGCAGGCGGCGAACACATGATCGGTGAAACCGTCCGTGTCGGCAAAATGCTGGCGAACGCGGCGGCCCGCGTCATTCATGAGCAGCCCGTCCAGGATATAGGGAGCCGCGCGGTCTGCTCTATCGCCTGTGGCGGGACCAGAATCTGCTTGAGGTCGCCATAGCGGCGCGATCCCGGCAGCCATATGTCGCCCGACCGGAAGGCGTCGCGTATGTGGAACAGCACCGCGATTTCCCAAAGCCGGTAGTCGCCGGCGGGCTCAGCGCGAAGATGGCGATGCCATTTGGAGTTGGGACGCAGAAAATCCATCGGAGGATCGGCCTTGATCCCGCTCCGCAGCAGCGCGACAGCCGTCAGAAGAGGCTTGGCGATCGGCGCCGCCTGCATGTCGAGCAGGCGCAGCATCCTTGGCGCGTAGAGGCGGAAGCGGTGATAGCCGTCCAGCACACGGCTGAGCGGGTCGGCCGCGAGCACGTTGGTCAGCGCGGAGGCCGTGGCGACAAGGGTTCTGAACCGTTCCCA
>DQVI01000072.1 GCA_015661825.1 Novosphingobium capsulatum
CCGTGGCTGCTGCGGCTCCGGCTGCTGCCGCGCCTGCGCCGGTTGCTGCGCCCGCCCCGGCGGCGGTGCCCGATTTCGGCATCCCCTACGAAGGGCAGAAGCTCAACAACGTGCGCAAGACCATTGCGCGCCGCCTGACCGAAGCCAAGCAGACCATCCCGCATATCTACCTGACCCTCGACGTGCGTCTCGACGCGCTGCTCAAGCTGCGCAGCCAGCTCAACGCTGCGCTGGAAACGCAGGGTGTCAAGCTCTCGGTCAACGACCTCCTGATCAAGGCGCTGGCCAAGGCGCTGGTTCAGGTGCCCAAGTGCAACGTGAGCTTTGCTGGCGACGAACTGCGCAGCTTTACCCGTGTCGACGTGTCGGTGGCCGTGGCCGCGCCTTCGGGCCTGATCACGCCGATCATCAAGGATGCGGGGGCCAAGTCGATCTCGGCCATCGCCACCGAGATGAAGCAACTGGCCGCCAAGGCCCGCGACGGCAAGCTCCAGCCGCATGAGTTCCAGGGCGGCACCGCCTCGCTTTCGAACCTGGGCATGTTTGGTATCAAGCAGTTTGACGCCGTGATCAATCCGCCCCAAGGCATGATCCTGGCGGTGGGCGCGGGCGAACAGCGTCCTTATATCGTTGACGGCGCACTGGCCGTGGCCACTGTCATGACTGCGACGGGCAGCTTCGATCACCGGGCCATCGACGGGGCCGACGGCGCCGAGCTGATGCAGGCGTTCAAGACCCTTGTCGAAAACCCGCTGGCGCTCGTTGCTTGAGCCTTTGGCAGGAGACTCTACGAATGACTGTTGAAAGCCGGGTTCCGGCCATCCGCGTGACGGCGATGCCCGCCGACTGCAATGCCTATGGCGACATTTTCGGTGGCTGGCTGGTCAGCCTGATGGACAATGCCGCAGGGCTCATCGCGGCGCGGCGCTGCCGTGGCCGCGCGGCGACCATCGCCATCGACGGGATGAAGTTCCTTCAGCCGGTCAAGGTCGGCGACGAGGTCTCCGTCTATGGCGAGATCGAGAAGATCGGTCGCACCTCGATGACCATCAATATCGAGGCATGGCGCCGCGAGCGGCACCGTGAACAATCCTCGATGGTGACCCATGCCAAGTTCACGTTCGTTGCCGTCGACGGCACGGGTCGTGCCCGTCCGGTTGACGAATAAGGAGATACCCAAGTGGCTGATCAATATGATGTGATCGTCCTCGGTTCGGGCCCCGGCGGCTATGTCGCGGCGATCCGCTGCGCGCAGCTGGGCCTCAAGACCGCCATTGTCGAGCGCGAGAACCTGGGGGGCATCTGCCTCAACTGGGGCTGCATTCCGACCAAGGCCCTGCTGCGCTCGGCCGAAGTCTTCAACCACATGAAGCACGCCAAGGCCTATGGTCTGGCTGCCGACAACATCCGCGCCGATCTCGACGCGGTGGTGGCCCGTTCGCGCGGGGTGGCCAAGCAGCTCAATCAGGGCGTTACGCACCTGATGAAGAAGAACAAGATCGCCGTGCACATGGGCGTGGGCGTGCTCAAGAGCGCAACCAGTGTCGAAGTGACCGGTGACAAGGGAACCGAGGTCATCTCGGCCAGGCACGTCATCGTCGCCACTGGCGCCCGCGCGCGCGACCTTCCGTTTGCCAAGGCCGACGGCAAGCGCGTGTGGACCTATCGCCACGCGATGACCCCCAAGGAAATGCCCACCAAGCTCCTGGTTATCGGCTCGGGCGCGATCGGCATCGAATTCGCCAGTTTCTACAACGACATGGGCGTCGATGTTACGGTCGTCGAGATGATGGACCGCGTCGTGCCGGTGGAAGACGCTGATGTTTCGGCCTTCCTCGAAAAGGCGCTGACCAAGCAGGGCATGAAGATCATGACCGGCGCGGGCGTCGAAAGCCTGGCGGTGAGCGACGCGGGCGTGAAGGCCAAGATCAAGGCGAAGGACGGCAAGGTTGCCGAAACCGATTTCAGCCATGTGATCGTGGCGGTCGGCATCGTGGCCAACACCGAGAACATCGGCCTTGAAACCGTCGGCGTGACGACCGAGCGTGGGATCATCGCCATCGACGGCTATGGCCGCACCGGCGTTCCGGGCCTCTGGGCCATCGGCGACGTGACCCCCGGACCCTGGCTTGCCCACAAGGCCAGCCACGAAGGCGTGATCGCTGCCGAGGCGATTGCCGCCGAACTGGGCAACAAGGATGTCCATCCCCACCCGATGGACCGCGCCAATATCCCCGGCTGCACGTATTGCCATCCGCAGATCGCCAGCGTCGGCCTGACCGAGGCCAAGGCCAAAGAAGCGGGTTATACGGTCAAGGCAGGCACGTTCCCGTTCATCGGCAATGGCAAGGCCATCGCGCTGGGTGAACCGGAAGGGTTCGTGAAGACGGTGTTCGATGCCAAGACCGGCGAACTGCTGGGCGCGCACATGATCGGCGCGGAAGTGACCGAGATGATCCAGGGCTTCGTCGTGGGCAAGACTCTCGAAACGACCGAGGCCGAACTGATGGAAACGGTGTTCCCGCACCCGACGATCAGTGAATCGATGCATGAATCGGTGCTCGCCGCCTACGGACGCGCCATTCACATCTGATGCGAAGACAGCGGGGCGAAGGGGCGGTCTGGCTCCTTCGCCCCGCCTTCTTTTTGCACTGGCTTGCCAAATGGGTCTGAGGGCGTCACGGCACTGGCCCCATGAGCCATGATGCGATCATTCTGGGGGCCGGGGCGGCCGGGTTGTTTTGCGGCGCCACGGCGGCGCAGCGGGGGCGGCGGGTTGTCGTGCTCGACCATGCCGAAAAGCCGGGCAAGAAGATCCTGATTTCGGGCGGCGGACGCTGCAATTTCACCAACCTGCACACCGCGTCCGACCGCTATCTGTCGGAAAACCGCCATTTCGCGCGCTCGGCACTCAGCCGGTATACGCCTGCGGACTTTCTCGAACTGGTGGAGCGGCATGGCATCGCCTGGCACGAGAAGACGCTCGGCCAGCTTTTTTGCGATGGGTCGGCGCGGCAGATTGTCGCCATGCTGCTCGACGAATGCATGCGCGGGGGCGTGGAGGTCATCTGCGAGAGCCCGATTGCCGAAGTGGGCCATGCCGACGGGCGGTTCCGGGTGAGGGCAGGCGGGCGGACGTATCAGGCGCCCGCGCTGGTGATCGCCACGGGCGGTCCGGCCATTCCCCAGATCGGGGCGAGCGGCATTGCCTATGATCTGGCGCGGCAGTTCGGGCTCAAGGTCGTGCAGCCGCGCCCGGCGCTGGTGCCGCTGACCCTGCCGGACGAGGCAGTGCTGTTTCGCGAGCTTTCCGGGGTGGCCGCGCCGGTCGAGGCGCATTGCGGCAAGGCGCGGTTTCGCGAGGCAGCGTTGTTTACCCATCGCGGGCTCTCGGGGCCGGCGATCCTTCAGGTCTCGTCCTACTGGTCGCGCGGGCAGGCCGTGACCATCGATTTCCTGCCCGATCGTGCGCCCGGATGGCTGCTGGAGGCCAAGCGCGCGCGTCCGCGCGCGGGGCTGCGCTCGGTGCTGGGCGAGGCCATGCCGGACCGGCTGGCGACAGCACTGGCCGGGCAACTGGGGCTGGGCGCGGAGATGGGGAACCTTTCGGACAAGGCCTTGCGCGCTGCCGAGCAAAGGCTGGGCGCCTGGGATTTCATGCCCAATGGCAGCGAGGGGTTTGCCAAGGCCGAAGTGACCGCCGGGGGGATCAGCACCGCCGATCTTTCGTCGCAGACGATGGAGGCGCGCAAAGTGCCCGGCCTCTATGCGATCGGCGAGGCGGTCGATGTGACCGGCTGGCTCGGCGGCTACAATTTCCAGTGGGCCTGGGCCAGCGGCCATGCGGCGGGGCAGGCTATTTAGCCTTTTTGCGCGGGCCTGTGCCCTCCACAAACCCCTCAGGCAACCAGTGCGCCGGCCCAGGGCAGGGCGGTGATCAGTGGCGGCAGGACGTTGTCGAGCAGCGTCTCGCGCGCCATGGCAGCGGTGTTGACCGGAAGATCGCCCAGTTCGCCCATGCGCGCGACAACCTGGATACGGCGGGCAAAGCGCCCGCGCGGCAGCGGCTCGACGCGCAGTTGCGGCATGAGCTGGGGCAGGGCGGCCAGGCACAGCAGCGAGGTGATGCTCCAGCCGATGCCCAGGCCCACGGTCGTCAACTGCTGGTGGATGATCTCCACCTCGATCACGTTGGGCACGCGCAGCTTCATGCGGGTGAGCTGGCTCTCGATGCGCTGGCCCATGCCGGTATCGAGCGAATAACGCACGAAAGGCAGGCGTTCGGCCACTTCGGAGGGTTCCGCGCTGCCGGTATAATCAGCCGGGAAGATCATCACGAAGGGATCGTCGAGCACGTCGTGGTGCTCGATGCCGGGGTGCTTTTCGAGGGTGTTGCTGCCCGTCACCAGCATGTCGCAGCGGCGGGCAAGGAAATCCTGCTGCTGGCGCAACGAGATCCCCGAACGCACCCGCCACGAGCCCACGCGCATGCCATGACGGCGCAGAAGCGGCGCGGTGAGCAGGTTGGCCAGGCTTTCCGACATGCCGACCGTCAGCTGGTCGATCGGCTGCTGGGCGCCTTCGCGCACTTCGTCGTAGGCGGTGCGCGCCTTGGCCAGGAGCTTGCGCGCGCGTTCATGAAGGGCGCGGCCCGAAGGGGTGAGCCCGAGCGGGCGCAGCGAGCGGTCGAACAAGGGGGCACCGATCCCCTGTTCGAGGCGGGTGATCGTTTGCGAAACGGCGGACTGGGTGATGCGCAATTGCTGGGCGCAGGCCGTCATGCCCCCCAGTTCTACTGTCAGGACAAAGACTTCGAGACCATGAAGGTCGAATTCGGCAGGAAGGCGCATCGGCAGAAACCCTCAAGTCCGGCTTAAGCCGGTACGTTTGTCTAAGCCCTTGTGGCATCATGATGCCTGAAGTACCAGATTATATCTGCTTATTCCGTGGGTGCCCCGTTTCCCCTCAGGAAAAGGCATCCTACACAAGGGGCAGGGCCTGCTGGAAGTGCGGGCCAAAGGGAGCTGTTCGTGGCGCTGTTGAAACCGGATTTCGTGTTGCTTGTATCGTGTGTCGACCGCAAGGGGCTGGTGGCGGCGATTGCCACCTCGATTGCGGCGCAGGACTGCAATATTGTCGAGAGCGCACAGTTTGACGACGCGGTTACGGGTCGCTTCTTCATGCGCGTGGCTTTCACCGCACCCGAAACGATGACCACCGACAGGTTCAACGAGGCGTTCCTGTCGGTCGGCGCGGCCTATGACATCGAGTGGAACGTGTTCGACCTCAAGGTCAAGACGCGCGCCATCGTGATGGTCTCGAAGGGCGGCCACTGCCTGAACGACCTGCTCTATCGCACCGCCACGCGCTACCTGCCGATGGAAGTCACCAGTGTGGTGTCCAACCACCTGACCTGGCAGCGCCGTGTCGAGCATGAAGGCATTCCCTTCTATCACCTGCCCGTGACGGCAGAAAACAAGGCCGAGCAGGAAGCCCGGCTGCGCGACCTCATTCGCGAGCAGAAGGCCGACCTGGTCATTCTGGCCCGCTACATGCAGGTTCTCTCGGACGACATCTGCCGCGAACTGACTGGCCGCGTGATCAACATCCATCACAGCTCGCTGCCTGCCTTCAAGGGGGCGATGCCCTATCACCGCGCCTACGAGCGCGGCGTGAAGATGGTGGGCGCCACCGGCCACTACGTGACTGCCGATCTCGATGAAGGTCCGATCATCGCCCAGGACGTCTCGATGGTCGATCATGCCGACACCGTCGAAGACCTGATCGCGCAGGGACAGGAAACCGAGAGCCGGGTGCTCACCCGCGCGGTCAAGGCCCATTGCGAGCACCGCGTGATGCTCAATGGCCATCGGACCGTGGTGTTCAAGTGAGCGAAGCCCGGCTCTATTCCGATCTGTCGGGGCTGGGCATCGTCTGGACCGCCCTTGAGCACGAGGCCGTGTTCACTGTCGAGGAGAGCGAGGCGATCCACGCCGCGCTTCCCGGCAGCCACACCAAGAACCTGTTCCTCAAGAACGCCGATGGCAGCTTCTGGCTGGTCACGGTCGATCACGCCAAGCGGGTCGATCTCAAGGGACTGGCGGGCGCGGTGGGCGCGAAGAAGTTCAGCTTCGGCAAGCCTGAGGACATGGAGCGGCTGCTGGGCGTGACGCCCGGTGCGGTGACGCCGCTGGCGGCGATCAACGACGGGGATGGCGCGGTGCGCGTGGTCCTCGACGCGGATCTGGCCGATCAGGAGGCGGTCCATGTTCACCCGTTGCGCAACACGGCGACCATCGGCCTGAGCGGCGAGGCGCTGCGCAAGGCGCTGGCCCATTGGAACCACCCGGCGCTGGTGGCTGAAATCCCGGAGCGGGCATGACTGTCAGCACCTTCGACCTGTTCAAGATCGGCATCGGTCCGTCGAGTTCCCACACCGTGGGGCCGATGGTCGCCGCCCGCCGCTTTGGTGAAATGCTTGAAGCCGCAGGCCAGCTCGCGATCACCGCGCGGGTCTCGGTCGATCTCTACGGGTCGCTGGCGCTCACCGGCAAGGGGCATGCCACCGATGTCGCGGTCATCCTCGGCCTTGCCGGGCAAGTGCCCGCCACGGTCGATCCCGATGCGGTTCCCGGCATCGTCGAGGCGGTGAGCGCAAGTGGCCGCGTGCCGCTGCTGGGCACGCATGACGTGGCCTTTGCCCCTGCGACCGACATGCGGTTCCTCCAGCGCGAGCGCCAGCCCTACCACAGCAATGCCATGGCGCTCGGGGCCTGGGATGCGCAGGGCGAGCTTTTGCTGCGGCGGCTTTACTATTCGGTGGGTGGGGGCTTCGTGCTCGACGAGGACGAGGCGATCCGCAATGCGCCCGCGCTCGACCTGCCGCCGATCCCGTTCCCCTTCACGTCCGGCGCGGACCTGATGGCGATTGGCGAGACCACTGGCCTTACCATCGCGCAGATCATGCTGGCCAATGAACTGGCCTTGCGCGCGCCTTCCGAGGTCGATGCCGGGCTCGACGAACTGGCCGACACGATGGCCGCCTGCATCGACCGGGGCTGCGCGCAGACCGGCACGCTGCCCGGCGGGCTCAAGGTTCGCCGCCGCGCGGCCTCGCTCTCGAAGGAACTGGCCGACCGGCAGCAGCAATCCCTGTCCGAGCCGCTTGCCGTGCTCGACTGGATCAATGTCTGGGCCATGGCGGTCAACGAGGAAAACGCTGCGGGCGGGCGCGTGGTGACCGCGCCGACCAACGGGGCGGCGGGGATCATCCCGGCGGTTCTGCGCTATTACGAGCGGTGCTATCGCGGGGACAAGGCGGGGCGGCGCACGTTCCTGCTGACGGCGGCGGCGATTGGCGCGCTCTACAAGCGCAATGCCTCGATTTCCGGCGCGGAAGTGGGCTGTCAGGGCGAAGTGGGCGTGGCCTGCTCCATGGCGGCGGCGGGGCTGACGGCGGCGCTGGGCGGCAACAATGCCCAGATCGAGAACGCCGCCGAGATCGGCATGGAACACAATCTGGGCCTCACCTGCGATCCGGTGGGTGGGCTCGTCCAGATCCCTTGCATCGAGCGCAATGCCATGGGTGCGGTCAAGGCCATCGACGCCTCGCGGCTCGCGCTGCTGGGCGATGGCCAGCACATGGTCAGCCTTGACAAGGTGATCGAAACAATGCGCCAAACCGGCGCAGACATGCGTGACAAGTACAAGGAAACCTCGCAAGGCGGCCTGGCCGTCAATGTGGTGGAATGCTGAGCGAGTTCGAGGAGGTAGAAATGAAAGCCCTGGTCTGCGTGAAGCGGGTGATCGACTACAACGTGAAGCCGCGTGTGAAGGCGGATGGCACGGGTGTCGAGCTTGCGAACGTCAA
>DQVI01000202.1 GCA_015661825.1 Novosphingobium capsulatum
ACCCGGCGCGCACGTGGCCTTGCGGGCGCGGTTGCTGCCCCCTCCGCCGCCGATGGTGCCCGGCGCGGTCAACTTCGCGCGCACGGCCTGGTTTGCCGGCCTGATGGCGACGGGGCGGGCGCTTGGCCCGGTAACGGTGATTGCGCCCGCGCCGCCCGGCACCCGGCTCGACGCGGTCCGCCAGCGTCTGGCCGATCATATCCGCCATCAACTGGGCGGATCGCCCGGAACGATTGCGGCCGCCTTCGCCAGCGGCGATCGCGGCAGCATTGCGCGCAGCGACGAAGACGCGATGCGCGACGCCGGGCTTACCCATCTGCTGTCGATCAGCGGCCTGCATGTCAGCGCGGTGGTGGGGGCGGTCTATCTGATCGTGGCGCGGGGGCTGGCGCTGATCCCGTTCGTGGCCCTGCGGATCAGGGTTCCGCTGGCGGCGGCGACGGGCGGGGCGCTGGCGGGGATCGGCTATACCCTGCTGACCGGCGCCGAAGTGCCCACGATCCGCTCCTGTCTGGGGGCGCTGCTGGTGCTGGTGGCGCTGGCGCTGGGGCGCGATCCGCTTTCGTTGCGGATGCTGGCGGTGGCGGCGTTCATTGTCATGCTGTTCTGGCCCGAGGCGGTGGTCGGGCCCAGTTTCCAGATGAGCTTCGGCTCGGTCATCGCGATCATCGCGTTCGACAGTTCGGCACCGGTCCGCCGTTTCCTCAGGCCTCGCGGGGAGGGCTGGCTGGGGCGTCTCTGGCGCCATCTGGCCCTCGTGCTGGCGACCGGGCTGGTGATCGAGCTGGCGCTCATGCCGATGGGCCTGTTTCATTTTCACCGGGCCGGGATCTATGGCGCCCTCGCCAATGTCGTGGCGATTCCGCTCACCACGTTCGTTTCGATGCCGTTTCTGGCACTGGCGCTGCTGCTCGATCCGGTAGGGCTGGGGGCTCCGGCCTGGTGGGTGACCGGGCGCTCGCTCGACCTGCTGCTGGGCATTGCCCATCTGACCGCGCACCAGCCCGGCGCGGTGACGATGTTGCCGGGCATGCCGGGCTGGGTCTTTGCGATGATGGTGCTGGGGCTGTTGTGGCTGGCCTTGTGGACGGGGCGGGTGCGCTTGTGGGGGCTGGTGCCGGTCGGCCTCGGGGCGGTGCTCGCATTCATGACGCCATCGCCCGACCTGCTGATCACCGGCGACGGGCACCATGTCGGCATCGTCGGGGAAGGGCCTGAAGGCGGAGGCGGGGAGAGGGCCTTGCTGATGCTGCGGACCACGCGCGGCGACTATACCCGTTCGACCCTGATGGAGAGCGCCGGGCTCGACGGGGAGGCTCGCCCGCTCGACACCTGGCCCGGCGCGCAATGCAATGCCGATTTCTGCCGCGTGGTCCTGCGCCGGTCAGGGCGGGCCTATGCCATCCTGATGAGCCGGGGCCGCGATCATGTCGATCTGGCGATGCTGGCACGGGCCTGCGCCGAGGCTGACATCGTGATCGCCGACCGGAGCCTGCCGCGCGGCTGCCGCCCCCGCTGGCTCAAGGCGGACCGGCGGTTGCTGCGGCAGACCGGGGGCATGGCGATCCGGCTGGCCGGGCATCATGTGCGGACAGTCGCCGATACGGAGCGGGGGCATGGCTGGTTTGCCGAGCCTTCGGTGCCATTGCCGCTATGACATGGCGGGGGACGATCAGGCCTGATCGAGCAGGAGCAGTTCGAGTTCGATTTCGAGCATGCGGTCGGGCACGAGCACTTCGTCGGTCCGTTTCAGGCTCACATCGACGACAAGTGCGCCCGTAACGGAGAAATCGTGGAGGGGCAGGGCCGCGATCAGGGCCTCGCCTTCGTCGCAGGCCTCCCAGCCGGTAAAGCGCAGGGCCAGCGTGTGACGGGTGCCGGAGAAGGTGACGCTGGCCCAGGGCTGCTCGCGATGATCGACGAGCTGGGCCTGCTTGCCAGCCAGGGCCAGAACGGCGCGAACAACGCGGGTGGCCATGCCGCCAACGCTGCCCGGACGGATTGGCCGGGGGAAAGGCGGATTGTTTTCGGAATGGCGCAGCATGATGCAATCCTCATGACAGGGGAAGCCGCGGCGTTCATGAATGGCTCGTAAGGGCGCTTCATGATGGGGCCGCTCTGGCTGCATGCGTGAGAGATCGGGCGGTGTGTTTGAATCGGTGCCGTCCTGTTGCTCCGTTTCCGGTGCAGTCAGATGGACATTGTATGGTAAAAATCCTACAACCATGATTTATACCTTGAAATCTAGGAAAAATCCTTTGATTTGGGACGCAGCATGGCGAAATCACTGGAATCTCCTGCAAGCCCCGCAATGGCTGCCCCATCGGCTGTGGCGACGGTTGCCGCAGCGCCCGAACCGCTCGATCCGGCTCGGGCGCGCCTCATGGTCCTGGCGGCTGCGCGCGGGGTCTCTCTGGCGGCGCTTTCCGGCCTGATCGGGCGCAATGCCAGCTACTTGCAGCAATTCGTGCGCAAGGGGTCTCCGCGCAAGCTTGAGGAAAACGACCGGCGCACGCTGGCGCGGTTCTTCGGGGTCGATGAAGTCGAGCTGGGCGGGCCTGACGAGCGTATCGAGGGCGGCGGCGGGGCTGGCCGGGAGAGTGTCCGCGAAGGGGGCATGTCGCTGGCGGCAGGCGCAGCGAGCGCGCCGCCCATGCCGCGCGCCCCTTCCGAATGGGCGGATATTCCGCGCCTGCCGCTGGGGGCTTCAGCGGGGCCTGGCACCATGCCCGAGGGCGAAGTGCCGGTCGGGCGGCTGCGGTTCTCGATCCGCTGGCTCAAGGCGCAGGGACTCGATCCCGCGATGCTCAGCGTGATCGAGGTGGAAGGCGATTCGATGGAGCCGACCTTGCGCGATGGCGACGAGATCCTCGTCGACCGGACCTTGCGACCGATGCGCGCGGGCATTCATGTCATTCGCGTCGACGGGGTCCTGCTGGTCAAGCGGCTGGAGATGGGGGGCGCGGGCGCCGTGCGCGTGATCAGCGACAATCCGGCCTACCCGCGCGAGGAGCGCAGCCTTGAAGATGTCCATCTGGTGGGGCGCGTCGTGTGGAAGGGCGGCAGGATCTGAAAACGGGGCTGATTTTTCCCTGCATCGCGCGCTGTGGGGGCTTGCGCGGTTGAACTGTTGATCCTGCCGGGCCATTTTCACGGGCATGACCCAAAACGCATCCCCCCAGCCGCCGATGAAGGTGGCGATCCTGCCCGTCACCCCGCTCCAGCAGAACTCCACCTTGCTGTGGTGCACCGCCACGATGAAGGCGGCGGTGATCGATCCGGGCGGCGATCTCGACCGGATCAAGGCGCTGGTCGCCAAGGCCGGGGTGACCGTTGAGAAGCTGCTGATCACCCATGGCCATATCGACCACTGCGGCGGCGCGGCGCAACTGGCCCGCGAACTGGGCGTGCCGATCGAGGGGCCGCACAAGGAAGACCTGTTCTGGATCAACCGCCTTGCCGAAAGCAGCGGGCGCTGGGGCATCCCGGCGGAAATCTTCACGCCCGACCGCTGGCTGGTCCAGGGGGACAAGGTGCGCGTGGGCGACCTCGAAATCGACGTGCTGCATTGCCCGGGTCACACGCCGGGCCATGTGGTGTTCTTCCACGAGCCGTCGCGCCTTGCCGTGGTGGGCGACGTGCTGTTCCAGGGCGGTATCGGCCGCTGGGACTTCCCGCTGGGGAATTATGATGATCTGGTGGCCTCGATCACCGGGCGGCTCTGGCCACTGGGGGACGACGTGACCTTCATTCCCGGCCATGGCCCGCACAGCACGTTCGGGCAGGAGCGCGCGACGAATCCCTATGTGGGCGACGCCGCGCTGGCCTGAGTCGCGCTGAAGGTCTCGGGAAAAAGACGGCGCCCGCGTGTTCTGCGCGGGCGCCGAATCATTTCGGGGCATTATTCACGCATCAAGGATCAGGCATCTGCGGCAATCGAGATGCCCCAGATCGCCAGGCCGATCAGAACGACCATGGTCGTGAGCGCGCCGATCATGCGCAAGGGCAGCGCCCGCCCCCCATCCATGCCCAGCCCGTGGGCGATGCGCCCCAGCAGATAAATGGCCGCCGTTCCCAGCAGCCACGGGCTGCCGGGCCGGGCCAGTTCGATCGCGCCGACCAGAATCAGCGTGATAGGTGTATATTCGATGAAGTTGGCCTGGGCCCGCATGCGGGCGACCAGCGCCGTGTCGCCGCCATCGCCCATCCAGATATGACGCGCGCGGCGGACCATGCCGATACGCACGGCGAGCCAGATATTGAGGATGGCAGCCGCTCCTGCGGCGCTCAGCGTGATGGGCAGGATGACAGGCATGGCAGGTGATCCCTCTCTTGTGCAGGCCTTCCCGGCCCGCATTGGTGTTTCTTGCTAGCCAGCACGAGCTTGCAAAGCACGAGAAAATCCGTATAGGCGCGCCTTCGCCCGTGATTGGCGATGCCGCTCCACCCGCTCTTTTGACGGAACGGAAGCCGCATATATCCTTCGTCGTGAGATGCGGGGTTGTGCGGTGGGTCGGTTTTCCCTATCGCGCCCGCAACAGACGCAATTTTCAGGAACAGGTGCCGCAATGGCCGTCCCCAAAAGAAAGACCAGCCCCTCCCGCCGGGGCATGCGCCGCAGCCATGACGCGCTCAAGGCAGAAGCGTTTCATGAGTGCTCGAACTGCGGTGAACTCAAGCGCCCGCACATGCTGTGCAACGCTTGCGGTCACTACAACGGTCGCGAAATCATCGCCGTCGGCGCCTGAGCCGATCTGACGGAGGGATGATCGGATCATGAGCCTGCCCACAATCGCCGTCGATGCGATGGGCGGTGACGAGGGCGTGCGCGTAATGGTTGAAGGCGCGGCTCTGGCTCGCCGTCGCCATGCAAGCTTCAGGTTCCTGCTTGTCGGGGATGAGAAGCGGATCGCCAGCGCGCTTGACGATCATCCCGACCTTCGCGGTGCAGCGGATATTCTCCATGCACCTGAAGCCGTTGCGGGCGATGAAAAGCCCACCCAGGCCTTGCGCCGCGCAAAAGTCACGTCGATGGGATTGGCCATCGATGCGGTCAAGCGCGGCGAGGCTGGCGCTGCTGTCAGCGCCGGCAACACTGGCGCGCTCATGGCCATGGCCAAGCTCGCCTTGCGCACGCTGCCCGGTATCGACCGGCCCGCGCTCGCCGCTCTGGTGCCCACGATGGGCGCGCACGACCTCGTCATGCTCGACCTTGGCGCCAATACCGAGTGCGATGCACGCAATCTCTACCAGTTCGCCATCATGGGTGCGGCCTATGCCCGCATCGTCAATGGTCTGGAAAGCCCGTGCGTGCGCCTTCTCAACATCGGTACCGAAGAGACCAAGGGAACCGGACATCTGCGTGATGCTGCGGCCCTGCTCAAGGAGGCCTCGGGCAATCTCGCGCTCACGTTTGACGGTTTCACCGAAGCCGACAAACTCTCGCGCGGCGATTTCGACGTGGCCGTGACCGACGGATTTTCGGGCAATGTCGCCCTCAAGGCGATGGAAGGGGCGGCCCGTTTCGTGGGCGACCTCCTGCGCCGCAGCTTTTCCAGTTCGTTGCGCTCGAAGCTCGGCTTCCTGATCTCGCGTCCGGCGACCGATCTGCTGCGCCACCATCTCGATCCCAACCAGCACAACGGGGCCGTTTTTCTCGGTCTTAACGGTGTCGTGGTCAAGAGCCATGGCGGCGCTTCGGCGGTCGGCATGGCCAATGCCATTGCCGTTGCCACCCGGCTGGTCGAGGAAAACCTGATCGAACGCATCTCGGCAGACGTCGCGGCGGTCGATCCTGATACGATTCGCCAACCGGCCCGGCGCCGCGCGGCAAACACGGAAGGTGAAACGGCGCTGTGATTGTTCGTAGCGTGATTACCGGCAGCGGCTCGGCCCTGCCGCAACGCGCCGTCTCGAATGCCGAAATGGCGCAGATGGTCGACACCTCCGACGAGTGGATCGTCGAGCGCACCGGCATTCGCAGCCGGCATGTCGCGGGCGAGGGCGAAACGACCGCCACGCTTGCCACGCTGGCTGCCCGGCGCGCGCTTGAGGCGGCTGGCCTCGAAGGCAAGGCGATCGACCTGATCGTGCTGGCCACGGCTACCCCCGACCAGACTTTTCCGGCCACGGCCACGATCGTCCAGGACGCCATCGGCGCCAATGGCGGCATCGCGTTCGACGTGGCGGCGGTGTGCTCGGGCTTTCTCTATGCGATGGCGACCGCCGATTCGATGCTGCGCACGGGCATGGCCCGTCGCGCGCTGGTGATCGGGGCTGAAACCTTCAGCCGCATCCTCGACTGGGAAGACCGCGCCACGTGCGTGCTGTTTGGCGATGGCGCGGGCGCCATCGTGCTCGAAGCGCGTGAAGTCGACGAGACCGACCCGGCTTCGCCCGGCATTCTGGCCTGCCGTCTTCATGCCGATGGCACGCACAACCAGCTTCTCTATGTCGATGGCGGGCCTTCGACGACGGGCACGGTGGGCAAGCTGCGCATGAAGGGCCGCGAGGTCTTCCGCCATGCGGTGACCAACCTGGCCAATGTTCTCGAAGAAGTCCTGGCCGACAGCGGCCATGTGGCTGCCGACCTCGACTGGGTCGTGCCGCATCAGGCCAACCAGCGCATCCTCGATGCGACGGCCCGCAAGCTGGGCCTGCCCGCCGAAAAGGTGGTGGTGACGGTCGACCGTCATGCCAATACCAGCGCCGCTTCGGTGCCGCTGGCCTTCGACGCGGCTGTGCGCGACGGGCGGATCCAGCCCGGCCATCTGGTCGTGTTCGAGGCGATGGGCGGTGGTTTCACCTGGGGCGCCTGCATTGCCCGGATGGGCTGACTCGGCCCGGATGGGCTGATCGGGGCCAGATCTGCAAAAACCCGTTGCAGGCCGGGTGATTCGGCCTGTGGCGGAGCGTTTCCCGTGTCAAACTGTCCGAAAATGCTACCGGATTGCCTTCCAGCCGCCGAATTTTCGGGGATGGATGGTTTACGGGCCCCCACGGGATCCTACGATGGCATTGCCTGTCCGCAAAATCGCGCTATAGTATGGGACGGGAAGGGATTTTTTTACCGGGGGGTAAAATAACATGCGTTCTGTAGGCACGCTTACGAGGGCCGATCTGGCCGAGAGCATCAATCGTCGTGTCGGCCTTTCGCGGGCTGACTCGCTCGGGATGGTCGAGTCCATTTTGCAACATATGAGCGGCGCGCTCGCCGAAGGCGAGAACGTCAAGATTTCAGGGTTCGGTACGTTCCTGCTCAGGGACAAGTCCGAACGCATCGGTCGCAACCCCAAGACCGGGGTGGAAGTGCCGATCACGCCGCGTCGCGTGCTCACCTTCCGTGCCAGCCAGATGCTCAAGGATCGTATCTGCGACGAGACATGACGGTTGCGTGCCATCTCGAGTTTCCTGACGGCAAGGCGCCAGATGCCTTGCGGACAATCGGCGAGGTGGCCCGTGCTCTCGGGGTCAAGGCGCATGTCCTGCGCTATTGGGAGGAGCAATTTCCCATGCTTCGTCCTCTGACCCGCGCCGGAAACCGGCGCTATTACCGCGCAGCTGACGTGGCGCTCGTCGCCACGATCGACCGTCTCGTCAACCGGGATGGCTATACCATTCGCGGCGCGCGTCAGGCTCTTGAAGGGGGCCTGACGCTCGACGCCGTGACTTTGGCCCCGTCCGACGAAGACAGCCCTGAGGAACAGGATATGGCTGAGTCCCCGATGCTGGAGGTGGAACTGGTGGCCGCCATCGCGCGCCTGCGCGTCCATCTCGAAGATATTCGCAGCAATCTGGCTGACGCGCTGGAAGAAGCCTGAACTGCCTTGTCCAAAGTTAATGGGGTGAAGGGGGCCCTATCCCTTTCGTTATCGTCCCTTCGTTATCTCTTGTTCTTCAAAATTCTTATCGCGAAGCGACAGTTCAACCGAGCGCCACACCATCGGCCCGGCTGATCCGGAAACCGCCGCGTGCCGCCCCTTCGGGCGGATTCCACACCACACCGGGTGTCTGCGCGCTTTCCCAGCGCGCGGCGTCCATCGAGGCTCCGTCGAGGGCCAGCCACGTGCCGTCCTGCGGAAAGCGGGTCATGTCGTCCTGCGCGCGGCGGGCTGAAAGACGTGCGACATGGGCTTCGAGCGCGGTGTCGCGGGTGTGCCAGTCGATCCAGCCGAGCGGGTTGTCCTGCGCATAGGCATTGTTGTTGCCCAGTTGGGTGCGGCCGAATTCATCGCCGGCCGGCAGCATGATCGTGCCGGTCGAGGCGAACAGCGTGCCCAGCAGCGCGCGCTGGGCGGCATGGCGGCGCGCGAGGACGTGGGGATCGCCGCTCGGTCCTTCGACGCCGCAGTTCCACGAATGGTTCTCGCCATGGCCGTCGCGGTTGTCCTCGCCATTGGCGTGGTTGTGGCGGTGGGTATAGCTGACGCAATCGGCCAGCGTGAAGCCGTCGTGGGCGGCGAGGAAATTGACGCTGCGGCACGGATGGGTATCTGCCGGGCCGAACAGGTCGGCAGAGCCGGCCAGACGCGTGGCCAGCGTGCCCAGCGCGCCATCGCCGCGCCAGTAGCGGCGCACGTCGTCGCGGAAGCGGTCGTTCCATTCGAGCCAGTGGGGCGGGAAACGGCCCAGTTGATAGCCGTCCGGGCCGATGTCCCATGGCTCTGCGATCATCACGCGGTCGGCCAGCCACGGGTCGGCGGCAAGGTCTGCGAAGATCGGCGCATCGGCGTCGAAGCCGGGGCCACGGGCCAGGACCGGGGCGAGATCGAAGCGGAAGCCATCGACCCCGGCGTGGCGCACGAAATGGCGCAGCGCGTCGCAGGTCAGGCGGCGAACATGGGGATTGGCGAAATCGAGCGTGTTGCCACAGCCCGTGTCGTTGATCAGGCTGCCATCAAGGGCATAGGCATAGGCGGCGTTGTCGAGGCCGCGCAGCGAGAGCACGGGGCCTTGCACATCGCTTTCGCCGCTGTGGTTGAACACGAGGTCGAGGATCGTGCCGATGCCGTGGGCGCGCAAGGTGGCGACCGTCTCGCGCAGTTCGGCGATGCCGCCCGGACACAGGCCCGGATCGAGCGCCATGAAGGCCACCGGATTGTAGCCCCAGGCGTTGGACAGGCCGAGCGGGGGCAGGTGGCGTTCGTCGATCCAGGCGACCACGGGCATCAGTTCGACCGCCGTCACGCCCAGTTTGGTGAGGTGGGCGAGGATCGCGGGATGGGCCAGCGCGGCGATGGTGCCGCGCAGGGCGGGGGGCACATGGGGGTGCAGCATGGTGAACCCGCGCACGTTCACTTCGTAGATCAGCCCGCCCGGCGTGAAGACCGGGGGCTGGCGCGGAACCTCGGGCAGGGGGCCGGGCACGATGGCACGCGGGACCAGCGCGGCGGTGTCGACCCCGAACGTTGCGAGCGCGGGATCGTAGACAAAGCGGCGGTCGAGTTCGAGCGCGCAAGGGTCGACCAGCAGCTTGGAGGAATCGAACCACAGGCCTTCGTCGGGCGCCCAGCGGCCTTGCGCGCGGTAGCCATAGCGCGCGCCCGCGTGCGAGCCGGGGAGGCTGAAAACCCAGTCTTCGCCCTCGCGCGCCATGGCATGGCGGGTTTCGGTGCCGCTATCGTCGAACAGGCAGAGCCAGAGGCCTTGCGCCTCTGGCGCGCGGACGCGCCAGAGGGTGCTTTCGTCGACGAGCCGGGCGCCGTGGTCCATCAGGTCACGACATCGGGCGCGGTGCGGCCGGTGTGGCGGGTGATCCCGGCCAGTTCATCGGCCGCGGCGATCAGGTCGGCCAGCATTTCGGGCGTCTCGCGGTCGAGGTCGCCGCCGACCGGCTCGTAGCGTTCGAGATAGACGCGCAAGGTTGCCCCTTGCGTCCCCGTGCCCGAGAGGCGGAACACGATGCGCGAGCCACCCTCGAACAGCACGCGCAGGCCCTGGTTGGCGCTGGTCGAACCATCGACGGGATCGAGATAGGAAAAGCTGTCGGCGGTTTCGATGCGCAGCGGGCCGACCTTGCGGCCCGGCAGCGCGCCGAGCGAGGCCTTGAGCGCGGCCATCAGCGCATCGGCCTGCTCGGTGGGCAGGGCCTCGTAATCATGGCGCGCGTAGTAGTTGCGGCCGAATTTGGCCCAGTGCTCGCGGGCGAGCGCGTCGACGCTGATCTTGCGCACGGCCAGAATGTTGAGCCAGAGCAGCACGGCCCAGAGGCCATCCTTTTCGCGCACGTGGTCCGAGCCGGTCCCGGCGCTTTCCTCGCCACAGATCGTCGCCATCCCGGCGTCGAGCAGGTTGCCGAAGAACTTCCAGCCGGTCGGCGTTTCGAAGGCGGGAATGCCGAGCGAGGCGGCCACGCGGTCGGCGGCGGCACTCGTGGGCATCGAGCGGGCGATCCCGGCCAGCCCCTTGGCATAGCCGGGGGCAAGGTGGGCATTGGCGGCCAGCATCGCGAGGCTGTCCGACGGGGTGACGAAGCGGTGCTTGCCCACGATCAGGTTACGGTCGCCATCGCCGTCCGAGGCTGCGCCGAAATCGGGCGCGGCCTCGGAGAACATGAGGTCGAACAGCTCTTTGGCATGGACCATGTTGGGATCGGGATGGTGCCCGCCGAAGTCTTCGAGGGGCACGCCGTTGCGCACGGTGCCGGGCGCAAAGCCGAGGCGCTTTTCGAGGATTTCGGTCGCGTAGGGGCCGGTGACCGCGTGCATGGCATCAAACGCCATCGTCAGCCCGCCCGCAACGGCGGCGCGGATCGCGGCGAAATCGAACAGGCGCTCCATCAGGTCGGCATAGTCGGCCACGGGATCGAGCACGGTGACGCGGCAGGCGCCGACTTCGACCGTGCCGAGGGTGTCGAGGTCGATGCCGGGCGTGTCGAGCGCCAGATAGCGGTCGATGGTCTGCGTGCGGGCATAGATCGCGTCGGTCACGCTTTCGGGGGCGGGGCCGCCGTTGGCGATGTTGTACTTGATCCCGAAGTCTTCGTCCGGGCCGCCGGGGTTGTGGCTGGCCGAGAGGATCAGCCCGCCGCTCGCCTTGTACTGGCGGATGACATTGCTGGCCGCCGGGGTCGAGAGGATGCCACCCTGGCCGACCAGTACCTGGCCATAGCCATTGGCCGCGGCCATGCGGATCGCCTGCTGGATCACGGTGCGGTTGTGATAGCGCCCGTCGCCGCCGATCACGAGAACAGCACCGGGCGCCGGTTCGACGACATCGAACACCGCCTGGATGAAGTTCTCGGCATAGCCGGGCTGCTGGAACACGCGCACTTTCTTGCGCAAGCCCGAGGTGCCCGGCTTCTGGCCTTCGTAGGGCGTGGTCTTGTAGGTCGTCATTCGGTCCCCGCTATGTGGCGATAGAGCGCGGCATAGGCCTGTCCGCTGCGACGCCAGGAAAAATCTGTCTTCATGCCCGCGCGCTGGATTTGCGCCCAGACATCGTGTTGCGCGTAAAGGTTAATCGTTCGCGTAATGGCGTCGGAAAAGCTCGGGTAGTCAACCCCGTGGAACACGATGCCGGTGGCTGCCCCCGCATGGATCGCGGCCAGATTGGCATCAACCACGGTATCGGCCAGCCCCCCCGTATGCGCGACGACCGGCACGCAGCCATAGGCCAGCCCATAGAGCTGGGTGAGGCCGCAAGGCTCGAACCGGCTGGGCACGAGGATCGCGTCGCCCCCGCCCTGCATGCGGTGGGAGAGGGCTTCGTCATAGCCGATGTGCAGGCCCACGCGGCCCGGATGACGGGCGGCGGCCTCGTGCAGCGCGCGTTCGAGCGCGGCATCGCCCGCGCCGAGCAGGGCCAGACGCCCGCCCAGGCCGACCAGATGGTCGATCACTTCGAGCAGGACATCGATGCCCTTCTGCCAGGTCAGGCGCGTGATACACACAAAGAGCGGGCCCTCATCCTGATCAAGGCCGAATTCGGCTTCGAGCGCGCGCTTGTTGGCGCGGCGCCGGGCGAGCGAGCGGGCCGAGAACGACTGGACCAGCGAGGGATCGGTTTCCGGGTTCCACAGCGCGGTGTCGATCCCGTTGACGATGCCCGAAACCCGCGCCTGGCGGGCGATGACCAGCCCTTCGAGGCCCATGCCGAAGGCGGGTTGGCGGATCTCGCGGGCATATGTCGGGCTGACCGTGGTGATCGCGTCGGCGCTTTCCATCCCGGCTTTCAGGAAGCCGACACCACCATGATATTCGACCCCGTCGATGGCCCAGGCCTGTGTCGGCAGGCCCAGCGAGGGGAAGATTTCCGGGCCATAGCGGCCCTGAAACGCCATGTTGTGGATGGTCATGACCGAGGGGACGCGCGGGCCTGCCGGGGCGAAGCGGATATAGGCGGGGGCCATCGCGGCCTGCCAGTCGTGGGCATGGACGAGGTCGAAGGCAAGGCCGGGCACCACGCCGCCAGCCAGATCGGCCCCGGCGCGTCCGAAGGCGGCAAAGCGGCGCCAGTTGTCGTCCCAGTCGCGCCCCGCAGCATCGCCATAGGGCCCGCCATCGCGCACGAACAGCGCGGGGCAATCGAGCACGAGCAGGCGGTGCCCGTCGATGGTTCCTTCGAGCAGGCGCGCCGGTTCGCCCAGCAGGCTGTCCCAATGGTGGAGGGCGACGGGTTCGGGCGGCGTGGGAGCGGCCTTGGCTTTGGCCTTCCCGGCGGCCTTTTTGGGGGCATGGGCTGCAAGGGCGCGCAGCACCTTGGGATAGCCGGGCAGCAGGGTGGTCATCTCCACCCCGTGCGGGGCAAGCGCGGCGGGCAGGGCGCCCGCCACATCGGCAAGGCCCCCGGTCTTGATCAGGGGGACCGCCTCCGAGGCGATGGAAAGCACGCGCAAAGTCATCGCAAAGAGCCTTATGTCAGCCGGTCGAGCATCGGTTTTGTGATCAGGCAGACGCCGTTTTCCGTGCGGCGGAAGCGCTGGGCGTCGAACTCGGGATCTTCGCCCACGACCAGCCCTTCGGGGATGCGGACACCCGAGTCGAGGATCACCCGCTTGAGCCGCGCGCCCCGCCCGATGTTGCAATAGGGCAGGATCACCGCTTCCTCGGCGCTGGAAAAGGAGCCCATCTTGACCCCGGTGAACAGCAGGCTGCGCCGCGCCAGTGCGCCCGAAACGATGCAGCCCTGGCTGATCAGCGAGGAAATCGCCATGCCGCGCCGTCCTTCCTCGTCGTGGACGAACTTGGCCGGGGCGGCGATGATCTGGTCGGTCCAGATCGGCCAGTCGCGGTCGTACATGTTGAGCTTGGGCACGGTGTCGGTCAGGTCGATATTGGCGTCGAAATAGGCATCGAGCGTGCCCACGTCGCGCCAGTATTCGCCGGTCTGTTCCGAGGCGCGCACGCAGCTGTCGGTAAAGCGGTGGGCGACCGCCTTGCCGTGCTTGACGATGTAGGGGATGATGTCGCCGCCAAAATCGCGGGTCGATCCGGGCGTGGCGGCATCGCGCCGCAACTGGTCGAACAGGAATTCCGTCTCGAAGACGTAGATCCCCATCGAGGCCAGCGCATAGTCCGGGTCGCCCGGAATGGTCGGCGGATCGGCAGGCTTCTCGACGAAGCTGGTGATCACGCTGTCCTCGTCGACCCCCATCACGCCAAAGCCGCTGGCATCGGCCTTGGGCACGACGAGGCACCCCACCGTCACGTCGGCGCCCGAATTGACGTGCTGTTGCAGCATCAATTCGTAGTCCATCTTGTAGATGTGGTCGCCCGCCAGGATCACCATGTGCTTGGGGGCATGGGCCTGGATGATGTCGATGTTCTGGAACACCGCGTCGGCGGTGCCTTCGTACCACAGCAGCTCGGAGATGCGCTGCGAGGCGGGCAGGATGTCGAAGCTTTCGTTGCGCTCGGGCCGCATGAAGTTCCACGCACGGTTCATGTGGCGGATGAGCGAATGGGCCTTGTACTGGGTGGCCACCCCGATGCGGCGAATGCCCGAGTTGATCGCGTTCGACAGGGCAAAGTCGATGATCCGGCTCACCCCGCCGAAATAGACGGCGGGCTTGGCGCGGTTGTCCGTCAATTCCTTCAGGCGACTGCCGCGCCCGCCCGCCAGGACATAGGCCATGGCATCGCGGGCCAGCGGTTGGCCATAAGATATGCGCATCATTCCTCCTGACAGGCTCCGGGTGATTACCCCTGATATTCAAATAGGATGGTGGCAAGGCCGGGCAGGACGACGAAGGCCGCCCCGTCCCGTGCCTCGATGGTTCCCGTATTGCCCCGTCCGCTGCCGCCGTAGACGTCAGAGTCGGAATTGATCACTTCGCGCCAGACGCCCGCATGGGGCACCGGCAGGCGATAATGATCGTGGCAGGTGGGGGTCATGTTGGCGACGACGAGCACCGGATTGGCGCCGGGCGCGCGGCGTACCCAGGCAAAGACCGAGGCCAGCGCATCGTTGACGACCAGCCATTCGAAGCCTTCGGGCTCGCAATCGCGGGCATGGAGCGCAGGCAGCTCGCGATAGGCGCGGTTGCAGTCGCGCACGAACGCGCGGACCCCGGCATGGGCGGGCGCATCGAGCAGGTCCCAGTCGAGCGCGCGGGCCTCGCTCCATTCGCGGCGCTGGGCGAATTCCTGGCCCATGAACAGCAGCTTCTTGCCCGGATAGCCCCACATGAGGCCGTAATAGGCGCGCAGGCTGGCAAATTTCTGCCAGTCGTCGCCGCTCATCTTGGTGATCAGGCTGCCCTTGCCGTGGACGACCTCGTCGTGGCTCAGGGGCAGGACGAAATTCTCGGAAAAGGCATACATCAGCCCGAAGGTGATTTCGTCGTGGTGATAGCGCCGATGAACCGGGTCGCGCGCCATGTAGCGCAGCGTGTCGTTCATGAAGCCCATGTTCCACTTGAACCCGAAGCCGAGCGAACTGGGGCGTTCGCCAGTGGGGGAAGGGCCTTCAACCGGGAGGGTCACGCCCGGCCACGAGGTCGATTCCTCGGCCACGGTGATCACGCCGGGGCAGGTGCCATAGAGCGCGGTGTTCATCGCGCGCAGGAAATCGACCGCCTCCCAGTTCTCGCGCCCGCCTTGCGCATTGGGGATCCATTCGCCACCCTCGCGCGAATAGTCGCGATAGAGCATCGAGGCCACCGCATCGACGCGCAGTCCATCGACATGATAGCGCTCGGCCCAGAACAGCGCGTTGTTGACCAGAAAATCGCGGACTTCGCGGCGCCCGAAATTGTAGATCGCGGTGTTCCAGTCGGGGTGGAAGCCAAGCCGGGGGTCTTCGTGTTCGTAGAGCGCGGTGCCGTCGAAGCGCGCGAGGCCATGGGCGTCGGTCGGGAAATGGGCGGGCACCCAGTCGACCAGCACGCACAGGCCCGCCCGGTGCGCGCCATCGACGAAGCGGGCAAACCCCGCCACATCGCCAAAGCGCGCCGAAGGGGCATAGAGCCCGGTCGTCTGGTAGCCCCAGCTCGGGTCGTAGGGATGCTCGGAAACCGGCAGGAACTCGATATGGGTGAAGCCCATGTCGACGACATAGGGGATCAGCCGGTCGGCCAGTTCGTCCCAGTTGTAGAATTCCCGGCCCCCTCCGGGCTTCTGCCACGAGCCGGGATGGACCTCGTAGATCGAAATCGGCATCCGGCGCGGATCGGCGGCGGCCCAGAATGCGCGGTGGGCTTCGTCGCCCCAGACGTGGGGTGGTATGTCGAGCGTGAGCGAGGCGGTGTGCGGGCGCAGCTCGGTCGCGAAGGCGAAAGGGTCGGCCTTGTAGGGCTGGACCGTGCCGTCCGGGCCGACGATCCGGTACTTGTAGGCGCGCCCCCCCCCGATGCCGGGCAGGAAGATTTCCCAGATGCCGGTATCGGTGCGGCGGCGCATGGTGTGGCGCGTGCCATCCCAGTCGTTGAAATCGCCCACCACGCTCACCAGCCGGGCATTGGGCGCCCAGACCGCGAAATGGACCCCGCGCGCGCCTTCATGGTCGATCACATGGGCGCCCAGCTTGTCGAACAGGCGGTGATGGGTGCCCTCGACGATCAGGAAATCGTCGATCGGGCCCAGCACCGGCCCGAACGAATAAGGGTCGGTCACCTCCCATGTGTGCGGCCCGGCGCAGCAGGCATAGCGCACCGGCTGGCGTTCACCGTCAACTGGCCCCCCCGAAATTGGCCCCTCGAACAGGCCGCGCGGATCGACGCGGGTCAGTTCGCCCAGCAGCGTCCCGTCGAGCGCGAAGGCCTGCGCCCGTTCCGCGCCGGGCAGGATCGCGCGGGCAAAGGCCCCCTGCGGCCCCGGATGAATGCCCAGCAGCGAGAACGGGTCGGCATGGGTTCCCGCCAGCAGCGCGGCGATGGCTTGCGCGGGCGGCTGGAGCGAGGGCGTTTCAGGGGAGGGCGGGGGCGCAGGCGGCAGCGGATCAGACTCCCCAGATATCGCGGGCATATTCGCCGATGGTGCGGTCCGACGAGAACCAGCCGACATTGGCGATGTTGCGGATGGCGCTCGCCCGCCATGCCTGCTGGTCTTCCCAGCGCCGGTCCACCGCGCGCTGGGCAGCGTGATAGGCGTCGAAATCGGCGGCGAGCATGAACCAGTCGCTGTCGTAGATACCGCCCATCAGGCCCGCATAGCGATGGGGATCGTCGGGCGAGAAGACCCCGCTGGCGATGGCCGAGATGGCCTGCTGCAACTCGCGGCTGCCCTCGATGATCGCGCGCGGGTTGTAGCCATTGGCGCGCTGCTCGGCCACTTCGTCGGCGGTCAGGCCGAAGATCACGATGTTCTCGTCGCCGACATGTTCCTTGATCTCGACATTGGCGCCATCGAGCGTGCCGATGGTGAGCGCGCCGTTGAGCGCGAACTTCATGTTGCCGGTGCCCGAGGCTTCCATGCCCGCGGTCGAGATCTGTTCGGACAGGTCGGCGGCCGGAATGATCCGCTCGGCCAGCGTCACGTTGTAGTTGGGCACGAAGACCACCTTGAGCAGTCCGCCGACCGAAGGGTCGGAATTGACGCGCCGGGCGATGTCGTTGGCCAGTTTGATGATCAGCTTGGCATTGTGATAGCTGGGCGCGGCCTTGCCGCCGAAGATTTTTACGCGCGGCGTCCAGTCGCGTTCGGGGTGGCTGCGGATCTGGTCATAGAGCGCGACCGTCTCGACCAGGTTGAGCAACTGGCGCTTGTATTCGTGGATGCGCTTGATCTGGACATCGAACAGCGCATCGGGATCGAGGCGGATGCCGGTCAATTGCTTGAGGTGCCCGGCCAGCGCGACCTTGTTGGCGCGCTTGACCTCGGCGATGCGCTCGCCAAACTGGGCGTCGTCGGCAAAGGCGTTGAGATCGGTCAGCTTCTGCGCGTCATCGAGGAAGTCGGGGCCGATGGCATCCTTGATCGCGGCCACCAGCCTGGGGTTGCACTGCTGGAGCCAGCGGCGCGGGGTGACGCCGTTGGTCTTGTTGTTGATGCGCGTGGGATAGAGCGCGTGAAGATCGGCAAAGACCGTGGTCTTCATCAGTTCGGTGTGGAGCGCGGCGACCCCGTTGATCGAATGGGCGCCCACGAAGGCGAGGTTGGCCATGCGCACGCGGCGCTCGCCACCCTCGTCGATCAGGCTGATCGCGGCAATCGCGCGGTCGTCCATGCCCGCCTTGCGCGCCTCGCGCAGGACGCGGCTGTTGATCGCATAGATGATCTGCATGTGGCGCGGGAGCAGCCGCTCGAACAGCGGGAGCGGCCAGGATTCGAGCGCCTCGGGCAGCAGGGTGTGGTTGGTATAGCCCACCGTGCGCTTGGTCACGTCCCAGGCCTCGTTGAATTCGAGGCCGTGGACATCGACGAGCAGTCGCATCAGTTCGGCCACGGCCACCGACGGGTGGGTGTCGTTGAGCTGGATCGCGGCCTTGTCGGGCAGGGTGCGCACGTCGCCATGGTGCTGGGCGTGGCGGCGCACGATGTCCTGGATCGAGGCCGAGGTGAAGAAATACTCCTGCCGCAGGCGCAGTTCCTGTCCGGCGGGCGTGCTGTCGGCCGGATAGAGCACGCGCACGAGCGCATCGGCGCGCACCTGCTCGGCCAGCGCCCCGGCATGGTCGCCCGCGTTGAAGGCGTCGAGGCGGATCGGGTCGAGCGGGTTGGCGGTCCACAGGCGCAGGGTGTTCACCCGCTTGCCCTTGTAGCCCACGACCGGCGTGTCGACGGCATTGGCCTCGACCTTTTCATGCGGGTGCCATTCGACCCCGCCCGCGCCGGTATCGACGACTTCGCCGCCAAAGCCGATCAGGTAGGCGCTCTCGCGGCGGTCGAATTCCCATGGGTTGCCGTGCGACAGCCATGTTTCGGGCAGTTCGACCTGCCAGCCATCGTCGATGCGCTGGCGGAACATGCCGTTCACATAGCGGATGCCATAGCCATAGGCGGCGATGTCGAGGCTGGCGAGGCTCTCCATGAAGCAGGCCGCAAGGCGCCCGAGGCCGCCATTGCCCAGCGCGGCGTCGGGTTCGAGTTCCTCCAGCGCGGCGAGGTCGAAGCCATGGCTGGCCAGCGCCTTTTCCATCTCGCGGGTCAGCCCCAGATTGGAGAGCGCATCGCGCAGCAGGCGGCCGATCAGGAATTCGAGGCTGAGATAATAGACCCGCTTGCCGCCCTCGTCATAGGTCTTGCGGGTGGATTCCATCCAGCGGTCGATCACCACGTCGCGCAAGGTCAGGCAGGTGGCGGTGTACCAGTCGTGCGGCTTGGCCGCGCGTTCGTCCTTGCCCACGCGGTGGCGCAGCACGTCGATGATGTGGGCGTCGATTTCGGCAACCTTGGACGTGATTTCGAGGCTCATGGCACCTGGCTCCACCTGCATGCGGGCCCGTCTCATGCTGCACCTTTTGGCATGCAGCATGAGACGGGCCGGTTATCCCGTCCTTCCCGTGCCCCCATCGCCGCAGCCGCATGCCATGCCACCCGCATGGGGCTGGCCAGCACCTCGTTCCGCAGCAAAACCGTGCCCTGAATGCCCATGACGCGGCCTCCCTTTGCAAGGCGTAAGCAGACGATCGCCCGCCGACAAGCCCAGACTTGGTGCGAGCGCCAGATTGGTGGCAACAAGGCTTCGGCCCAAGGGAATGCGGAAGGGGCGAGCAGGAACCGCCAGCCTCCCGGATCGGGTTTGTTTTCAGGAAACCACAGCCGGGATTCCGGGGCGTGCCGTGGAATTCAGCGCAAGCCGATTCGCAGGCCCGCCCACAAGGTGCGCGGCGTGCCGATGTCGATCGAGCCACCCGAATTGCGGGTCACGATCGTCTCGTCGAACAGGTTCTCCCCGCGCAGGGTGAGGCTGGCCCATGTGGTCAGCGGAATTTGCGCGAAGGCGTCGAGCGTGGTGGCCGGGGCCAGCGGTGCGCTTTGCAGGTCGTCTTCATAGGCAAGGCCGGTGTGGCGCACCGTGAGCGCGCCGGTCCAGCGCGGGGCGGGGCTCCACGAGAGCGTGGCGCTGCCCGCGATGCGCGGGGTCTGCGAGGGGCGCATGCCGTCCATATTGGTGCCCGGCGCCTCGACCTTGGCGTCGGTATAGGCAAAGCTGCCCGAGAGCGCGACCTGGCCCCTCTCGATCCGGGTTGCCACCTCGACCCCGCGCGCGTGGACCGCGCCGACATTGCGGCGCTCGCGGGTCGTCGTGGTCGAGGCGCCCGATGTCACCGTCGAGAGCGTGACATTGGCGATGGCATCGCGCACCTTGTTGTCGAAGCCGGTGACCGAGAGCGTCACGCCGCGCGCAGGCGTCAGGTCGATGCCGCCTTCAAAGCCGAGCAGGCGCTCGTTGGCGAGGGCGGGGTTGCGGTTGGTGATCGTCGTCGAATTGGGGGCCGTCACGCGGAACGAGCGATAGAGTTCGTTGAGCGTGGGCATGCGCAGGCCGGTATAGCCCGAGCCGCGCAGCGCAAGCCACGACGCGGCATGGACCACCGCGCCCGCGCGCCAGCTGCCATACCAGCCACTGCGCGGCGCCACTGCCGGATCGCCGACCGAGGTCGCGGTGACGACCGTGCCTGCCGGGTTGAGTTCCTGATAGTGGCCCTGCGTGATCGCCCAGCGGTCGAGACGGCCCCCGGCGGTCAGCACCACGGGCCCGAGCGTCCAGTCGTCCTCGGCAAAGAAGCCCACGTCGTCGGTGCGCCCGCCGGCCCGGCGCCGCGCGGTGACGAGGCCGGTCACGGTGGAGATCGCGTTTTCCTTCGATTCCCCCTCGGCCCGGCGCCAGTCGGTGCCCAGCTTCAGGACATGACCGCCGCCGACGGGCGGGCGCAGTTCGAACTTGGCGCCAAGGCCGGTCGAAGGCGTGCCATACTGGTCGAGCGTGGGGCGATGCTGCGAGGCCGGGGTCGATCCGGCGGTCACCGCGTTGAAATCGCGCGCCTGGACATAGGCCAGTGCATCGAACTGCCAGCGTCCGCGCCCGACGAGGCGCAGGCTGGCATCCTGCCCCGAAATGCCGGTGGTGGCCCCGGCAAAACGCAAGGTGCGCTTGTCGGAAAAGGCGGCGATGCGGCCCTGAAGCTCGATGTCGGGGCTGACCGGAACGACCGTGCGCAAGCCGGTCGACCAGCTTTCATAGCGGGCGCGCACGCTGGCGAAATCGCGCTGGCTTTCCGGTGTCGTCCAGAAGCCCTGCCCACGGTCCCAGCGTCCGGTCAGCACGGCAAAGCCCTGTCCCAGACGCGGGGCGAGCGCCCCCGAGAGCGAGGTTTCGCCCCGGTCGTCGGCCATGACCTCGCCATTGAACAGGCCCATTTGTGCAGGCCCCGCGCTCGTCATGTCGATGGTTCCGGCCACGGCGCCCGCCCCGAACGCGCCCGAGCCGCCGCCGCGCTGGACACGCACGGAGGCGAGGCGTTCGGGGCTGATCGCGCTGAACGGAATATAGCCGAAGAACGGATCGGCCATCGGCACCCCGTCGAGCAGGACGAGCGTGCGGCTGGTGGCATTGCCGCCCAGCGCGCGCAAGGTGATGCCCTGCGACGAGGGATTGGAGGCGCGGCTGTCGGACCGGCGGAACTGCTGGAGCCCGGCGATATTGAGCAGGGCATCGTCGATCCGGCCCGAGGCGGTTGCCAGCAGGCGCTCGCGGTCGATGGTCTGGGTCGAATAGGCCGGGGCTGCCGGCGTGGCGTCGAGGCCCTGTCCGGTGACGACGATCACCGGCCCTGAAATCGGGGTGGATGCGGCAGGCGCGGGTGCCTCGCCGGTGTCGGCGCCAGTATCGGCTAGAGCGGCCACGCCCGAAAGCGCGGCGACGAGCGCCAGCGCGGAAACCGTCAACCGGGAGAGCGAATTCACACCTGCATGCACGTCGACTGGTTCCTTGTCCTGTTGCCCGGTCCTGTTGCCGTATCCGGGTTTCGGCGCCGGATCGGGGCCCGGACGCTCCTAGGCCGGGCGAAGATGGACGTCATTCGCGATTGTTTGCAATACGACGAAAGGATTGGCCGATGCGTTTCGCATGCAACAGGGGCAGACCCTGACTTGCCGCCCGATGTGGCCCGCTGCGGAGGGGGAAGGGCGCAAAACGCAAAAAAAGGGGCCGCACCAGAACGGGCGGCCCTTTGGAAGTTTGGGAGAGGATGCCTGAAAGGCCCGTTCTTTTTGCTGTTTGGGCGGCCTTTGTGCAAGTGCGAAAACTTCCAATTTCATTGCGTAATATGCAACTGTAAACGGGCGGGAAAGCCTGTTTTATAACGGTTGTTTGCATAGAGATTTTTCAATCAATTGATAAAAATCATTTTTATTTTCGTGTTTGGCGGCATCCGCGCTTTTTCGGGGTGCGCTTTGTGCAAGTCGCTGAGGGGCGGCCCTGAGGGGGCTTTCGCAGGTTTTTCCGGTATTTCTGTTCATTTCCGGCCCTGTGGCGCGTGGTCCCGGTTGCATGCTTGAACGGTGATTGCTATCAATCATAACATAATTGGGAGATTCGAGATGCAATTTGAACGGCACAACCCGCTTACGGGCGCGGTTGCCTCGTCGGCGCAGGCGATGCAGGCGGCTGAAATTCCCGCCATTGCCGCCCGCGCGGGTGCGGGCTTCCCGGTCTGGGCGGAAATGGGCCCCAATGCGCGCCGTGCCGTTCTGATGAAGGCGGCCAGCGCGCTCGAAGCCCGCGCCGAGGCCTTTGTCGAGGCGATGATGGGCGAGATCGGCGCCACGCGCGGCTGGGCGATGTTCAACCTCACGCTCGCCGCCTCGATGGTGCGCGAGGCGGCCGCGCTGACGACGCAGATCGCGGGAGAGGTGATCCCGTCGGACAAGCCGGGGTGCCTGGCCATGGCCCTGCGCGAACCGGTCGGCGTGATCCTGGGCATCGCACCGTGGAATGCGCCGATCATTCTGGGGGTGCGGGCCATCGCCACGCCGCTGGCCTGCGGCAATGCGGTGATCCTCAAGGCCTCCGAACAGTGCCCGCGCACCCATGCCCTGATCATCGAGGCCTTTGCCGACGCGGGGTTCCCCGAGGGCGTGGTGCAGGTCGTCACCAATGCCCCGGCCGACGCGGGCGCGGTGGTGGGCGCGCTGATCGACGCGCCTGAAGTGCGCCGCATCAACTTCACCGGCTCGACCACGGTGGGCCGGATCATCGCCCGGCGCGCGGCGGACCATCTGAAACCCTGCCTGCTCGAACTGGGCGGCAAGGCCCCGCTGGTGGTGCTGGAGGATGCCGACCTCGATGAAGCGGTCAAGGCGGCGGCCTTCGGGGCCTTCATGAACCAGGGCCAGATCTGCATGAGCACCGAGCGGATCATCGTCGTCGATGCCATTGCCGATGAATTCGCCCGCCGCTTCAAGGCCAAGGTCGAGACGCTCACCGTCGGCGACCCGCGCGAGGGGACGACCCCGCTGGGCGCGGTGGTCGACGCGAAAACGGTCGCCCATTGCCGGGCGCTGGTCGACGATGCGCTCGCCCATGGCGCGAGCCTGCTGGTGGGCGGGGAAACCACGCACAATGTCCTGATGCCCGCCCATGTCGTCGATGGTGTCACGCGCGAGATGAAGCTGTTCCGCGACGAGAGCTTCGGCCCGGTCGTCGGCGTGATCCACGCGCGCGACGAGGCCCACGCCATCGAACTGGCCAACGACAGCGACTATGGCCTGTCTGCCGCCGTCTTCACCCGCGACACCGCGCGGGGCTTGCGCGTCGCGCGCCAGATCCGCTCGGGCATCTGCCACATCAACGGCCCGACCGTGCATGACGAGGCCCAGATGCCCTTCGGCGGGGTCGGCGCCTCGGGCTATGGCCGTTTTGGCGGCAAGGCGGGCATCGACAGTTTCACCGAACTGCGCTGGATCACGATGGAGACCCGGCCCGGACACTTTCCGATCTGACCACTTTCCAATCCGACCCTTTCCCGATCTGCCCATATTTTCAAAAAATAACCTGAAAGGACAAGACCATGGCTGACGCACCTTTCGTCCGCGCCGAAGAAGATACCGTCGCTGTCACGATCGAGGATGGCATCGCCTGGGTGCGCTTCAACCGCCCGGAGAAGCGCAACTGCATGAGCCCCAAGCTCAACCGCCAGATGCTCAAGGTGATCGAGGAACTCGAATTCCGCGAAGACGTGGGCGTGCTGGTGCTTTCGGGCGAGGGCGAGGCCTGGTCGGCGGGCATGGACCTTCAGGAATACTTCCGCGAGACCGAGGCGCAGGGCCTCTGGGCGATCCGCAAGTCGCAGCGCGAGGCCTATCGCTGGTGGAACCGCCTGCGCTGGTATGAAAAGCCGACCATCGCGATGGTCAATGGCTGGTGCTTTGGCGGCGGCTATGGCCCGCTCTATGCGTGCGACATCGCCGTGGCGTCGGAAAATGCCCAGTTCGGCCTTTCGGAAATCAACTGGGGCATCCTGCCGGGCGGCGGCGCCTCGAAAGTTGCCGCTGACCTCATGAGCCTGCGCAAGGCGCTCTACCACGCGATGATGGGCGAGAACCTGACCGGCAGGCAGGCCGCCGAACAGGGGCTGGTGACCGAAGCGGTCCCCCACGAGGACCTGAAGGCCCGCGTCACCCAGATCGCGCAGACCCTGCTCAAGAAGGACGCCAACGCCCTGCGCGCGACCAAGTGGGCCGTGCGCCGCATGATCGACATGACCTACGAGCACGCCGAAGACTACCTCGTGCGTGCGCAGGAAGCCCTGCACAGCTATGGCGGCGTGGCCGCGCGCAAGGAAGCCACCCGCCAGTTCCTCGACGAAAAGAGCTACAAGCCGGGGCTGGGCACGTTCGATACCTCGAAGATCGCGGGCTGATCGTCCTTCAGGGACATGGCTCCAAAGCCGTGGAGGGCTCCCGATCATGTCCGGGGCCCTTCGCCACCCTTGCGGGAAAGCTCATCTTGCACTGCAAAAAAAGGTTGTATCCGAAACCGTTCGGGATCAGCTTCCGCGCCCGGAAGGAGTACCCCCGATGAAGTTACCCGTGTCGCTTGTTTCTGCTCTGGCGCTGTCTGCCGCCACGGCCCTGACGGCCTCTCCGGCGCTGGCCGCCGGCCATGCCGAGGCCGAAGCGCAGACCCTGGAGCTGTCCAAGCAGTCGATCGCGCTGCGTTCGGTCCAGGGCCCCGGCAACGAGACCCCCAAGGTCGCCGCGCTCTATCGCGACACGCTGGTCAAGGCCGGCTGGGCGCCTGCCGACATCGAGATCGTCCCCGTCGACGACACCGCCTACATGATCGCCACCTGGAAGGGCTCCGATCCCAGGCTCAAGCCGCTGGTGCTCTCGGGCCATATGGACGTGGTCGAGGCCAAGCGCGAGGACTGGGTCCGCGATCCCTTCGTGCCGGTGGTCGAGAACGGCTATCTCTATGGCCGCGGTGCGCTCGACATGAAGTTCAACGCCGCGCTTGCCGTCTCGACCCTGATCGAGATGCGCCATCAGGGCTTCAAGCCCAGGCGCACGATCCTCATCGCCTTCTCCGGCGACGAGGAAACCAACATGAAGACCGGCGAGATCATCGCCAAGCGCCTCAAGAACGCGGGCCTGGTGATCAATGTCGATGGCGGCGGCGGCATGCTCGACGAGACCACCGGCAAGCCGCTGGCGTGGACGTGGGAAGGCGCGGAAAAGAACTATGCCGACTTCCAGCTCGAAGTGACCAATCCGGGCGGCCACAGCTCGGCCCCGCGCAAGGACAACGCGATCGTCCAGCTTTCGCAGGCGCTGGTCAACATCGGCGCCTATCACTTCACGCCCGAGCAGAGCCCGCTGACCAAGGCCTTCTTCGAAAGCGCGGCGAAGATCACGCCCGAGCCGAAGCTGGCCGCCGCCATGCGCGCCTTTGCCGCCAACCCGGCCGATCCGGCGGCCATCGCCACCTTGCGCGCGCTGCCCGAATATATCGGCCGTATCGAGACGACGTGCGTTCCCACCATGGTCAACGGTGGCCACGCGCTCAACGCGCTGCCCCAGCGCGCCACGGCCAACGTGAACTGCCGCATCTTCCCGGGCCACAAGCGCGAGGACATCATGGCCGAGCTGGCCAGGGTGGCCAACGATCCGGCGGTCAAGGTCAGCGACGTGACGCAAGGCTCCACGCCTTCGCCCGCCAGCCCGATGCGCGCCGACTTCCTCAAGGCGACCGACAAGGCGATCCATCAGGCCTATCCGGGCATCGCGGTGATCCCGGCACAGTCCTCGGGGGCGTCGGATTCGATGTGGTACCGGGTCAACGGCGTTGATTCCTATGGCGCCGCGCCGGTCCTGATCAAGGGCAGTGAAGAGTTCGCGCACGGGTTGAACGAGCGCGTCCCGCTCTCCAACATCGCGCCGGGCGTGGTCTACTTCACCAGCCTGTTCACCGATCTGGCCAAGTAAGCCTGCCAAGGCACGACAGGGCTCCGGGGCTGCCCCGGAGCCCTGTCATGACCGCCCTGTCATGGCGGCCCAGTGATGGCGGCCCTGTGATGGCGAAAAGACACACGGCGCTTGATCGAAACGCCGCGCCATGATTGGTGTGGCCCCACGATGACCACCGTGACCCTGCCCCCGCGCCCCGTCTACGATCCCCGCCTGCTGGCCGCCGCCAGCGCGATGAACGCCAACCGCCTGCCCGAGGCCGAGCCACTGCTGCGCGCGCTGCTGCGGGAAGACCCGTTCGACGTGCGCGCGATCCGCCTGTTTGCCGAACTGGCCGGGCGCATCGGCCGCTATGGCGACGCGGAAAACCTGCTGCGCCGCGCCATCGAGCTTGACCCCGCGTTTACGCCCGCCCGCGCCAACTTGGCGCTCGTCCTCTATCGCACCAACCGCGCGGCTGAGGCGCTCGACCAGCTTGCGCAAGTGACCCGCGAAGATCCCGACAATCCCAGCCACGCCAATCTGGCTGCCGCCGCCAATGGCCGCATCGGCGCATTTGACGCGGCGCTGGCGCTCTATGAAAAGGTGCTGGCCGATGCCCCGGCCCAGCCGCGCGTGTGGATGAGCTATGGCCACATGCTCAAGACCGTGGGGCGTCAGGCCGATGGCATTGCCGCCTATCGCCGCGCGCTGGCCCTGATGCCGGGGCTGGGGGAGGCGTGGTGGAGCCTTGCCAACCTCAAGACCGTGCGCTTTTCGGATGAAGACATTGCCGCCATGGAGCAGGCCCTGTCTGATCCCGGATTGGGCGCGGAAGACCGCTGGCATCTCGATTTCGCGCTGGGCAAGGCCTTCGAGGACCGGCGCGAGGCGCAGACTGCCTTTGCCCATTATGCCGCCGCCAATGCCCTGCGCCGCAAGCGCATTCCCTACAAGGCCGACGAGACCACCGCGACCATCGACGCGATGATCGCCGTGGCGACGCCTGCCCTGTTCGAGGCGGGGGAGGGGGCGGGCTGCCCGGCGCCCGATCCGATCTTCGTGGTCGGCATGCCGCGCGCCGGCTCCACGCTGGTCGAGCAGATCCTGGCCAGCCACAGCCAGGTCGAGGGCACCAGCGAACTGCCCGACATCGCCCAGCTGGCGCGCAAGGTGCCCGATTATCCGGCGGGTCTGGCAAAGCTCACGCGCGAGGATTTGCGCGCGATGGGCGAGAGCTATCTGCACACCACGCGCATCCAGCGCCACACCGCGCGGCCCCTGTTCATCGACAAGATGCCCAACAACTGGGTTCATGTTCCGCTGATCCGGCTGATCCTGCCGCGCGCGCGGATCATCGATGCGCGGCGTCACCCGCTCGGCTGCTGCTTTTCCAACTTCAAGCAGCATTTTGCGCGCGGGCAGGGGTTCTCCTACGATCTGGAGGACATGGGGCGCTATTATGCCGATTATGTGCGGCTCATGGCCCATGTCGATGCGGTGCAGCCCGGCACGGTTCACCGGGTGATCTACGAGGCCATGGTCGAGGAGACCGAAACGCAGGTGCGCGCCCTGCTGGCGGCCTGCGGCTTGCCGTTCGAGGAAGCCTGCCTGGCCTTCCACAAGACCGAGCGCGCGGTCCGCACGGCCAGTTCCGAGCAGGTGCGCCAGCCGATCTTCCGCGAGGGCACCAGCGCGTGGAAGCCGTTCGAGCCCTGGCTCGATCCGCTCAGGGCCGCGCTCGGGCCGGTTCTGGAAAGCTATCCTCACGCACCGACAGTTTATGATTGGCCGCAAGGTTATGATTGATTGCAGCAATGCGTTGCAAAACTGTCACGCTTATCTGTGATCTATTGGTATCGTTTGCATCCACTTGACGCATGATCATGTCGCAGCGCACACCCTTGCGCATAAGTATGTAACAGGGTGGATTTATCATGCGTTTTGTGACGGCGGGTCTCCCGCGTTTTCTCCTGATGACGAGCACGGCGCTTCTTGCTCCGGCGACCGTCGCCATGGCCCAGGAGGCCGCGCCCGCACCTGCCTCTCCTCCCACCGTCGTTCCTGACGCTGCACCCGCTGCGGAAGAGGGCAACGTCATCATCGTGACCGCGCAGAAGCGTTCGGAAAACCTCCAGAACGTGCCGATCTCGATCCAGGCGCTCAGCACGCAGAAGCTCGACCAGCTCCACGTCAGCGATTTCAAGAGCTACACCCAGCAGCTCCCCTCGGTGATCTCGCAGAACTCGGGTACGCCGGGCACCAACATCATCTACATGCGCGGCGTGGCCTCGGGCGGCGACGGCAACCACTCGGGCCCGCTGCCCTCGGTCGGCGTCTATCTCGACGAACAGCCGGTCACCACCGTGGGCGGCAACCTCGACGTCCACATCTACGACATTGCCCGCATCGAAAGCCTCGCCGGGCCGCAGGGCACGCTCTATGGCGCCTCGTCGGAAGCGGGCACGATCCGCATCATCACCAACAAGCCCGATACCACCGGCTATTATGGCCGCATGGACGCCGAAGTGAACAAGGTCGGTCCGGGCGGCGTCGGGGTCAAGGTGGAAGGGATGGTCAACATCCCGCTCTCGCAGAAGGCCGCGCTGCGCGTGGTTGGCTTCTACCAGAAGGACGCGGGCTACATCGACAACGTGGCGGGCACACGCTGCTTCCTGCCGACCGACGGCGGCATCTGCGTCAACAATTCCAAGTACGTGAAGAAGAACTACAACGACACCGAAGTGGCCGGTGGCCGCGCGGCGCTCAAGGTCGATCTGGACGACAACTGGACGGTCACGCCCACCGTCATGTACCAGGACACCCGCAGCCACGGCTCCTATGGCTATGACCCCAAGGTCGGCGACCTTCAGGTCCAGCACTTCTTCCCCGAATATCGCCACGATACGTTCGTTCAGGCCGCGCTGACGGTCGAGGGCAAGATCGGCTCGTGGGATCTCACGTATGCGGGCGCCTACCTTGACCGCAAGACGTTCCAGTCGAGCGACTACACCGACTATGCCGAGGCGTATGATTCGCTCTACAGCAGCGCGGGTGGCCTGGCCGGTTATGCCTATTACAAGGACAATGCGGGCAACACGATCGACCCGCGCCAGCAGATCTTCGGCTCGGACCACTTCAAGAAGCTGAGCCAGGAACTGCGCATCGCGTCGCCCTCGACCGAGCCGCTGCGCGTGGTCGGCGGCCTGTTCTACCAGCGCCAGTCGAACCTGATCCATCAGGACTATCAGGTCGCGGGCCTGGCCGACGATCTCTCTGTCAATGGCCATCCCGGCACGCTCTGGCTGACCCAGCAGCACCGCATCGACAAGGACTATGCGATCTTTGGCGAGGTCAGCTACGACATCTTCCACAACCTGACCGCGACGGCGGGCGGGCGCTACTTCAAGTACGACAACTCGCTGATCGGCTTCTTCGGCTTCGGCCGCAATCCCGGCTACTATCAGGGCGCCGACGACAATCCGCCGCCCAACGGCGCGGGCTCGTCGCGCACGGGCGTGGCGGGGTGCTACACCAGCGATGGCCTGACCCTGCGCGATGCGCAGTCGGCGGGCGAAACCGGCATCTCGCTGCTTCCCGCGGCGGTTGCGGGCGGCCCCTGCACCAATCTGGGTGACTATGTGAACGGGGGCGTGGTGCCCAAGCGGGCCAAGGGCGATGGCGCGACCTATCGCTTCAACCTGACCTGGAAGCCCATGCACGATGTCATGGTCTATGGCACGATCTCGCGCGGGTTCCGTCCGGGCGGGATCAACCGCCGCGCCGATGTCGCGCCCTATCGCTCGGACTTCCTCACCAACTACGAACTGGGCATGAAAACGACCCTGTTCAACGGTTTGCTGCGCCTCAACGTCGCGCTCTACCAGCAGAACTGGAAGGATTTCCAGTTCGCCTATCTGGGGGCGAACAGCTTCACCGAAATCCACAACGGCCCCGATGCGCGCATTCGCGGCGTGGAATTCGATGCCAATGTGGTCAAGGGCGGGCTGAGCCTCAACGTGGGCGGCGCCTATACCAACGCCACGACGCGCAAGAACCTCTGCTCGGTCGACGATCCGACGTATACTTGCGCGGGCAGCGAAATTCTTGCCCCCAAGGGCACCCGCCTGCCGATCACCCCGCAGTGGAAGCTGGCGAGCACGCTGCGTTACGCGAAGAATGTGGGCGAGGCGAAAGTCTATGGCCAGGTCAACGCCACGTTCCAGAGTTCGGCGGCGTCCGACTTGCGGGTCTACATGGCCAATGCGATGGGCTGGCTCCAGCCCTTCAGCCAGGTCAACCTCGCGCTGGGCACCGAATGGCGCAAGTACAGCCTCGAGTTCTTCATGACCAACGTGGCCGACGAACGCGGCGATCTCTCGCGCTACATCGCCTGCTCGGTCTGCACGAGCCGCACCTACATCGTGCCCAACCAGCCGCGCACGTTCGGTGTGCGTCTCGGGGCCAAGTTCTGAGGCAACGGGATCAGACGGGGGCCTCATGGCCCCCGTCCCTTTCAGGACCAGGCGGGAGGGAAGGGGCGAGGCGCCTTCCCTCCCGTTTCTTTTCAAGGTTTTGAGGAAATAATTCTAATTTGGAATGATGATAATTCAAAACTATCATTTCAGGAATGATGTTGGGCTCTCTATCTTCGGCGTCCCTTTTGCTGCGCCGGGAGCGTCCCGGCCTGATCCGCCGGATTTCAAGCATGACCTTCGCGAATGTTCCGCCAGTTGCCAGTGCCAGCCATGTCCCGGTTTCCGGCCAGCCGGTCGATGCCGAAGGGCTTGTCGCGCGGCTTGAGGGGCTGGTGGGCCGGGCCCATGTCCTGACCGGGGAAGGGGCCACGCGCGGCTTTTCCCATGGCATCCGGTTTGGCGCGGGGCCGGTGCTGGCGGTGGTGCAGCCCGGCAGCCTTGTCGAGCAATGGCGGGTGTTGTGCGCCTGTGTCGCGGCGGGGGTGATCGTGATCACCCAGGCGGCCAACACCGGCCTGACCGGCGGATCGACGCCCGATGGCACGTATGATCGCCCGGTGGTGATTATCTCGACACGCCGCCTTCATGGCATTCACCTGATCGATCAGGGGCGGCAGGTGGTCTGCCTGCCGGGGGCCACGCTCTATGAACTGGAGGCCCTGTTGCGCCCGTTCGGGCGCGAGCCGCATTCGGTGATCGGCTCGTCGTGCATCGGGGCTTCGGTCATGGGGGGCATCTGCAACAATTCAGGCGGCGCGCTGGTGCGGCGCGGACCGGCCTATAGCGAAATGGCGCTCTATGCCCGCGTCGATGCGCGCGGCCAGCTCGAACTCGTCAACCATCTGGGTATCGCACTGGGCGAAGGGGCGCTGGGGGAGGAGGCCGAGGCGATGCTTGCCCGGCTCGAACGCGGCGGGTTCACGCCCGAAGAGATCGATCTGGCCCCCGCGCGCGCGGCCAGCGACCATGGCTATGCCGGGCATGTCCGCCAGATCGATGCCGATACGCCCGCCCGTTTCAACGCCGATCCGGGCCGTCTGTTCGAGGCTTCGGGCAGCGCGGGCAAAGTCATGCTGTTCGCCGTCCGCCTCGATACGTTTGAAAAGGACAAGGAAACCCGCGTTTTCTACATCGGCACCAACGATCCGGCGGAACTGACCGCGCTGCGCCGCGCGATCCTGGGCGGGTTCGCCCATCTGCCGGTGGCGGGTGAATATATGCACCGCACCTGCTTCGACATCGCCGCGCGCTATGGCAAGGATACCTACCTTGCCATCCAGAAGCTGGGGACCGACCGCATCCCCGCGCTGTTTGCGGCCAAGGCGCGCATCGACGGCCTGCCGTTCGTGCCGGCCGGATGGTCGGACAAGGTGATCCAGTTCGCCGCCAACCTGCTGCCTTCGCACCTGCCGCCGCGCCTTGTCGAATGGCGCGACCGCTATGAGCATCACCTGCTGTTGCGCATGGCCGACGAGGGCATTGCCGAGGCAAAAGCATGGCTGGAGGCGCATTTTCCGTCAGCCAGCGGCGATTTCTTCGAATGTACCCCGGCGGAGGCTGAAGGCGCGTTTCTCCACCGCTTTGCCGCAGCGGGCGCGGCCAACCGCTATCGCGCGGTCCATGGGGATACGGTGGAGAACATCGTCGCGCTCGACATCGCCCTGCCGCGCAATTGCGAGGACTGGGTGGAGACCCTGCCGCCCGAAATCGAGGGGCCGATCCTTCACAAGCTCTACTATGGCCACTTCCTGTGCCATGTCTTCCATCAGGACTACATCGTGGCCAAGGGCACCGATTGCATGGCGCTCGAAGAAGCGATGCTGCCTCTGCTCGACCGGCGCGGCGCGGAATATCCCGCCGAGCACAATGTCGGCCATCTCTACCACGCCAAGCCTGCGCTGGCCGATCACTATGCGGCGCTCGATCCCTGCAACGTGTTCAATCCGGGCATCGGGCACACCTGCCGCGATGCGCGCGCGCCCAATCCGTAATCAGGGTTTGTCCAGCACATAGCCGAGCGCGCGGACCGTGCGCAGCGGATAGCCCGCGCCCACCTCGCGCAGCGCGCGGCGCAACCGGCTGACCCAGGCATCGACGGTGCGCTCGTCGATCGGCTGGGTCTGCTTGCCGAGCGCGGCGATCAGTTGCGCGCGCGAGAAGACCTGTCCGGGCTGTTCCATCAGATAGCGCAACAGCCGCAGTTCGTTGGGCATCAGGGCAATCGCCTTGTCCTTCCAGCGGGCCTGAAGCGCCGTCAGGTCGAGGCTGAGATCGCCCAGCCGCAGCGTGCGCGCGACGATCTCGCGCTCGGGCAATTGCACCGAGAGCACCCGGTCGAGCACGGTGCCCCGGTCGATCGGCCCGACGATATAGTCGTCGGCGCCCGCGCGCATGGCGCGGCGCTTGGCTTCGGCATCGTCCTCTTCGAGGATCATCGTCACATGGGCCTGCTCGGTCTGAAGGTCGCAGCGCAGGCGGCGGCACAGTTCCAGCCCCGAAAGCTCGGGCAGCAGCCAGTCGACAAAGGCCCAGGGGCGCCCGTCGAGCAGCGGCAGCGGCCCGTTCCAGCGCCAGGGATGGAACACCACTTTCAGGTCGCCATGGGCGAAACTGTCATGTCCGCCCTCAAGCGGATTGGTCAGAAGAATATCGATCTGGCGCATGGTTTGCCCGCGGGATGAACACTTGCGCGCCTTGTGTCGGGAGTTTGTGACGGGCCTGTGACGGTTGGGGGGTATTTGTCACATTGACGGGAAACTTCGTGTCGTGAGCGGCAATCGGGCGTCTTGTCCCGCTGTTTCACCGACTTGGAGCAGGCGCGGCGCAGGGCCCCGGACCCGGTCCGGGCCCCTGCGCTGTCCGCCCGATCAAACCGGCAGGCCCACATAGTTCTCCGCAATGCTGGTCTGCGCCGCCCGGCTGCCGGCGATATAGTCGAGTTCGGCGACCTGCATCGCCCGCTCGAACGGGCCATCATCGGGAAAGCGGTGCATGAGCTTGGTGAGCGACCAGCTGAACCGTTCCGACTTCCACACCCGCGCCAGGGCTTTGGCCGAATACCCGGCAATGGCATCGGCATCATGGGCTTTGAAGAACGCGCAGAGGGCTTGCGCCGCATAATGCACGTCGCTGGCGGCCAGATTGAGCCCCTTGGCCCCGGTCGGCGGAACGATATGGGCCGCGTCGCCACAGAGCAGCAGGCTGCGATGGCGCATTGGTTCGAACACGAACGAGCGCAAGGGCGCGATCGACTTCTCGATGGCAGGCCCCCGCGTGATCCGCGCGGCGGCCTCGGGGCCAAGGCGGATGCCCAGTTCGTCCCACAGCCGTTCGTCGTCCCAGTCCTCGACCCGTTCGGTCAGCGGCACGTCGATGTAATAGCGGCTGCGCGCGGCGCTGCGCATCGAGGCGAGGGCAAAGCCGCGCGCGTGGTTGGCATAGATCAGTTCGTCGTTGCACGGCGGGACATCGGCGAGGATGCCCAGCCAGCCGAACGGATAGACCCGCTCGAACACGCGCCCGACCGAGGCGGGAATGGCCCGGCGCGAGGGGCCGTGGAAGCCGTCACAGCCCACGATGAAGCGCGCGTCGAGGCGCCGGGCCCGGCCTTCGTGGGTGAACGAGAGCCATGGCGCATCGCTTTCTATGGCGTGGAGCGCGACATTGGCGGCCTCGTAGAAGATCGGCAGGCCCCGTTCGGGGGCGGCGTCCATCAGGTCGCGGGTCACTTCGGTCTGGCCATAGACGGTGACTGTCTGGCCGGTGAGATTGGCGACATCGATGCGGATCAGCCGCTCGCCATCGGCCAGGTTGAAGCCTTCCTCGACAAGGCCCTCGGCCCTGAGCCGCGCGTCGAGGCCGAGGCGCTCCATCAGCTCGACGGTGATCGCCTCCAGCACCCCGGCGCGGATGCGGCTGAGCACATAGTCGCCGCTTTGCCGTTCGACGATCACGCAGTCGATGCCTTCGACCTTCAGCAGATGGCCCAGCAGAAGCCCGGCGGGCCCCGCGCCAACGATTGCAACCTGGGTTTTCATGAGGTTCGTCTCTCCCGTTCGACCCGCATTTTTTCGAGGGAAAGGCGCGTCGTGTCCGGGCCTTGTCCGCTCTGGCGGGCTCATGCCCGAAACTTGACAGCGGCCCTTCCATACGGGAAGGCATGGAGGCGACATTTGCTGGTACTTTGAGGACAGATCGATGGTCCGCCCTGCCATTCCCAGCTATACCCTCTATGGCGAGCGCGAACCCGCCATCGACAGCGGTTTTGCCCATATCGAGACGATTGCCGCGCGCTCCTCGCTCAACGACTGGGAGATCAAGCCCCATCGCCATGCCGATTTCGTCCAGATGCTGCTGGTGCATCGGGGACAGGTGCGGATCTCGTTCGACGGGGCCGTGCAGGCGCTGGAAGGGCCGCTGGCGGTCGTCGTTCCGCCCGGCATCGTCCACGGCTTCGTCTTTGCCGCCGACGTGGAAGGCCATGTCGTCACGCTCGGCGCCGATTTTGCGGGACGGGGGCGGGGACGGGGGGAAGGCGATGGCCTCCATCGCGTGCTGACGCGCGGACAGGCCGCGCCGCTCGCGCCCGAACCGGCGCGGC
>DQVI01000082.1 GCA_015661825.1 Novosphingobium capsulatum
GCGCGCCGAGGTCGCGTGTCTGCCACGCGGCAATCGGCGGCCCCACGATGGCGCCGTTGTTGTTGCCAAAGCAGGCAATCGAGGCCAGCGGCCCCAGTGCATTGATGTCGGCCATCGGGCTTCCGGCGATCTCGATGCCGATATGCAGGCTGGCGACCAGATCGCGCGCGGCCTCCGGCGTGATGGCGGTGTCGTCAGGGGCGTCGCGGCCCAGAACCGCGATCACCTCGCATTCGAGCAGGGCCGTGCCGCCCGCGATCACCGGAAAGCGCGCGGTCTCGCCGGGGGCCGGGTGCTGGATGGTTTCCGCGCAGATCGGGCCGACGAACCGGTCGACAGAGAACCGCTCGGCCCATTCGCCCAGCACGCGGCCCACCTTGACCCCGCCGACCGGCCTGCCCCAGCAGGCCTGCACCGCAGCCTGCACCGCATAGGCTGCGTCCATGTCCTGTGGCAGGTCGCCCGGCCATTCCGCCAGCCCGCACCCCGCCCTGCGCGCCGCCACAAAGGCGTGGGCGGTTTCGCGTGCCGCGCTCATGCGCAAGCGTCCGCCATCGGCGCCGCGCCGCCCAGATGGTGATAGGCCCGCCCGTAATAGGCCAGAGCCCCCACGCCCTGTCCGCTCACCACTTGCTCCACCGCGCCGATGAAGATCGAATGGGTGCCCGCCTCGATGACCTGCACAACGCGGCAGCCCAGCGCCACCTGAGCTTCGGCGAGTGCCGGTTGGCCATCTTCCAGCATGATCACCGATCCGGCCCGCGCCAGTCGCTCGTCGATGGACAGGCCGCGGGTCGAGAAGGCGCCCGAAACACCATCCTGCCCCGCCGCCAGAACATTGACGCAAAAGCGGCCATTGTCGCGCAGCATGTCATGGATGCGCGCGCTCCGGTTGATGCAGACCAGCAACGAGGCCGGTTCATCGCTGACCGAACAGACCGCCGTGGCGGTCATGCCCTGACGCCCCGCCGCGCCATCGGTGGTGATGATATTCACCGCCGCCGGCAGCGCGGCCATGGCGCGCCGGAAATCCTGTTGCGATACCATCGCTTGTGCTCTCCCCGGCGCTGTTTCAGCGCATGAACAGGCCGCCGTTGATGTCCCACGTGGCGCCCGTGACGAAACAGGCATCGCGCGCGGCCAGACGCACCACCATGTCGGCGATGAAGGCCGCGTCGCCCAGTCGGCCCACCGGAATGCCCGCCACCATGCCCGCCATCTTGTCTGCGGGCACCAGCGCGCGGACCATCGGGCTGTCGATGGGGCCGGGCGCAATGGCGTTCACCGTGATGCCAAAGGGCGCCAGATCGCGGGCGAACACTTTGGTCAGCGTGATGATCGCGCCCTTGCTGGCGGCATAGTGCGCGCCGGTTGCCGTGCCGCCGTTCTGCCCGGCCAGCGAGGCCATGTTGACGATGCGGCCATAGCCGGCGGCCTTCATGCGGCGGGCCAGGATCTGGCTGGCGGCAAAAGTGCCGCGCGCGTTGACGGCCATGACCTGGTCCCAGTCGTCGAGCGTGATGTCGAGCACGGGCACCGCGCGGGTGAGCACGGCATTGTTGACCAGCACCTGCACCGCGCCCCAGCGCGCCTCGATCTGCGCGGTGGCGCTTTCGATGGCCGCCGCATCGGTGACATCGAGCGGCAGGCCGATGGCGGTTTCCCCCGCAGGGTCGAGGGTCCGCGCCACGGCCTGCGCCTTGTCGCCATCGATGTCGGTCACCGCCACGCGGTAACCGGCCCCATGGAGGCCGCGCACGATGGCCTCGCCAAGGCCGCTGCCCCCGCCCGTGACCAGAGCGATGTCCGGCGCGTCCCTCACAGCAGGTATCCGATGCCGTGGAGGGCATCGTCGCAGTTGGCGAGGCGGACGATCTTGCGCGCCAGCCTGATCGCGCCTTCCTCGCGCACCAGGCGGCAGGTCAGGTCGGCAGCCAGAACGCGGGTGCGCTCGTACTTGTATTCGACCAGCACCATGGCCGCGCGCAGTTCGATCATGTCGGCCGCCTCGTCGGTGACGACAAAGCGCGAGACGGTGCGCACGGTGCGCGCGGGCGGCGCCGAACTCATCGAAAAGCCCGAAGTCAGGCGCTTGACCCGCGCCGCGCGCATGGTGGCATTGTCGTGGACGACGTTGAGCTGGTTGTCGAAGTCCTGCCCGTCATGGTCGACCGGGATGGTATAGGTGCCCTCTGCGGTCCACAGCGCCAGCCACGGCTTGTAGTCAAGCCGGTCGAGCATGTCGGCTTCGGCCCAGATGAAACGCGTGGCTTCCTCGAATGCAATGCTCATGCCGTCATCATCCTCTTCCACTGCTGATAGGCCGCGCGCATGCCCACTTCCGAGGAGGCATCGCCCGCATTGTGCCCCGGTTGTGCAAGCCCTTCGGGGGCATCCGTCCCGCGATTGAGCATGATCCACAGGTCATCGCCCGCCTGTGCGCCGCGCTGGACCCGTTCCCAGCCTTCCGCGTCGTCGGGCGTGCCAAAGCCCATCGGGCCCTGGAAATGCTCGTGCAGGCGCAGGCGGGCGCGGTTGCCCGCCGGCGAGGGCGTGGAACCGGCATCGCCCATGCCGATGGCGACATGCTGGATTTCCGTCTCGTCGACGCTCACCGGGCGCAGCACGCGGAAAAACGCCATCGAGCAGGCCAC
>DQVI01000059.1 GCA_015661825.1 Novosphingobium capsulatum
TGGCGAGGGATTTTGGGTCACCACAAGGAGGCTGAGAGCCCAGCGATGCTGGAAGCATCGTGGCGAACAGCCGACGCCGTGGTGGCGCAAAAGACACGCCAAACCGACCCGAAGGACTTTTGGGTCGGGCTCTAACGCCTGCCCATGCCCGGCTCACACAGTCAGCGCCATTTCCCTGAGCGCGGCTCCGACCAGCGGGGTGAGCGCCGCGCCGATCACGTCGTGCCCGGCCTGGCTGGGGTGAACGTCGGTGGTCGAGGCCGTGTTGCCGACGCAGGCCCAGGGGCTGGTTTCCGAATAGACCCCGAGCGCGCGAAAATCGATGAAGCGCAGCCATTGCGGGGCATTGGCGGCCGCGACGCCTGCGGCAATCGCGGCGGTGGCGGTTCCGGCGCCATCCCCGGCAAAGGGCCCGGCCACCACGATGCGGACGGCGGGCAGCGCGGCGCGTATTTCGTTGAGGCGCGCGGTGACGGTGGCGGTCAGCGTGGCCGGATCGACAGAGCCGAGCGCATCATTGGTGCCCAGCGCGATCACGAGGAAATCGGGCGCCTCGGCGATGATCCCGGCCACGTCGAGCGAGAAGGGCGTGCTCATCAGCCAGCCGCGCCCCGCCGTTCCATAGGGCACGAAGCGGTCGGCCAGGTTCAGGCGCCTTGCCACCTGCCAGGCCCATGTTCCCACCGCATAGTCGGCCATCAGGTATTCGGTGATGCTGTCGCCCGCGATCACCAGCTTGGGCGAGGGGACGGGATCGGCGGCGGTCACTGCGCTGCCGGGGGGCAGGGTGAGCCCGCCGAACATCGTGCCATAATCGAAGACGATCTCGATCAGGCGTCTGGTCGCGCTGCTCTGGAGCTTGTGCCAGATCGGGGCGGTGGCCTGAAAGCCGGTGCCGCTGCCGGAGGTGGCGGACTGGGCCAGCGGGGAATTGGGCGGTGCGGTGTAGGAGCCGGGGTTCTGCACGATCACGTTGGTGACCGCGCCGGCATTCACCCCGGTAACCCGCAGCACGGCGGCGCTGGCGAAAGTGCCGCCGCCAATGGTGATCGTGTCGCCCACGGCATAGCCGGTGCCTGCCACGCCGACATTGGCGCGGGCGAGGGCATAAGTCTGGATATTGGCGCCAAAGTCGATCTGCATCCACTGGCGCGCGCTTGATGCGGCGGACTTGGCGGCAAAGCCGGCCACGGCCTGATCGAAGGGCGTGCGGGTCAGGAGCCTGCCATCGACGAGGATCGAGAAGCCGCGCGTGCTGGTGGTCGAGCGGGCGACGCGCACGTCGACGCGGGGGCCGAACAGGTTGAAGCGGATGCGCCCGCCGGTTCGGTCGGGGGCGATGAACACGCTGTCGGAAGTGGCCTGCCAGGCGCCCAGCCGGGTGATCTGCGCGGCAGTATTGGCAATCGCCAGTCCGCCCGAAATGGTCGTGCCCGCGCCGATCGTGCCCATCGTCACGCCCGGCGCGGCCGTCGCCAGCTGGAGCGGGTCGTCGGCCAGCGGTCCGCGATAGGTCGCGGCCCAGTGAAGGCCGGGGGAACGGGCGGCATCGAGGGCCTGTCCGGCCTGGGTGCGCAGCGAGCCCAGTTGCGCGAAGGCAAGATTGCCCATGCTCATGTCAGGCCACTCCTGCGGTAATGATGGTGGGGTAGTTGAGCGTGCGCACCCAGATGTGCGCGGCGCTGCCGCCAAAGGCATCGCCCTGGCTGACGAGAAAGCCACCCTGGACAGGGGCCTGCCCCGAAGCCGAATAGGCCACCAGCGCGGGCACCGATCCCCGGCACTGGATCCATGTCGGCACATTGGCCAGCGCCGGATAGGCCTGTGTCAGATCGGTCCACTCCTGGCCGACGATGATGTCGGCGCCCATATCCTGCGATGCCATGCGCGTTGCTCCCTGAAGGCTCGTGGACCAAGCCCTAGGCAGCCGCCTTGCGCACTTGAATCGCAGCTTGCGGCGGGGTCAGGACGGTTGCCGCGCCCGCCTTGCGCGCAGGTGGGCGGCCAGCATGGTCAGCAGGGCGCGCGCCTCGCGCGGCATCGTCACGCCCAGCGCCCCACCATAGAACACCACGCCAAGCCCCATCGCCAGCAGCAGCATCGGTGCGGTGTGGCTCAGCCGGAGGGCCCATACCCCCAGCCCCATCAGCGCCGCCGCCGCCAGAATCCGCGCAAAGGCCCAAAGCGGGGCGCGGAACCCGAAGCGCCTGCGCGAGAGCGCGAAGCTGGCCAGCAGCGTGCACAGGCCCGAGACCATCGGCCCGAGGGCGGCCCCGGTCAGCCCCAGCCAACGCAGGCCGATCCATGTCGAGGCAGCGGCCACCACGATGTCGAGCGCGGCAATCATGGTGCCATAGCCGGGGCGCAGGCACAGCGCGAAGACCTGATCGCTGGTATGTGCGCGCAGATAGCGGAAGAGCCCGCCAATCGTGGCCAGCGGCAGGATGCTGGCAGTCGCCTCGCGGAAACGGCTTTCGACCAGCACGTCGATGATCAGCTTGTTGATGGCGAGCAGGCCGCAGGCCACCGGCATGACCGCCAGCGCGACCAGCACCATGTTCTGCCGCAACTGGACAAAGGCCGCCTCGATCCCCTCCTGCTCCATCCGCCGCACCACCAGCGGATAGGCCCCCGCCGTCACCAGCGTGACCGCGAACGACGAGGCGCGCAAGCCCAGCCCATAGCCCACCGCGAAGGTGCCCATCGCCGCCATGCCCAGCGTGCCGCTGACGATGAAGCGTGGCAGGGCGAGGGCCAGCGTGGCGAGCAGGGTGGCAATCATCACCGCGCCCCCGAACGCGATGGCGGTGTGGAAAATCGCGCGGTCGAACGCAGGCGGGCGGCGCAAGGCATCGCTCATCGCCAGCGCGGCGGCCAGCCCCAGGCCCTGGGCCAGCAGGAAGCCGAGCAGAACGGAGAGGGCCGACGACCCGTGCGCCAGCAGCAGCGGCACCCCGACGGCAAAGCCCACCACCGGCCCGCAGACCTGCACGAGGCTGTAGAGGCCGACCCGCGCTTCGGCGCGCGCGCGGTCGGCAAGGTAGGCGCCGAGCGAGCGGGTGATCATGAAGCCTTCGACAAGCGCGAGCGTTGCCGGATCGGGAAGGCCGCCTTCCATCGCGGCGCACAGCGGCACCACGGCCAGGCTTTGCGCGGCGGTCGAGGCCAGCAGGGCGAGGGTCTCGCTACCCAGAAACCGGTGCCGGGCGGCGCTGTCGGCAAATGTGCGCACGAAGCGCAGCACGTATCGCTGCCACCAGCCAAAAAACAGCGCGAAATAAACCTCCTGCACCGCAATGGTGAGTGTGACCAGGCCCAGATCGCGCGGGGTCATCAGGCGGGCCCAGACCAGAATCGAGGCGAACTGGACGAGAGGGGCCAGGATTTGCGCGGGAAGATAGAGCAGGGTTTGCCGAATCAACATCGAATCATGATCCGAACCTGCGTGACGATCATGGTAAATATAGGTCATGGTTTTCGAATCATGAACTTAACTTTGTGCCAATACGGTTGTTTGTTGGGTTTTTGATTTACGATACCCTTTTCCCGGGACGCATGAGGCCTGCCCCGCGCTGGCCCCTGTTTCGGGAGACTGGATATGGGCAGATCGGTTGCGCAGCGGCAGGTGGCACCGGCCGGCCGGCAAGGGAACGAGGATGCCGGCGAGAACGCCCTCGCGCGCCCAGTTCTTGCGCCCGAGGTGCCGATCCTGCTCTACATGCCTGCCTTCCATGGGGGCGGCGCCGAGAATGCGCTCGTGCGGCTTGCCAATCACTGGCACGATCAGGGGCGCAAGGTCACGATCATCGTCAACGCCCTGCGCGGCCCGGTGATCGACAAGGTCTTGCCGGGGGTCGAGATCGTCGCTCTGGGCAGCCGGTTCACCGCGCTGGCCTGGCCCCGGCTGGGGCTTTTGCTGCGCCGCCGCCGTCCGGCTTTTCTGGCGACGGCCCTGCTCGGTCCCAATGTCGCCGGGCTCTGGGCGGCGCGGCTGTGGTCGCCGCGCACGGCGGTGGCCTGCCTCGTGCGCAATCACACCACGCGCGAGATCGCCGGGCGCGACCGCCTGCGCCGGGCCCTGTTTCCGCCGCTGCTTCGTGCGGCCTATCGCCGCGCCGATGGCGTGGGCTGTGTTGCGGGCGAAGTGGCGCAGGACATCATTGCCTATGCCGCCCTCGCGCCCGAACGGGTGATGACCACGCTCAATCCGGTGCCCTCCCCCGAAGCGGAACCGGATAGGGGCGCCGAGGCTCCCGCCGGTTGGCCCTCACCGGGGCCGGTCATCCTGGCCATGGGGCGGATGGTCGGGCAAAAGGACTATCCGACCCTGCTGCGCGCCTTTGCCCGGCTGGAAGGCGCGCCGCGCTTGCTGATTCTGGGCGAGGGCCCGCTGCGGGCCGAACTGGAGGCCCTGTGCCTGTCGCTGGGCATTGCCGGACGTGTCCACATGCCCGGTTTCCGCAACCGGCCCGAGGCCTTTCTGGCCCGTGCCGACCTCTTCGTGCTGTCCTCGCGTTTCGAGGGCTTTCCCAACGTGATCGCCGAGGCGCTCGCGCTCGGGCGGACGGTCGTGGCGACCGATGCGCCGGGCGGGGGGGGCGAAATCCTGGGCTCCGGGGCCTTCGGGTATCTGGTGCCGGTCGGCGACGTGGCCGCGCTCGCCCGGGCCATGGCCCGGGCTCTGGCCGAGCCTGTCGATCCGGCGCGGGCAAGGGCAAGGGCGGCGGATTTTGCCATCGAGGCGGTGGCGCGCCGCTACGAGGCGTTGTTTGCCCGCGCGATGGAGCACCGGCAGCACGGATGATCGCGCAAGGCAACGAGGTTGGCGCGCGTGTGCCCTGGGCGCAGCGGCCCTGGCGTCTGGTCACCGTGGTGGAAGGCACGTTCAGCCTCTCGGGGCTGGTGCCCCGGCTCTATGTCTATGGCGTCATCCTCTATTTCAGCGGCGCGATGACCCGTCCGCTCTCGGGCAATTCCAACAGCTTCCGCGACGTGGGCGAGGCGCCGATGGTGCAGGCGCTGGGCATCGCGGTCTATCTGGGCGGGGCGATGCTGGGGCTCTGGGGGCTGATCCAGCGCCAGTTGCAGGGGCGTCTGTCGATCAGTCCGCCACTCGTCGGCTATGGCTTGCTGGCGCTCTGGGTGGGGCTCTCGCCGTTATGGAGCCCCATGCCCGATCTGGCCCTGCGGCGCGCGGTGGCTTTCGTGGGAACGGTCATGGTTTCCTGCGTGATCGCCACCACGATCCCCGCGCGCGACATCGCGCGGGTGCTGGTTCATTGCAGTGCCGGGCTGATCGTGGTCACGCTGGCCTTGCGCCTGGCGATGCCGGTCTATGCGGTCCATCAGGCCGGGGAACCGGGCGTTGCCGAACATGCCGGGCGCCTGCGCGGCTCGTTCGCCCACAAGAACGAGCTGGCCCGCATGCTGGCTCTCGCGGTCATCATCCTGCTCACTTTCGGGCGCGTGTTCCTGCGCTGGCGCTGGCTTCGTCTGGTGCTGGTGCTGGCGGGCATGGTGCTGGTGGTGATGAGCGGTTCGGCCAAAGTGCTGGTGATCATCCCGCTGGCGGTCGGCGGGGCGTGGTTCTTTGCCATTCCGATGGGGCGGGCAGCGCGCTGGCTCGTGCTGCTGGGCATGGCGGGGCTGGTTGCGCTGGTCATGCTTTCGGGGCTGTCCACGCTGATCGCGGGCGGGCTCTTCGCATCGGTCGGGCGCGGGGCCGACATGTCGGGGCGGTCGCTGATCTGGGAGGTGGCCTGGCGGTTCTATGCCCTCCATCCGCTGGTCGGCCAGGGCTATGCGACCGGGTGGGCGGCGGGCGCGCAGGCCTATTTCGCGCATCTCAAGCTGATCGTGATCGGCCACGCGCACAATGGCTATATCAACACCCTGCTCGATCTGGGGGCGGTCGGCCTGATTCTGGCGCTGCTGCCCCCGATGATGATGGCGCTGTGTCTCGTCGCCTTTCCCCGGCGCATCGCCGATCACTTGCGTGCGTTTGGCGTGGCCTGGCTGGTGACATATGCCCTGATGAATGTCTCGGGCACCTATCTGGTCAACTACAACGACCTCTACACCTTCACGACAATCGTTTGCTGTTTCTGGTGTTACGGGGTGTTCCATTTCCGGGTCGATGTCCTGAGCCTCCTGATCGCGAGTCGCCTGCGTGGTGATGCCCGCTGGTGCCTGCCGGGACGGCGCGGCCGCGCTTTGCCGCGCGCCTGGCGCACGGCGTGTTTACCTTCATCGCAAGAGCCCGTCTCCACATCGAAAGGGGGCGGAGAAATCTTTTGATTTCATCGTATTATTTACTTCGTAATCGGACGAAATATATGCGCCTTGATGAGTGTAAAGCCTGGCATCAATTGCCTAAATTCTAAGGGTGTTAACTAAGATTTGCAGCGTAGCATCGCCGTGAAGTAGATGATTTCAAATCATCTATTGGCAATCTTGTTCGGATTTTTGCGACTGACTTGAGGGTGCCGTCCCGAAACGGTGCCTGTTCATCCTGTCGCTGGCGTAATCCCGTTTCCCGTCTTCGCGCCCCATGCCCCGCGCAAGGCCCATGCTCTGTGCAAGGGCTGTGTAAGGAGCTGCCCAAGGGGGGCTGCCCAAGGGACTGTCTCGCCGTGTCCGGCGGGGCGGGGGACGGTCTTTGCATGGCATACAACGATAAGAATTCAGCGTGTGGACACTCGGGAGAGGGGCCGCGCTGGGAAGAGGAAAGGGAACACCATGGCCGCGTTCCATTCGATCCAGGCAGGCCCTCGTGGGCGGGGGCAGGACCAGTTCGCGCTTCTTGAGCGCCCCCGGCGCGCACAGAGCGGGGGGGGCGGGGGCGGGGTGCCACAGGCTGATCTGCCCGAAACGGCCTCGCCGCCCATTCCCGCGTTTGCGGCGCCCGCCGCTCCGGCTGGGGCCTCCTCCTCCCGGCGCAAGAAGGGGCGCCCCGACATCATGATGATCGGCCTGCGCAGCGTGGGCGCGGGGCAGGGGGGCGTTGAAAATCACGTCGACAGGTTGGCGGGCGAACTGGATCGCATGGGGTTCAGGGTCGAGATCGTTACCCGTTCTCTCTATCAGCCGGGCCAGCACGAACGCGGACGGGGCATCACGATCCGGTCCTTGTGGGCGCCGCGCGTGGTCTGGGCCGAGGCGCTGGTCCATTCGCTGCTGGCCGTGGCCTATGCGGCCTGGCGGCGTCCGGCCATCGTTCATATCCATGCCATCGGCCCCTCGATCGTGGCGCCACTGGCCCGGCTGGCCGGGCTCGTTGTCGTCATGACCCATCATGGGGAGGACTACCGCCGCGAGAAATGGGGCGCGGCCGCACGCACCGTGCTGCGTCTGGGCGAGGCGGCGGGCGCACGCTTTTCGCAAGGGCGCATCGTCGTTTCGCCTTCGCTGCGCGCCTCGCTCGATGACAGGTTCCATCGCCCGTTCTCCTACATCCCCAACGGGGTCTGCGTGGCCGGGCCCGTGCCGGGGTGCGAGGCGCTCAGGCCCCTGGGGCTCGTACCGGGCCGGTACATTTTGAGCGTGGGGCGTCTGGTGCCCGAAAAGCGCCAGCTCGATCTGATCGAGGCGCTCGCGCAGATCACCGATCCGGCTATCCGGCTGGTTCTGGTGGGCGGTGCCGATCACGACAGCCCCTATTGCCGGCAGGTGCGCGCGCGGGCGGCAGCCGATCCCAGGGTCGTGCTGGCCGGATTGCAGAGCGGGCGCCCTCTGGCCGAATTGTACAGCCATGCCGGGGTCTTCGCGCTGCCCTCCAGCCATGAAGGGCTGTCGATCGCCCTGCTTGAGGCCATGGCCTATGGCAACCGGGTGGTGGCCAGTTCGATTGCCGCCAACCGCAATCTGGGCTTGCCCGAGGCGTGCTATGTACCTTGCGGCGATGTACCGGCGCTGGCGAGGGCCCTGCACGCGGCGCTGGAGGCCGACCGGCAGGACCGCCTTGCCAATGGAGGGCAAACCCCGCGGCAGGATTGGGGCGGGATCGTCGATGCGTTCCGCTGGGACGAAGTGGCCGCGCGCACAGCCGGGCTCTACCGCGCGGTCTCGCGCGAGGGGGGCGGACCCAGCGGGAAGGACGATTGCAGGGAGGAGGGGCGATGAGCCGCCCGTCCCGTCTGTCCGGGGCGCCCATGCGGCGGCTTGGCCAATGGGACGGAATGCGCGGGGCCGCCATCGGGGCCGTGCTGGTCTATCACTATCTGGGGCGGTTTCCGGGGCTTGTTCCGTATGACGTGCCCCGGCCCGGCCTGCTGCGGCTCGGGCATCTGGGGGTCGATCTGTTCTTCATCATCTCGGGGTTCGTCATCGCGCGGACCTTGCAAAGCAGCGCCGACTGGCGCGAATTTGCCGTGCGCCGTCTGGTGCGGCTGGTCCCGGCGATGGCGGTGTGCTCGGTGCTGACGTTCCTCGTCGTGCACGCGATCGATACCCCGTTCACGCAAGTACGGCGCACGGGGCTGTCGGGTTTCCTGCCCTCGCTCACGTTCACCGATCCTGCGCTCTGGCGACCGTTCTGGCCCGGCGCGGCCTATATCGACACGGTCTACTGGTCGCTGTTTACCGAAGTGCGCTTCTATGCGTGGTCGGCCGCCATCTACTTTGTCGGGGGGCGGGTGCATTTCGTCCGCAATGTCGCGCTGGGGGGCTGCGCCGTTCTGGCCTTGCTGGCGCTCGACCGGCTGGCCTTTGGCCGGGGGTGGGGGACCGGCTTGTCCGGTGGCGTCGCAGGCTGGCTGTTCTTTCCCCGCCATCTGCCCCTGCTGTGTTTCGGGGTCGTGCTTCAGGGCTTGCAGCGGGCGCAGGGATGGGCGAGCCGGTGGGAGCATGCGGGCTATGGCGCGGTCTTCGCGGCGGTGGCCGTGATGCAGGCCGCGCGCGAGGGGGCGGCAGAGGCGGTCGTGACACTGGTGATCGTGGGCGCGCTCACCCGTCTGGCCATGCAGCCCCATGCGATGCGCTGGCTGGGTTGCCCGGCGCTGGTGGGGATCGGGCTGAGCAGTTATCCGCTCTATCTGCTGCATCAGAACATCGGACTGGCGTTGATTTCGGCCTTGCCGCGCGGTCTGGATTCGGGGGCCTATTGCCTGTTGCTGGGGGCTCTGGCGGCGGCCATGGGCGGGTTGGCGATAGCCGTGCATCAGGGGGTGGAGCGTCCCTGTCAGGCCTGGTTCAAGCTTCGGCAAAGGCGCCGCCGCCGTGCCGGCGGGCAAAAGGACGGGCCCGTGCCGGCAACAATCGACAGCCGGGGCGAACTCGTGGCATGATCGGGGAGACCGTCCGCGTGCCGGAAGGCGGTTGATCGGCCAGCATGTCCTGTCCGTTCGGTGGCGGGAGAAGCATGGTGGCCAAACAGGGAGAGCAGGCAAGGCTGTCGGGTATCGACGGCGCGCGCGGAATAGCGATCCTGACCGTGGCTTTTTTTCACATGACACGCGGGATGGTGCAGGCTGGCCACCTTGCGCCGGGGTTCGCGCTCGATCTGGCCGACCGGCTGGCCTATGGTTTTCACGTTCAGGTCTTCTTTCTGGTCTCGGGCTATTTTCTGGCGGATCGGGTGCGGACCTGGGCTGATTTCGCCCCGCGCGCGGTCAATCTCTACTGGCCCTACCTGTTGTGGTCGGGGATCAGCGGGGTCTTGCTGCTGCTGGTGCCGGGGGCCAACAACACGATCACGCTGCGCCAGTTCGTGCTGCTGCCGGTGATCCCGCTCCAGCATTTCTGGTTCCTGCTCTACCTGATCGGGTGCATTGCGCTGATGGTGCTGGCGCGCGGGCGGGTGGCGCTGATGACCGGGGCGTTCCTTGCCCTCAATCTGGCCGCGCTGGCGGCAGACCTTCCGCCCGACACGCTGGGCGTGACCATCGACAATGCGACGTACTGGCCCGCGTTCTTCTTTGCCGGGGCGCTGCTGGCCCGGTGGGGCGGATTCCCGCCTGTGCGGGCAGGGTGGTTCGTTCCGGCGGTGGTGGTGGCGCTGGGGGGCGCATGGCTCAGCGTGCGCAGCGGGATCGACATTCGCTGGAGCCTGTTTGCGCCGGTCAGCCTGTGCGCGTGTTATGCGGTGCTATGTCTGGCGACTTGGGCCGACAGCAGGTTGCTGGCCTTTCTCGGGCGCCATTCGCTGCCGATCTATCTCGTTCATGTCATGGTCGGATCGGTCTTGCGCGCGCTGGTGTTCAAGCTGGCGCCCGGTGCGCCGCTGGTGCCGGTGATGATCGCGATCTGGGCTTTGTCGGTGGCGGTGCCGCTGGCGATGGAGCAGGTTGCCGCGCGGCTGGGGCTGGGGGCGCTGGCGGGGTTTGCCCCGCTCATGCGCCCGCGGCAGCGTGCTTTCATCCCGCGAGGAGTTGCGGGCCCAGCAGGGTGAGGATCTTGACGTCGACAGCCATGCCCTTGGCGCGGCAATCGGCGATATAGGCGGGAATCGCGTCGAGGGGGACGTGGTGGACGGTGATCCCTTCGTCTTCCAGCCCGCCGCCTGCCGAAACGCGGGTCAGGCCATGGGCGCGGAACAGGGTGAAGCTTTCCGAGACCATGCCCGGCGAGGACCAGAATTCACCAAGGCTTTCCATCCGCGCGGGGCGATAGCCGGTTTCCTCTTCCAGCTCGCGGGCGGCGGCGCTGGCGGCGTCTTCGCCCGCGCTGCTGTCATCGTCGCCGATGAGGCCAGCGGGAAGCTCGATGCAGGGGCGCCCCAGCGGTACGCGAAACTGTTCGACCAGCACGACTTCGCGGTTCTCGGTGATCGCCAGGATGACGGCGGCGCGGATGTTGCGGCTGCGCCCGACATATTCCCAGCGGCCCCGCGTGCGCGCCACGATGAAGCGGCCTTCCCAGCGGGTTTCCTCAGGGTTGTCGCGATATTCGTCTTCAAGGCTCATAGCAGGATCGGTCCGTCGGGCAGTTCGTTGGTGGTGGTGGCCATGCGCGGGGTCGTTTCTGCAAGGACGGCGCCGATCCGGGCGATGGCGGCTTCCATGCCCTCGGCCAGCCGGTTTTCGCGCAAGGGGCCGAGCAGGGCAGCCATCGCCTCGCCCCAGACTTCGGGATCGACCTTGTCGGCAATCGCATGGTCGGCGATGATCTCGGCGCGGTGTTCGGCCAGCGAGACGAACAGGACGACCCCGGTGCGCCCGCTCGTGCGGCTTTCCGCGCCCACGCGAAAGGCGGCCAGCGCGCGGGCATGGACGCGCGCGTGCCGGATCGGCGCCGGGGTGAGCCACAGGCGCAGCTTCTGCCATTGCAGCACCGCCAGCGTTCCGGCGAACTTGAGCGCGGCGACGCTCAAGGCCAGCCCGAAATAGGACCGCGCCGTCCATTCGCTGGCCCACAGGCCCAGTGCCCGATCGACCAGCCCGACATAGAAACCGGGCATGGCTTCGAGCGCGGCCAGCGCGAGGAAGGCGATAAAGGCCGACCATGCCAGCGCGACATCGGCGTAGCGGTCGCTGCGCGGGGTGATCACGGTGACGATCTGGCCCGCGCTCTGCGCCTCCGCACTGGCTACGGCGCGGGCGATGCGGGTATTGTCCTGCGCGCTGATCAGCATGGTCACCATCCTCCCGAGGCGCCACCGCCGCCCGAACTGCCGCCACCGCCGGAAAAGCCGCCCCCGCCGCCTCCCCAGCCACCGCCGCCGCCCCAGTCGGAACCGCCGCCACCA
>DQVI01000157.1 GCA_015661825.1 Novosphingobium capsulatum
CGCTGGCAACCGGGGCCGAGGCGGGCGGGCCGCCATAGTGCGGGCCGACCGTGCAGCCGGCCAGCGCCGTGGCCAGAACGACGAGACTGGCAGGGCCGACAAGACTGGTGGGGCCGACGAGACTGGCAGGGCCGCCCGGGCGCAAGGCGCGAGAAGGGAAGGCCGAAAGGAAAGACAGCGAAAAGGGCATCAGTGCATCGCCATTTGATGGTTGCCCTTGGGCAACGGGCGGAGAAGGAAGCACAGCGGCAGGACGATCGAGATACCGACCATCAGCGCGATGAATTCGTCGGAATAGGCCATGACCATGGCCTGACGCAGGACCGTGTTGTCGATCATGCGCAGCGCGGCGGCAAGGCCGTCGGGGCCCCCGCCGAACGCGGCCACTTGCGAGGCCACCCAGTCCTGCACGGTGGGGCTGTTGGCGGGCAGGGCCTCGTGGATGGTCCAGCGATGGAACTCCTCGCGCCGCTCCTGCAAGGTGGCGAGCAGGGCCAGCGCGATCGAGCCGCCAAGGTTTCGCGCCGCGTTGAACAGGCCCGAGGCATCGCCCGCCTCGTCGGGTTTCACGCTGGCAATCGCCGCCTGGTTGAGGAACAGCATGGCCAGCGCCTGTCCCAGCCCGCGCATGAGCTGCGAGATCACGAAGTCCGACCCGTCGGAATTGACCGTCAGCGTGGTATCGAGCCAGCATGACCCGGCCATGACCAGCATTCCCGTCAGGACCACCAGACGCAAGTCGAAGCGTTTGATGAGGAACGGAAAGAGCGGCATCATCATCAGCGAGGGGATGCCCGAGAGGAACACGATCTTGCCCGACTGATAGGCATTGTAGCCCGCGATCGAGGCCAGGAACTGGGGGATTACATAAGCCGTGCCATAAAGCACCGATCCCACCAGCAGACCCAGGATGAACACCGCCGCAAAGGCCCGGTTGCGCAACAGCGCCAGCTTGACCACCGGGCGGCGGGCAAAGATCTGCCCCAGCCCGATCAGGATGAAGCCGACCACCGTGACCCCCGAAAGCTGCCAGATCAGGTCCGACTGGAACCACTGCTCGCGATTGCCTTCCTCAAGCACCACCGTCAGCCCGCCAAGGCCAAGGGCCATGCCCAGAATGCCGAGCCAGTCGGCACCGAGCAGGTCGTCGAGGTGCATCTTGCTGCTCGACAGGCTGACCATCAGGAAGATCATCAGCACGATGCAGATCGGGATGTTGACGAAGAAGGCATAGTGCCACGAGAGGTTCTCGGTCAGCCAGCCACCGGCCAGCGGGCCGAGCACCGGCCCGAGGATCAGCGTGGAGCCGAACAGCGCGGTGCCCACCGGCTGCTGGTGGCGTGGCAGGCGGGTGGCGATGATGGTCATGCCCGTCGGGATCATCGCCCCGCCGGTAAAGCCCTGTCCCACGCGGCCCACGATCATCATCGTGAGCGTGGTCGAAAGCCCGCAGACAATGGAAAAGCCGGTGAACAGCACCGCGGCGACCAGCAGGAAGCGCTTGAGCCCGAAGACCCGTTCGAGCCAGGCGGTGAGCGGGATGATCACGATCTCGGCGACCAGATAGCTCGTCGCGATCCAGGTGCCTTCGGTTGCCGAGGCGCCGATCTCGCCCTGGATGGTGGGCAGTGCGGAATTGACGATCGAGATGTCGAGGGTGGCCATCAGCGCGCCGATGGCCCCGGCCACGACCGCCAGCCAGGCGGTCAGGTCGGCCTTTTCAGGCGGCGCGGAAGGCCCTGCCGGGGAGGGCCCGGAAGGCATCGCGGCAGACATCAGTGCGTGCCCCGGTCCTGTTCGGCCCGGATCGACCTGATCGCGCCTTTCGCGCTCTTGGTGTCGACCTCGACCGTCAGCGACAGGCCCGGCACGAGCACCTTGCGCGATTCCTCGCCGGCATTGATGCGGATGCGCACCGGCACGCGCTGGACGATCTTGGTGAAGTTGCCGGTCGCGTTCTGGGGCGGGATCAGCGAGAAATTGGCGCCCGTGCCCGGCGTGATCGAATCGACCACCCCATGGAAGTCCACCCCCGGCAGCGCATCGACATGCATCGTCACCGGCTGGCCGGGGCGCATCAGGCCGATCTGGGTTTCCTTGTAATTGGCCTCGACATAGATCGCCTGGGTCGGAACGATGGTCATCAGGCGCTGCCCGGCGGTTACATATTGGCCCAGCCGCACCGTGCGCGAGCCGATCTTGCCGGCAATCGGCGCGGTCAGGCGGGTAAAGCCCATGTCGTTGCGCGCGGCCAGCCGGGTGGCGTCGGCCGAGGCGATCTGGGCCTGGGCCTGCTCGACCTGGGCCTTGATCGTGGCGATCTTGGCGGTGGCGGCCTCGATCGCGGCCTGACGGGCGCGGACATCGGCGGCAGCCTTGTCGCGCGCACTGGTCAACTGGTCGAGCTGGGTGCGCGGCTCGGCCCCGCTGGCCGCGAGCGGGGCGTAGCGCGCGACTTCCTGCGCATAGTAGGCCAGATCGCGCCGCGCCGAGACAAGCCCGGCCTGCGCCTGGTCGAGGCTGGCCTGCGCCTCGGCAATGCCTGCTGCGGTGGCCTGCTCGGCAGCCTTGGCCACCGAGACCTGGGCATCGGCCTGGGTCAGCCTGGTGGCATAGTCCGTCGGGTCGATCTGGACGAGGAACGCGCCCTGGCCCACCTGCTGGTTGTCGACCACCCCGATCTGGCGGACGTAGCCGGCCAGTTTCGAGCTGATCGCCACGCCATCGGCCTGGACATAGGCGTCGTCGGTCGACTGAATGTACTGCCCGTTGGCGCGATAGTCGATCAGGGCATAGACGCCATAGGCCAGTGCCACCACCGCCACGCCGATGGCGATCCGGCCAATGGTCTTCTTGCGGGTGCCGGGCATGGACGAAGAGGTGGGGGAATCGGCTGAGGAAACGACCGGGGAATCGACCGGGGAATCGTCTGGGGCGGGCATGCAGGGTTCCTGTGGGAAGCTTAAATTGAACGGAACAGTTCAGTTCTATAAAATGAGCGTGGTTCGAGAGCCCGCCTTCGGGCAAGTGATTTTTTTGGAATCCGGGCCTCGAAAATCGCAATCACACGAAAAAGCGCCAAAATCTTTTTCGTTCCCGCATGGCGTGGGGCTTTTTGATCGGCTTGCCAATGCCGCTCTGGCGCCGCCGGAGCGAATCGGGTTGCGCGCGGCGCAAGGGCCATCCGGCCCGAACCGGCCTCCTGAAGGGCGGCGGCAGGCCGCGCGCAGGGCCCTTTCGACAATCTTTTGCCCACGCTTTTGCCCGCCCGGCCTTGCCGCGCGGGCTTTGGGCGTTAAGAGCGGGGGCGTGAGCGCAACCATCGTCATTGGCGCCGACGACAGGTCGGGCGCCGCCGTCCGCATCGACGTCGAGGAACTGCTGGCCACGCGCCTTCTGGTGCAGGGCAACAGCGGCTCGGGAAAGTCGCACCTTCTGCGCCGGATCCTCGAACAGAGCGCCAGCGTCGTCCAGCAGGTGGTGATCGACCCGGAAGGCGATTTCGTCAGTCTGGCTGAACCCTTTGGCCATGTCGTCGTCGATGGATCGGCCTATGACGGGGCCGAGATCGTCAAGCTGGCCGCGCGCATCCGCCAGCATCGCGCCTCGGTGATCCTCGCGCTCGACGGGCTCGAACTCGAAGCCCAGATGCGCTGCGCCGCCGTCTTCATGAACACCCTGTTCGACGCCCCGCGTGACCAGTGGTATCCCGCGCTGGTGGTCGTCGACGAAGCGCAGATGTTTGCGCCTGCCGCCGCCGGCGACGTGGCCGACGACGTGCGCCGCCTCTCGCTCGCGGCGATGACGAACCTCATGTGCCGTGGGCGCAAGCGCGGGCTGGCCGGGATCATCGCCACCCAGCGTCTGGCCAAGCTGGCCAAGAACGTTGCTGCCGAAGCCTCCAACTTCCTGATGGGGCGCACCTTCCTCGACATCGACATGGCCCGCGCCGCCGATCTTCTGGGCATGGAGCGCCGTCAGGCCGAACAGATCCGCGACCTCGAACGCGGCCATTTCCTCGCGCTTGGCCCGGCGATCTGCCGCCGCCCGGTCGGGGTCAAGATCGCCGACGTGGAAACCCGCGCGCGCAATGTCGTCCATGGCCTGATGCCCATGCCCAATGCGGCGGGCGAGGAGATGGAGGCGCTGCTCATGGCCGAGCCGCTGATGTTCGACCCCGTGCCCGCGCCGCCCGAGCCCGAGGACCACGCGCCCGACAGCGGCGAACTGCTCGACCGGATCGAAAGCAGCGTTCCGGCTGCCGAACAGGTCGAGCCGCCCGCCGAGCCGAGCCTGTTCGCGGCCGAGGAAACTGCCGCGCAGATCGTCGAGATCCTCGCCGACATGGCGCAGGAGCCCGACTGCACGTTTCAGCCCGCCTCGCAACTGTTCCAGGATTTCACCGTGCGCTGCCGCATGGCCCGGCTGGGCCCGGTGGGGATCGATCTTGCCCAGTTCCGCCGCCGCTTCGCGATGGCCGTGGCGGGCATTCCCGACGACCGCGAGCCGCGCTGGCAGCCCGCGCTCAACCTTGCGCGCGATGTGGCCGATGATGTGCTCGCGCCGTTCCTCGTGCTGGCGGTAGCGGCAGTCGAAGGGCTGCCTTGCCCGGATGACGAGCGCATGGCCGAAATCTATGGCACCCGCTCGCCCGGACGCATCCGCCGCCTGCTCGACCATCTCGAAAAGAGCGGCTTGATCGTCGTGCGGACCGATTATGGCGGGCGCCGTTCTATCGGCATCCCCGGCCTTGGCATGACGACCGCGCCGATGGAGGGCTGAAGGCCCTGAACCGGAAGGGGGAACCGGAAGGCGGAACCGGCGGTTTGCGCCCGCTGCCCGCGCACGATGTTGCACCGCAAAATGATTGCACGCAGGCCATCGCCATGCCTAATGCATGCCAGAGCGGTGGCATGGGGCGGCCGCATTGCCCGCGAGATCCGGCTCTGGTGTCCGACAGTCCTGCCCGCCAATTCCCTGATGCCGAACTGGCGCTCGACGGGCTCGATGCGGTGCTCGGGCTGCATATCGGCACCGCCCATTCGCTGTTCGTCGGGCGGCTCGAACGCCAGCTCGATCCTCTGGGCGTCACGCCCAAGCAGGTGGCGATCCTCTGGCTGGTCAAGGCCAATCCGGGGATCAGGCAGACCGGGCTTTCGCGCTTTTTCCGGATCGAGCGGCCCACGGTGCACCAGTTCGTGCGCCAGTTGCGCGAGAACGGTTTCCTGATCAACGAGCCGTGCAAGCACGACCGCCGCGCGGGCGGGCTGTGGATCACCCCGGAAGGGCAGGCCATTCTTGCGCAGGCGCGCGCGGTGATCGGCGCTTACGAGGCCGAACGGACCGCAGGCCTGAGCGGCGAGGAGCGCGACGAACTGTTCCGCCTGCTGGCCAAGCTTTGTGCGACGGCCTCTCTCAGGGATGCCTGATGCCGGGGGGGCTCAGGGGTTCAGGAACCACTCAGCCAGGATGTGGCTTGATGACAATGATGGGGCGCCCTTTGCGTGGTGCCTCCCGGAGACGATGATGAACAAGACCAAGTCCCTCGGTTTGCTGGCTGGCGCGGCGTTTGCGCTGGGTGTTGCCGTGGCTGCGGGAACCTCTGCTTTTGCCCAGTCTTCTGCCGTTCAATCTTCCGCCGTCCAGTCGCCTGCGGGTGATCCGGTGCGCGGTCACACGGTCTATGCGCGCTGCATTGCCTGCCACGATCTCAACACCGGGGTGACCCGGCTGGGCCCCTCGCTCAAGGGCGTGATGGGGCGCAAGGCGGGCGGGGTTGCCGATTTCGCCTATTCCGCCGCGATGAAGGGCAGCGGCGTGACCTGGGACACGGCCAGCCTCGACGCGTTCCTCAAGGCACCCGCCACATTCATGAAGGGCTCGCGCATGGCTTTTGCCGGGCTTCCCGATGCGCAGGATCGCGCCGACGTGATCGCCTACCTGCAACAATCGGCCCATTGAAGGGCTTTGGGGGGATGAAGGGGCAGCAGGGCTGGCGTGCATGGCTCGCGGGAGGCTTCGTGTCGGCGGCGCTCGTGTCCGGGGGCAGCGGGGCATGGGCCGCCGGGGCACAGCCTGTCGCCGGTCAGGTGGAAGAGATCGGACAGGCGCGGGACGCCGGGGCCATGCTCGAAGCGCGGTTTCGCACGCCCCCGGCCTCGGCACGGGCGCGTCTGGACTGGCGCCTGCCTGATGGGGCCGCCGCCTCTTCTGTTATCGCCGCCGATCTCGGCTGGATAAGCCGGGCCGGACTGGGCGGGCTCCAGATTGAAAATGCCAGCGCGTCGCCACAGGCCTTGCGGCTGGTGGCGCAAGGGGCGCAGGCCCAAGGGCTCGATCTGGCCATTGCCTTGCCGGCAGCCGAGGCTGTCGACAGCCTCGACGGGGCGGCCATGCGCGTCTGGCTCAACCGCTGCTTCGATGATCTTCAGGCTGCGCTGGGGGCCGGGATGCTCGGGGCCTATGGGGTGCGCGGGCTGGTGAACGGCACGCAAGTGGTGGCCTTGCCCGCGACCACGCCCCTGATGAATGCCCAGTTCGCACGGCTGCGCGGCTATGACCCGGCGCCCTGGTTGCCGGTACTGTCGGGGGCAGGTGCGAGGGAAGGCAACGCGCAGGATCAGGCCCGCTTCCTGCGCGACTGGCGGCGCACGCGCGCCGATCTGCTCAATTCCGAACGCTTCGGCATGATCGCGCAAGTCGCGCACGAGCGCGGGCTCAAGCTCTATGGTGCCGCGCCCGAGGGGACCGCGCCCGACGATGCCATGGCCATGCGCATGCGCGCCGACGTGCCGATGGTGGTGGTGGCGCAGGCCGCGCTGACCGGCGCGCGCGGCGCAGGGCTCGCGGGCGAA
>DQVI01000109.1 GCA_015661825.1 Novosphingobium capsulatum
CGCCAGCGGCGGGCCGCCGTCGATGGGCTGGCCCTCGCCATCGACGGCGCGGCCCAGGAACGCCTCGCCCACCGGGACCATGCCGGGCCGCCCTTCCGGGCAGACTTTGGCCCCCGGACGCAGCAGGACCGGATCGCCCAGCAACATCATCAGGCTGCGCCCGTTGCGGAACCCGATCACTTCGGCGGCCAGATCGCCGCGCCGGTGGGCGATCCGGCATTGCGTGCCGATGGGCACCTGAAGCCCGGACACTTCGAGCAACCCGCCATCGCAGGCGCTCAGCCGCCCGAACCGGCGCGGGGCCAGATCGGGATGGGCATTGGCCAGCCGCGCCAGCATCGGAAGGGCGGGATGAAGCGGGGAACTGGCCATCACACTTGCTGCAAGGCCTCGTCGAGGGCCTTGCGCCACTGCGCGGGGCCGTCTTCCACCCCGCCCATGGCGCCATCGACGCGCACGGTGCCGCGTTCGAGCGCGGGATCGGGTTCGTAGTGCCAGTCCTCGGGCCAGCCTGCGGGAAGATGGTGGCCGAGCAGGGCGAAATCTTCGGGATGAAGACGGATCACCCGCTGGTCGTCGGCGCGCGCCAGCATCTGCGCGGCGCGGCGCACGCGCGCGGCCAGCCCCGCCGGATCGAGCGCGGCATCGGCCAGAACGCTGGCACACAAGGCCTCCACGGTTTCGCGCAGGCGGGTTTCGAGGGCGTCGAGTTCGTGGGCGTCGATGGCGCGAAACGCCGCTTCGAGGCGGTGGCGCGCGGCATCCTGCGCGGCGGCAAGGGCTTCGGCCTCGCGCCGGGCCTCGGCAGCCCCTTGCGCATAGCCTTGCGCGCGGGCCTGTTCGAGCGGGTCTTCGAGGTCGGGCTCGGGCATCGGGGTAAAGCTGGCCTGCGGGGGCGTGGGCAGGGCGCGGGCAAAGCGCGGATCGCGCAGGAACCCGTGTGAAGCGGCCGGAAGGCTGCCCCACGGGCGCATCGTGGGCAGCGCCTCGCCCATCGGCCCAAAGCCGGACAGGGGCTGGATATCAGACATAGTCGTCGTCGCCCGAGCCGAACACGATCACCCCTTCGGCGGCCAGGCGCCGGGCGGCGGTGATCATGGCTTTTTGCGCCTCGACCACTTCGGCGCGCTTGAGGCGTCCGCGCGCGGCGATTTCGTCGCGCACGCCGTCGGCGGCGCGGCTCGACATGGCGCGGAAGAACACTTCGCGCTGCGGTTCCTCGATGCCCTTGAGCGCGGCGATCAGCGTGTCGCTGTCCACTTCGCGCAGGACGGCACCCATCGCCTGTCCTTCGAGCACGAACAGGTGCTCGAACTTGAACATCTCGTTCTCGATGTCCTTGGCGAGCTGTTTGTCCATCTTGGTGATCTCGGGCATGACCCGCTTTTCGACCGCCTTGGCCGCCGCATTGATGATCTCGGCAGCTTCGCGCGGGCCGCCCATGGTGAGCGCGACGCGGCTGTGGACGGCGACGATGCGGCGGGTGAGCACGTCTTCGAGCATGGCCAGCGCCTCGCCCGAGACTTTGCCCAGCGTGGCGATGCGGTGGACGACTTGCGTCTGGATCTCTTCGGGCAGGCCATGGAGCACGGCGGCGGCCACGTCCGCGTCGATCTGGACGAGCAGGACGGCAATCGCCTGCGGATGCTCGGCCTTGATCAGCGGGATCAGCACTTGCGGGGTAAGCCAGCGCGCGAGTTCGAGCGCGGAGGTATCCTGCGCGGCTTCGGGCGCGATGCGCTGCATCAGGCTGTCGGCCTTCACTTCGCCGACCGCGCGGGTCATCAACTCGCGCACCTGCCCCACGCGATCATGGGCGGGCAGGCCCAGCCGCTCGGTCCGCTCGACGAACCCGGCAATCGAGTGGGCGATGGCCACCGGCCCGATTTCGCCCAGCGCGCACATCTTTTCGCCCAGCAGGCGCAATTCGCCCGGTTCGAGCTGGGCCAGCAGGTCGGCGGCCTGCTGGTCTTCGAGCAGCATGACCATGACGGCGGCGAGTTCGGGCTCGGTAAAGGTGTCGTCGGCTTCCTCGGGCATTTACGAGCCCTCCTCGGCGACGGGTTCCTTGAGCATCTGGCGCAGCACGGCCACCGCGCTGTCGGGCTTTTCCTGCACGAGGCGCTGGGCGAGGCCGACCTGACGGCTGAGCAGTTCGGTGTCGATCGCGCCGCTTTCGTCCTGCGCGGGGGCGAGCATCGGCTTGATCACGCCGGTCGTCGGGCCCGGTCCGATGGAGCGGGTGGGACGGGGGATTTCGCCTTCGGCGCTGTCAGCGCCCTCTTGCGCGGTTTCCTCGTCCCCGTTTTCGTCTTCGTCGTCCTCATCATCGGCGGCGGCGGCCTTGCCCTTCTTGCCCTTTTTGGCCTTCTTGCCCGCCGGAGCCGCGCCATCGCGGCGCAGCGCGCGGATCAGCGGGCGCACACCCAGCAGCAGCGTGAGCAGAACCGCCAGCAGCGCCACGCCATTGCGCACGGCCATGGCGAACCAGGGCGTTTCATAGAACTTGGGCGGGGAAACATCGGCAGGGGAAAACGGGCGCACGGCCACGGCCACCTGATCGCCGCGCGCCGGATCGGCACCGACGGCGGCGCTGACCAGTTGCTTGATCTGGTCGATCTCTTGCGGCTTGGCCTTGGCCAGCACGTCGGCGGAAAGTGCAACGGCGACCGTCAACCGCCGGATCTTGCCCGGATTGTTGTTGGTGACGGCCACTTCGCGGCCCAGCTCATACGTCTTGGACGAGGCGCTTTCGCCATTGGTGGGGGGCGGGGTTCCCGATGGGGTGGGGGAAGGCGTGCCCTGCGGCGCGCCGACGGCGGCGGTCGTGGGGGCG
>DQVI01000203.1 GCA_015661825.1 Novosphingobium capsulatum
AACTGGCCCTTCCCGCGCCCGAACCACTGAAACCGCGCGAAACGAGCCCCAGCGAACGCTTTCTGGAGGAATGCGAGCGGATATTCGGCGTTGAAAGCCCGCGTGCCCTGGACAAGCGTCTATCCCACATCGTCTCCAAAAACCGTCTTGCCCAGATCAGAATGGGCAACGGAACCTTTGCCGCTCTCGAGTTCAACAAGACGTGGCACATCCTGGCCGGAGCGGGGTTCGACCTGAAATATATCCTGCATGGCCGTCGCACCATGACTGGTGAAGAGCGAGCTCTACTGGACATGATGCGGGGAATGCCTGACCAGCAACGCGCGCTCGCGCTTCACAATTGCGCTGCGGAGGCTCAGCGCCTGCTTGAAATCGCCCCTTGGGCGCTTCCAGAAGATTGATCAGACTCGCCTGCCGTCCTGCCTGATCACGCTGCCGTCGCTGCAACTCGGCTTCGCGACTGGCCAAAGGGTGTCGCTAGTAGCGACACCCTTGTTGTCTAGCCCTGACGCGGCCCTGTGCGGTCAGTTGCTGATGATCACTTCGCCCACGACCTTGCTCTGGCCCATGCCCGCGAGTGTGTAGCGCACGGGAACGGGGTCGATGGTGAAGCCCGCGAAGAGGCGGCGCACTTCGGGGTGGTCGTTGAGGGAAAGCAGGAAGCGGCCCTTGAGGGTGTGGAGCTGGTCGGCCATCTGGGCGAACTGGGCACGGTCGAACAGGTCGCGGCCATAGTCGGTCTCGCTGCCGTAATAGGGCGGGTCGAGATAGAACAGGGTGCCGGGCCGGTCGTAGCGGGTGAGGAAGTCGGACCAGGGCAGGCGCTCGATCACCACGCTCGACAGCCGTTCATGCGCCGCTTCGAGCAGCGGGCCGACCTTGGCCACGTCAAAACCTGCACCGCGCTCCATCGAAACACCGAAGTTACGGCCCGAGACCTTCCCGCCGAAACTGAGCTTTTGCAGGTAGAGGAAGCGGGCGGCGCGTTCGAGATCGGTGAGGGTCGACGGGTCTTGCCGCCGCAGGCGCTCGAAGCCCGCGCGGCTCGTCACCTGCCAGCGCAACATGTCCATGAAGGGCACGTAGTGCCGCTGAAGGATGCGGAAGAACGTGGCCACGTCTTCGCTCCAGTCGTTGATGACCTCGCTCTTGGGCCGCTGGTCGCGGCGGAAGAAAACCCCGCCCATGCCCACGAACGGCTCGGCATAGAGCCGGTGGGGCACCGCGTTGATCCGCGCGACCAGGCGTTTGGCCAGTACCTTCTTGCCCCCGATGTAGGCCGCAGGCGGACGGGTGGGGACAACCGGTTCGAGAAGATCCGGGGCGTTCGACAACATCGCATATGTTCCTTATATGTTCGCGCCGCCGAGTCGGCAGGCGGGATGGCTCAGGCCAGGCCAGTTTGGGACATGACGATCTGTGGTCGTCGGACATGGGGCGTTGCACCGCCCCTGCCCCCGCCTCCTGCGGCGGGTGGATTTCTATCGGGCGCGGGCGATCTGCCGCGTGCCGTCCTGCCTGATCACGCTGCCGTCGCTGCACACGTAGTCGCGGAAGGCGAGGACCGGCAGGCCGGTCCAGTCGTTCACCCGCAGCATGCGGCGCATGAGGGGCACGATCTCGGTTTCGTAGAAGGCATCGCGGGTCTGGCCCACGTTGCCAAAGCCCCCGGCGGCCTGGGGGATCACCCCGATCAGTTGCGGCGGGGTGCGGTGCGCGGCGAGCATGTCGTCGCGACTGATGGTCTTGACCGCCGAGAACTCGTCCTTGGCGGTCACATCGGCGATGGGCATGATCTGGATGCCGTCCTTCTTCCCCTTGGGGATATAGACCAGCATGTTCTTGAAATTGCCGATGCCTCTGGCGCTGCCGAGCTGTTCCTCCAGCGCGTCGACGGTGGCCTGATCGGCCAGCGGCTCGCTCACGTAGAACACGAAGCCCGCGTGGGCGCCGTTGAGGTAATAGCGGCGGCGGAACAGCGTGGCGTTTTCCGAGAGCAGCCCGCTTTGCAGGGCCGAGAGCCATTCAGGCAGGCCATAGACCTCCTGCGCCACGTCGGGCTGCTGGAGCTGGAACACCGTGCCGGGTGCATAGGCATGCTCCTGCCCGCGCGCGCAGTTGGTCCACCAGAACACGCCCGGTTCCAGCCCCGCGCGGGTGTGGATCGCCGGGCTGTGCGCAAGGCCCGCCAGTCGCCCGCCCGGATTGGGCACCCATTCGAGATAGGCATTGCCCATTTGCAGGAAATCGAGCGCCCAGCGTTCGAACACTTCGGCGCCGAGCCAGCGCGTGGGCGTCTGCTGGGCCACCAGCAGGTTGATCTTCAACGCAATGGCGCTGCGGTGATAGGGCGACATGTTGAAGGTCTGCGACAGGCGCCCCATCGGCAGGGGCGGCTCGTACCAGCGGCCATTGTGCCAGATCTCGAAATAGCGGGCCAGTTCGCGCCGATCGAGCACGCTTTCCGGGTCGCCGAAGCGGAACACCTGCGCCGGGGCATGCGCCGTTTCAGGCTGGTCGGACTGGACCAGATCGGTCGCGCTGGTTTGGGTCATCATCGGTCCTGTCAGTTGAGAAAGCGCACGCGGCCCGCGCCCGCCGGGGCATCGGTGCCCGCGTCGAGCGGTTCGTTGGAAAGCGCGTGGAGGATCGCCCAGGCGATGTCGGCGTGGCCGATCTCGCCGTTGCGGCGCGCGGTATAGGTCACGCCGCGCTGGCTGCCGGTGAGCGTGGGGCGGATGGCCATGAAAGCCTGCATCACGTCAGTCCACCCGGCGTCGAACTCGATGCGCCCGGCGCGAAAGACGTTCTGCCCCTTGATCACCAGCGCGGTCTTGCTGGCGACCGAGTATTCGATCTTGCGCGCGAGCGGGAACCACTTGGAGACCAGTTCCCATACGGCGAGGCCATGGCCGGTCGTGTCGATGGAGATGTCGGTGACGTGATAGCGGCGGGAAACCTCGCGGATCGCGTCGGCCTGCCCGGCAAAGTCCCGCCCGTTGAGGCGCAGCTTTTCGAGCACGCGGAACTTGCCGCCCGGCTCTTCCGGCGGGGCGACCACGGCCAGCGCGGCATCGTCGCGGCCCTGCTTGTTGGGATCGTAGCCCAGCCAGACCGGCTTGTCGGCAAAGGGCCGCGCGCCGGGGATCTCGATCAGCGCGGGCCGGAAATCGCGCCAGCGATAGAAGCTGTCGACGCGCGCCGGGGCGATGCGGGCGAAGGGGAAGCTGCTCTCGCTGTCGTCGATGAATTCACAGTCGTAGAGGTTGCTGAATTCCTCGTCGCTCGATTCCTGCCGCAGTTCCTCCCGGTCGATCAGCCCGCCCGCGCCCCCGGCGATGGCATCGTCGAGGGTGACGATCTGCTGCCAGCTTCCATCGGGCATCGTGGCCCCGGCGCGCAGGTTCCGCTTCGAGGTATCGAAGGGCTGCTGCTGTTCGCGGCGGCGGCCCTTGTTCCATTCCTCGCCCGACCAGAACGCATAGGCCTCGTGGGTCTTGGTCGAGGGGGTGGAGAAATAGGTGCGCTTGTAGATGGTGTGCGTGGCCATCGCGGCGGCCACCTTGCGCAACTGGGCAAAGCCGTGGACCCAGAAGAACTCGTCGAAATAGAAGTCGCCGCTTTCGCCCTGGGCCGTGTTGCTGTTGGTCGAGAGCGGGTAGAGGCCCACGCTGTCGAGCGCGGGCCCGTCTTCGGCAAGGCCGGTCAGGTCCAGCATGATCGGGTTGCCCTTCAGCTCCACCCCGGTCACGCGCTTGACCCAGCCCACGATCTCGCGGCGGAACTTGTTGGCCTGGCGCTGGCTGGCCGACAGGAAGATCTGGTTGCGCGGCTGCGCGCCCGCCAGCACGCCTTGCGCGATCTTGGCCAGAGCCTCGCGCGCAAAATACCATGTCGCGCCGATCTGCCGGCTCTTGAGAATCTTGCGTGTGCGCTCGTCGCGATAAGCCCACCAGTGTTCCTGATAGGCGAAATTGCGGGCGTGAAAGTCGTCGAGCAGGGCCTGCCACTGTTCGGGGCTGAGGAAATTCTTGCGCTTGTCCGCGCGCTTGGCCTTGGCCTCCTCGTCGTTCCGCTTGGCGATCTTCGGGTTCAGATCGCCTTCGCGGCCCGTCTTGTCGAATTTGCGGATGCGCGCGGCGCGCTCCATCTGGCGCATCATGAAGTCCACGCGCTTCATGTCGCCTTCGGTGAACGGCTCCTTGTCGAGCAGGAGGGCGATACGCGCTTCGAGCCGGTCCTCGACCACCGCAATCGGCGCGTCCTCGTCCCAGCCCTCGCGGCTCTTCCACGCGGCGAGCGTCCCGTATTTGACGCCCAGTTCGGCGGCGATCTGGGTGAGCTGCCATCCGCGATGGTAGAGCGTGCGGGCCTCCCGGCGCTGGGCACGCGCCACCTGCCGGGTCGTCGCCGGGGTGTCGTCGTTCGCATGGGGTTCGTCCGCCTGGTGCATGGCCATAGCCATGCACTCCCAAACGCGGCGCCTGTCGCCCTGCTGGCCGGGTAAAGCCCGGCAATACCGCGCGCCCGCGTTGCCGATGGGCCGCCGGGCTGGCTCAAGGGCAAGGCCACCACGCCAGATGCCGCCGCACAACCGGGAGCCACCCTATGAAGACCAAGCCCTTTCTGCTCGCCACCGCCGGATCGACGGTCGATGGCCGCACGATCGACGACGCGATGATCGACCAGATGGTGTCGAGCTACAATCCCCGGACGTTCGGCGCGCGGCTCAACATCGAGCATGTGCGCGGAATGGCGCCCGACGGGCCGTTCCGCGCCTATGGCGATGTGCTGGAGCTGTCGGCGGGCACCGTCGAGGTGGATTTCAACGGCCAGAAGGAACAGCGCAAGGCCCTGTTCGGCACGTTCGATGTCACCGAAGAGGCAAAGAAGCTCAACGAGTCCGGGCAGAAGGTCTATCCCTCGATCGAGATCGAGCCGAACTTCGCGGGCAAGGGCTTTGCCTACCTGATGGGCTGCGCGCTGACCGACAGCCCCGCCTCGATCGCCACCCAGCGCCTCCAGTTCAACCGCTCCCTGCCCGGCACGCTGACGCTGGCGGGCGAGAATGCCGCGCCGCTTGAATTTGCCGAGGACACCGGAGGCGAACCGGGTGCCGGGTTCCTTGCCGGGTTGGCCGATCTGATCGGCAGCTTCACCGGCAAGTCGAAGACCGAAGCCGCGCCCATTCCCGTCCCGGCCCCCGATCCGGCAGGAACTGGGGCACCGGCCCCCGCCGCCGCGCTCGACTTTGCCCTGTTGCGCCCCGTGCTGGCCGAATTCGCCACGGGCGTCGCCTCGGCCATGGCCAAGGAAATGGCCAGCCTGCGTCAGGAATTCCGCACCGAGGCCGACGCCCTCGCGCTTCAGGTCCACAAGCTCGAAGCCGCGCAGGAAACCACCCCCGCCCAGAGCTACCGCGCGCGCAGCCGCTCGGACGGACAATCCGCGGCCTATGCCGGGATTTTCTGAGCCCTCCCCCTCCCGCCCCGCATCCCGTCACCACAGGACCTGAACACCATGGGTTACAATCTTTCCGATCGCGGGCGCCGGGCGCTCGACGAACTCTATTCCGCCATCGCACAGATCAACGGGGCTTCGCGCGGCGTCACCCACCAGTTTGCGCTCGACCCCACCGCCGAACAGCGGCTTGAGGACTTGCAGCGCGAAAGCGTCGGCTTCCTCCAGCGCATCAACGTGCCGGGCGTGCGCGACCTGACCGGCAAGGTGATCGGCCTTGGCGCGGCCAACATGATCGCGAGCCGCCGCAGCCGCGCCAACCTGCCCCGGCAGCCCAAGTATGTCGGCCACATGCAGGAGCGGGACTACCTGCTCAAGAACACCCTGTTCGATACCTGGCTGCCGTGGGAAATGATCGACTCCTGGTCGAAATTCCCCGACTTCCCCACCCGCTATGCACGGCAGGTGGCGATCTCGGTCGCGCTCAGCCGGATCGCCGTGGGCTGGCACGGCATCAGCGCCGCCGCCGATACCGATGCCGACACCAACCCGCTGGGCGAGGACGTCAACATCGGGTGGCTGCACAAGCTGCGCCTCGAACGCGCCGACCATGTCATGGGCCGCGAGACGGTGACCGTGGGCGACGTGACCACCGCCACGGGCGCGGCCAAGCCGATCTACATCGGCCCGGACAGCGCAAGCGCCAGCGGCGACTACAAGAACATCGACGCCCTCGCCTACGACCTGATCGCGGGCATGCCGAGCTGGGCGCGCTCGTCGACCGACCATGTCGTGGTCGTCAGCCAGGATCTGGTCGACGAGAAGTACTTCCCGATGATCAACCGCAAGCTGTCCGACAGCATCGACGGGGGCAAGTCGACCAGCGATCAGGTGACGACCGACATCGTCATGTCGACCAAGCAGATCGGCGGACGCCCGGCGGTGATCGTACCGTTCTTCCCCGAGGGCACGATGCTGGTCACCCCGCTCGGCCAGCCCGGCGCGCCCGACAGCAGCAACCTGTCGATCTACTATCAGGAAGGTTCGCGCCGCCGCTACATCAAGGACGAGCCGCAGAACATGGCCGCGCTGGTCGACTACAACTCGGTCAACGAGGGCTATGTGATCGAGAGCACCGATTACGCGGTCATGGCCGAGAACATCACCTTCGGCGCCCGCCCGTAACCCTTTCGGGACATGCCGGGAGCGCTGCCGTGGCCGGTGGCACCCCGGATTGCCTGAAACACCACGGGGGAGGCCACGCGCCCTCGCGGACCACCCGCAACAGGACCAGACCCATGAGCAGCCCGTTTCGCCGCCACAAGCAGCATGTGCTGGCCATCCGCGCCGGAACCGCCGCGCCCGCCATCGGCGCGGCCCCTGCCCCGCCCGATGCCAGCACCCCGCAAGGCCGGGAATATGCGGCCCTGCGCGTGCTGCTCCACGACAACTTGCGCACCCTGGCTGACATCCAGAGCCACGAGGCCCGCGTGCCCAGAAAGGCCGAGTTCGCCCGCGCCTTCACCGCCTGGGTCGAGGGCGCGCTGGCCGCTGGCGAACAGGGCCACGCGGCACAGGACGACATCCTCGTCACCACGATGCTCTGGGCCATCGACTGCCGCGATTTTCCATGGGCGCTGCGTCTGGCCGCCCATGCCATTCGCCATCATCTGGTCATGCCCGGCTTCACCCGCTCGGTCGCCTGTATCGTCGCCGAGGAAATCGCCGGGATCGCGCTGGCGCAGACCGAGGCCGTCGATCACGATACCCTCGTCCAGACGCTGGCCCTCGTCACCGGGGCCGACATGCCCGATCCGGTCATGGCCAAGCTGATGAAGGCCCTCGGGCGCAGCTTCGCGCGCAAGGCCGACGCCTTCGATCCGGCGGCGGACAATGCGCCTGCCGGGGGCAAGGCCGCCTATGTCGAGGCCGCGCTGGCCGCGCTGGCCCGCGCGCTCGCCCTCGACCGCGCGATCGGCGTGAAGAAGGACATCGAACGCCTCGAACGCCAGCAGAAGGCCCTGACCGAAACGCCCTGATTTCGAACCCGCCCCACGGCGCTCGGGGGGCGGATGGAGACGGCAGGCCCCGCCTTGCGGACCCGCTGGCCGCCCCCATCCCCACCCCCCGAAAACAATTGGCCGAAAACTTTCCCCCTCGCGAAAGGCTCCAAGATGACCGGCGTGATTGCAGTCCCCGCCCTGCCCCTCGATCCGGTCGGCGCGCAGGTTGTCGCCGATGGCTGGTTCCCGCCGGTCTCGCTCAATGCCCTGCGCGACACCGTGCGCCTGGGCAACGGGGTCGTCACCACGCCGCGCCTGACCAGCGCCATCGAAGGGGGGATGCTCCATGCGCTGCGCGAGCTGGCCGTCTGGCGCAGCGCCCATGCCCGCGCCGGGATCACCGCGCTCGACCAGATCACCGACCAGACCCTCAACGGCACCAATCTGGCTGTCCTGATTTGGGATCGGATCGTTATTTATTTCGCGGCGGCAGACCTTTACGCTGGCAACCGCGACATCTCCGCCACCGACCAGGGCCTCGACCGCGCTCTGGAGAAGGACACTGCCGCCGACGAAGCCCGCCGGGTCGCACTGGCAGCCGTGGCCGATCTGCGCTCGCTCGCCGCCCCCAACGATGGGGCAACAGGCAGCGCGCAGATCGGTCGCAACCGCGTCAGCCTGATCTGATGGCGCTCACCGCCACCGCGCTCGAAGGGGAAACCGTGGGCGAAGTCTGCTGGCGCGTGCTGGGCACGACCCGCTCGGTGGTCGAGCAGGTGCTCGAAGGCAATCCGGGGCTGGCCGATCTGGGACCGCGCCTGCCGGGGGGAACGCCTGTCATCCTGCCCGCCAGCGCCGCCGCCACGCGCCCACCCACCCTCGAAACCATCAGCCTGTGGGATTGAACCGATGCGCAAGATAGACTCCCTGCGTGCCACGCTGACCGCCGCGCTCGAGGAACTGGCCGACGACCCGTCGCGCCTGCGCGTGTGGATCGACCGGGGCACCGCGCAAAGCCGCCAGACCGCCACTTTTGGCTTTGCCATGGCCTTCCGCCTCAATGTGCTGCTGATGGCGATGAGCACCGATCTGGCCTCGGTCGGCTATGTGCTGTGCGCGTGGCTGCGCACGCATCAGCCCGATCTGCTCCGCCCCGGCCAGGACGCGTGGAGCTTCGACCTCGACCCGCTCGACAATGGCACGTACGATGCGCTGATCCAGCTCGACCTGACCCAGTCCATCAGCGTGGCCCCCGATGCCCAGGGCACGCCCCGGCTCACCTACCTGCCCGAGCCGGAACCGCTGTTCGCCGATGCCCTGCCCTTCGCAGGCCTGCCCGAAGCCCCGCTGCTCAAGGCCATCGCCGTCGTCGGCGAAGGCCAGATCGCCCCCCTCGATCCCACCCATGCCTGACGACGACCTCACCCGTCTGGACGAATGGCTGGGCCAGATCCTTCAGGGCCTGTCCGCGCCCGAACGCCGCAGCGCCGCGCTCAAACTCGGCCAGGCGCTGCGCCGCTCCAACCTCAAGCGCATCGCCGCCAACGTCGATCCCGACGGCACCCCCTTCGCCCCGCGCAAGCCCCGCTACGACCGCCAGGGCCGTCTGCGCGCAAGGGCGGGGGGCAAGATGTTCCAGGGCCTGCGCTATGCCAAGCACTGGCGCATCGACGCCGACGAAACCGGCGTCGAACTCTCCCCCGCCTCCCCGATCACCGCCCGCATGGCCGCCGTCAGCCAGTTCGGCGAAACCGTCACCGTAGGCCGTCTGCGCAACGGCCAACGCATCCGCGCCCGCTATCCCGAACGCCGCCTCCTCGGCTTCTCCCGCGAAGACGAAGACCTCGCCCTCGACATCATCGCCGAGATGATCGAACCGGAATGATACTGGGTGCCGAATCCACCTGAGTATAACGGTTAGGTCAGCGCCGAAAAACGTTCGGCCTCGACACAAGCTGCTGATCAAACTGATTGAAGCATATGATCAGCAACACCATACAGCATGGTACGCCTTGTTCGCATGGAGGATTGATGGGCCGGTTGATATTCGGATGGGGCACACGATGAAGACGCCTTTTTCCCGTTTGTTTGAGTGGAGCGCGAGAAGGGCAGCTAAAACGCGCGCTAAGACAACGCGGTCCCGACCACTCGACAGCGGTATCGGCGCGGAGGCGCCAATCCGCACAGCGGAACAGGACCGGCTGCGCCGGACAGACTTTGCTGGTCACATAGCTGCGGTGCTGTCCGAACTCAGCCTGCAGGAGGGTAGGGTCTTCGCTATCCGCGGGGGCTGGGGCTTCGGCAAATCCTCGCTTAAGAACCTGATCACCGAGAGGCTGGATGCTCGGAAAGACGGCGCGGATTGGCTCGACTTCAATCCTTGGCAGTGGGGCGACGGTGACGCTATTACCCGCGCGCTATTTGGTCAGATCGCCAATCGGCTCGGCGGGGAACACTCCAAGGCGGCGCTGGATCGCGCCGAAGCTCTGCGTCGCTACGGAGCAATTCTCATCGGCACGAGCGCGCCGCTCAAGGAGGCTGGCGGATCCTCCCAGCTCATCTCGACTATTCTGACCAACGTGTCCGTCATCGCCATCTCGACGGCAATCGGCTTCGATTTGCCGACGGCGGCGAAAGTAGCAACTGCACTGGCAGCGCTCTCCGTCGGGGCATCGTTGGCCGCGCGAGTTATGGCGCACTTCGGAAGGGACCGAAGCGCCGAGCCCCTCGATAAGGTGCGCGCATCGCTGGAGGCCCGCTTGCGCGAACTTGGCAGGCCGCTCGTGGTCTTCGTCGACGACATCGACCGCCTCGAACCGGAACACATAAGGATTCTGCTCCGCCAAGTTAAGGCGAATGCGAACCTTCCGAATATCGTCTTCGTGCTTCTGTTCCAGCCCAGCATCGTGGAAAATGCGCTTGATCCGGTGGCAAACGGTGACGGTCGTGCTTTCCTGGAGAAAATCGTACAGGCCAACTTCGACCTACCGGCGGTTCCCGTGTCAATCGTCCACCAGACGTTCGGAGAGGATCTCTCCGCGCTAGCAGGGCCCTACGCGACCGAGGCCAATGGCTTTTCGCAGCAGCGCTGGGGCAACGCTTTCATCGGATGCATCCAACCCTTCCTCCGCAGCATGCGCGACGCTAGGCGCCTCATTTCCTCCATCGCGGTTCACATGCCGTTGCACGCGTCAGGCAACGTGTTCGAGGTCAACCTCGTCGACTTCCTGCAGCTGGAGACTCTGAGGGTCTTCGAACCCGATCTGCATGCGGCACTGTTTCGGGAACGAACGCTTGTCTTGCAGGAAGGTCGCCTCCGAGGCCATGGCCGCAGCGACACGGACAAGGCGGCTGCGGAGCGTCTACTGGAGGTTGCATCGACAGAGCGTCGCGAGTTGGTAAGCGACGCTCTGAAGAGCCTATTCCCTACATTAGAATGGGCGCTCGGCGGCACCAGCTATGGCGATAGCTTCCATAAACGGTGGCTAACCGAGAAACGCGTGTGCTCGTCGCGCTACTTTCCGCGGTACTTCGAGCTTCAGACGGCTGTTGGCGAGATGTCCGAACGAGACTTCGTCGCCTTCTTGGAGGCGACGTCGGATGAGGCGGCCCTCGCCGCGGTGATCGCCGGGATTAAGGCAAACGACCTGACCACTTCGCTCGTCTCGCGTCTCGACGAATCTGTAGAGCGGCTTCCTGGTGAGAATGCGAGGATTCTTCTACCCGCGATGCTTGATATCGCGCAGGGCCTTGCTGGTGAGCGCGGCGTTGCCCCATTCAGCTCGCCCTGGATCTCAGCATGGCGCGCGACGAGTTGGTATCTCAAGCGTATTCCCGAGGATGTACGGGGTGCTTTGATGCTGGAGGCCCTGCGTAAGACGGGGGCGCTTTCCGTCGCTGCAACGCTTATACACCTCAATGATCCGGCGGATCGCACGGACGAAGATCGAGCGCCCTTCGATCCCGCGCTCGACCTCATTACGGTTGAAGCGATGAAATTCGAGTGGCTGAAGCAGATTCGTGAACGTGCAGCAGAAGTGTCGGTGATGTTGTCCGAGCTTGACCTTATGTCGCTGCTCTACCGATGGCGCCAATACGGTTCAGAGGACGAGCCACGGAAATGGGTTGCAGAGGCAATTAAAACCGATGAGGGTTTTGCCACCTTAGCCAGCCGCATGATGAGCCGAGGCACCAGCAGCTCATGGGGCGACCGGGTTTCCACGCCGCACAACACCTTCCAGCGAAAAACGGTCGAGGATTTCATCGAAATCGAGGTTGCGAAGGCTAGATGCGATGCAATTGATCCGAGCGCGTTTCCTGGCCATGAGGAGGCCCTAAGGATATTGCTGAGGCATGTGGAGATGTGGTTGGGTCTCCGAGAACGCGACCCCTTTGACCTCTGATTATCCGCTTTTATCACAAGCCAACTTTTGCCATCGTATCTACGAACGATGGCTGCATATCAGATTCAGCCTGCTCATCCCGTAGCAAGCCGCTCTACCATGCCGAAGCCTCCCCCTGAACGCATTGGTCGGCCATGCCCTTGGCATGGCCGACAGCACCACTGCCCTTGATCTTTCCCGCCTGCCACCGCCCATGGTGGTCGAGCAGCTTTCCTATGAGGCGATCCGGGCCGCGATTGTCGATCAGCTGGTGGCCGAACTGCCCGCGTTTGACGCGACGGTGACCAGTGATCCGGCGGTCAAGGTGCTGGAGGTGGTGGCCTATCGCGAGATGCTGGTGCGCCAGCAGTTCAACGAGCGGGCGCGGCAGGTGATGCTGGCCTATGCCACGGGCAGCAATCTCGATCAGCTGGG
>DQVI01000163.1 GCA_015661825.1 Novosphingobium capsulatum
GATGGCCCGGTCGATAACGGCGAGAAGGTCAACCAGCTGATCGTCTATGGCGACGATCCCTGCCCGGCTTCGACCGCTGGCGAGATCACGGTTTGCGCCCGCAAGGACGAAGCCGAACGCTATCGCATCCCCACCGCCCTGCGCGACAATCCCAACGATCCGCGCAACCAGACCTGGACCGACCGCGTGCGGGCCTATGAGACGGTCGGCGCTGCGGGCATCAATTCGTGCTCGCCGGTCGGCTCGGGCGGGGCTTCGGGCTGCACCACGCGCCTGATCCACGATGCCTACGCCGAAAAGAAGCAGAGCGGCGACGTGCAGTTCGGCAAGCTGATCGAGCAGGAGCGCGAACGTCGCCTCCAGACCATCGACAAGGATGCCGCCGACGAACAGGCCCGCGTCGAACAGCTCGAAAAGGAATACGACGCGCGTCTGGCCCGCGAACGCGATGCCGAACCCGCGCCTGCCAAGGGTGGCAAGCCCGCAGGCCAGTAATAACGGGCCAGTAATAAGGGGGAGGCCCTGCTTCCGGGTGATTTCCGGAAGCAGGGCCTCCTGTCAGACCAGACCGGCGGTCTGCGCGAGCAGCCAGACGCCGATGCCCAGGAACAGCGCCGCCGCAACCATGCGCACGGCCACCATCGGCACCCGCGCGATCAGCGCATTGCCGAGGAACACGGCGGGCACATTAGCGATCATCATGCCCAGCGTGGTGCCACAGGTGACCGCGACCGCATCGTGGAAGCGCGCGCCCAGCGCGATCGTGGCGACCTGCGTCTTGTCGCCCATCTCGACGAGGAAGAAGGCTACCACCGTGGTCAGGAACGCGCCGAAGCGGGCCGGGCTCTTGGTGTCGTCCTCGTCGTCGAGCGTGTCGGGAACGAGCGTCCACAGGCCCATCGCGATGAACCCGGCTGCCACGGCATAGTGGAACCATTGCCCGTCGAGCAGGTCGGCGGCGACCACGCCGACGAGGGCGGCGAGGAAATGGTTGACGATCGTGGCCACCAGAATGCCCGCCACGATCGGCAGGGGGCGCTTGAAGCGCGTGGCCAGCACGATGGCCAGCAACTGGGTCTTGTCGCCGATCTCGGCGAGGGCGACGACGGCGGTGGAGGTGGAAAAGGCTTCGAGAAGAGGCGCCATGAGCATGAAATCCGGGGCCGGGCGAACCATCGAGACAAACGACAACTGCGCCATCCCGCCCGGCCGAGCGAATCGCGAAGCTGCCATTGGTCTCGCCCGTGGCGCCCGGTCTGGCCCTGTGAAGGCCTGTCCGGTGCGCCGCTTCCCGCGCCATGGCCTCTCGGCCAAGTATGTTGACGCTGGGCACCGCGTGATGCGCGGCGGCTACTCCCCAAGTGACGTGAATGGGCCGATAAGCGCGAGGGGCGGTGCTGGCAAGGTGCTTTGTGCGGGCCGGACGGGGGCCGGAAGGAGGGCACGCGAGGGGTTTTCCCCAAGAACCTTGCGCAACAGGCGGTTTTGGTCTATATGCCTCTGAGCAGGTGCGATGTCCCGGCTGCCAAGTGCGGTCGGTGCCAGAGGCCCGGGCAAGCGTGAGATCGGCCGAGTTGCATGGCCTGATCCGCCCCGGCCAAGCGCATCGTGCCCCACCCGCCTCCCTATTCACGCAAGGGGTCGCACGTTCGACCCGCGCCCCGGTTTGCAGGCCATGTTTGGCTGCAACGTTCCGGGAGGCACTTGAAAGCATTGGAATTTCATGTCCTATTTTTCCGACCTTGGCCTTGCCGAGCCCATTCTTCGTGCGCTCGAAACCAAGGGCTATACCGATCCCACCCCGATCCAGCGCCAGTCGATTCCCGCGCTGCTCGAAGGGCGCGATCTCCTCGGCATCGCGCAGACCGGCACCGGCAAGACCGCTGCCTTCGCGCTGCCCTCGCTCCACCGCCTGGCGGCCGATCCGCAGCCCCGCAAGCCGGCCTCGTGCCGCATGCTGGTGCTCTCGCCCACCCGTGAACTCGCCGCGCAGATCGCCGAGAACATGAAGGGCTATGCCAAGAACCTGAAGCTTTCGGTCGATTGCGTGTTCGGCGGCATTCCCATCGGCAAGCAGGCCCGCCGTCTGGTGCCCGGCGTCGACGTGCTCGTGGCCACCCCCGGCCGCCTGCTCGACCTCATCGACAGCCGCGCGCTGACCATTGGTCGCACCGAGATCTTCGTGCTCGACGAAGCCGACCAGATGATGGACCTGGGCTTCATCCATGCGCTCAAGCGCGTGGCCAACCTGCTGCCCGCCAAGCGCCAGAGCCTGTTCTTCTCGGCCACCATGCCCAAGTCGATCGAGGATCTGGGCAAGCAGTTCATCAAGAACCCGGTCCGTGTCGAGGTTGCGCCGCAGTCGACCACGGCCGAGCGCGTCGAACAGTATGTGAGCTTCCTCAACCAGCCCGAAAAGCAGGCGCTGCTTTCGCTGACCGTGCGTCGCATGCTGGCGAGCAAGGAACTCGATCGCGGCATCGTCTTTACCCGTACCAAGCACGGCGCCGACCGCGTGGCCCGCAATCTGGGGGCGGCGGGCATCGACGCCCGCGCGATCCACGGCAACAAGAGCCAGGCCCAGCGCACCGCCGCGCTTGAAGCCTTCCGCCAGGGCTCGTGCCCGATTCTGGTCGCCACCGACATCGCCGCGCGCGGCATCGACGTTTCGGGGGTGAGCCATGTGTTCAACTTCGAACTGCCCAACGTGCCCGAACAGTACGTCCACCGCATTGGCCGCACCGCGCGCGCCGGGGCCGATGGCGTGGCGATCAGCTTCTGTGCGCCCGATGAAAAGCCCTACCTGCGCGACATCGAACGCCTGACCAAGGTCAAGCCCGAAGTCATGCCGCTGCCCGAGAACTTCCTGGCCGAAGCCGCGCGTCTGCCCGCGCCGGTCCGTCGCCCGGCGGGCGAGGAAAACGAGGGCCGCCGCGAACAGGGCCATGGTCGCCGTGATGCCGGTCGCCGCGACGGGGGCCGCAGCGATGCGGGCCGCCGTGATGGCGGTCGCAGTGATGGCGGGCGTCGTGATGCCGGTCGCGGTGAAGGTGGTGCGCGTCGCGATGGGGGCCGCAACGAAGGGCCGCGCAGCGAGGGCGTCCGTAACGGTGGAGGCCGCCGTGTGGATGCCCCCCGTCACGAAGGTGCCCGTCAGGAAGGTGCGCGTCATGAGGGGGCCCGTCAGGAAGGCCCGCGTCATGACGGCGGCCGTCATGACGCAGGGGCCGAAGGCGCGGCCAAGCGCCGGTTCCGCCCGCGCGGCAACACCACGACCGGTCAGCACCGCAACAAGGTTCGTCGCGTCGTCTGACCGTCGATAAAGAGGCCGGGATCGGGGATCGTCCCCGGTCGCGGTTGCAAAAAGGCGCCTTTCCGCTCCCTTATGGGCTTGCGGGAGGCGCCTTTTTTGCGTCACTCGGTTTTTGCGTTACTTGGGGACGCGTGACGGGAACTTTCGCGCCACCGCAGCATTGAGGCGCGCAAGCGGGCTGGAAGGGAAGCGATGCAATCGACGAATCTGGCCTCGCTGGGCCGCGACGCCCGGGTCAACCGTATCATTCTCTGGCTGCTGGGTGTCGGCTTTCTGGCGCTGCTTGTGGCGGTGGGCATGGCGCTGTGGATTCAGCGGAGCAATACCGACAACGAGCGCTGGGTGGCCCATACGCTCGAAGTGCAGGCCCGCATCGGCGCCTTTGCCAGCAAGGCGGAGCGCATGGAAACTGCCCGGCGCGGTGGCCTGATCAGTGGCGATCCCAAGTTCGATGGCATGGTCGACAAGGCCCGTGCCGGGGCCGAGGCCGATCTGGGCATGCTCGGCGCGTTGACGGTCGACAACCCCGATCAGGTGGCCAACGTGGCCCGGATGCGGACGTTGCTGGCAGACTATGCCGCCTCTCAGGCCGCTGAACGCCAGAGAGGCTTGCAGGCGGGGCCGCTTCGGGTACAGGATTTCTTCCACGATCCTTCGGTCTTGCGCATCCGCGAGATGCGCCGTCTGGCTGATGCGATGCTCGACGAGGAGCATGGCCTCCTGCGCGACCGTGAGGGCCGCCAGAGCCGCAGCCTGCGCAGCTTCAATCTGGTCGTCACGATCACCGGCGTGCTGATCGCGCTGGTGGCGATCGTGACGATCGGGCTGGTTCGGCGCACGCTGCGCGACTTGCGCGCCTCGCGGATCGAACTGGGCGTGCTCAATGCCGATCTGGAGCGGCTGGTCGATTCGCGCACGGTCGAATTGCAGCGCGCCAATGCCGAGATCCAGCGCTTTGCCTATATCGTCAGCCACGACTTGCGCTGTCCGCTGGTCAACGTGATGGGCTTCACCGCCGAACTGGAAGCCGCCACGCAGGTTCTGGCCCGCGCGCTCCATGCCTCGAACCCGGATGGGGCGGACCTGCCGCCCGCTTCCATGCCCCCTTCCATGCCTGCGCCCTCGCGCGAGGAAGTGCGCTGCGCGATCGACGAGGACCTGCCCGAGGCCATCGGTTTCATTCGCAGTTCGACCCAGAAGATGGACCGCCTGATCAATGCGATCCTGCGCCTCTCGCGCGAGGGGCGGCGCACTCTGGCGCCCGAGCGGATCGAACTGGGGGCGCTCGTGCGCGGCATTGGCGAGACGATGCAGCACCGCCTGACCGAGACCGGCACCACGCTGACCATCGAGAGCCTGCCGGTGATGGTGAGCGACCGCATGGCGCTCGAACAGATTCTCTCCAACCTCATGGAAAACGCGCTCAAGTACCTGATGCCCGGACGGCCCGGCCAGATCACCGTGCGCGGGGAGGCCCGGCGGGGCCGCGCGATCATCGAGGTGATCGACAACGGGCGCGGCATTGCGGCCAAGGATCATGAACGCATCTTCGACCTGTTTCGCCGCTCGGGCGTTCAGGACCAACCGGGTGAGGGCATCGGTCTTGCGCATGTCCGTGCGCTTGCCTATCGCCTTGGGGGATTGATCGAAGTGGTTTCGGAACTGGGGCAGGGGGCCACGTTCCGGGTCAATCTGCCTCTGGAATGGAAAGGCGTCGAAGCCAATGGATAAGCAGCGTCCCGTCAATATCGTGATGATCGAGGACGATGAAGGCCATGCCCGCCTGATCGAGAAGAACATCCGCCGGGCCGGTATTTCCAACCAGATCCATCACTTCGTCGATGGCACTTCGGCGCTCGCGTTCCTGCTCGACGGGGCCGAAGGGCCCACCCACAACGGCCCGGCGCTGGTCCTGCTCGATCTCAACCTGCCCGACATGAGCGGGATCGACATCCTCGCGCGGATCAAGGGGGCGCAAGGCGCGCTGCGGCGGACCCCGGTCGTCGTGCTCACCACCACCGACGACAAGGTGGAAATCCAGCGCTGCTACGATCTGGGCTGCAATGTCTACATCACCAAGCCGGTGAACTACGAAAGCTTTGCCGACGCGATCCGCCAGCTGGGGCTGTTTCTCTCGGTCATCCAGATCCCGGACGCGGAGGGGGCTTGAACCAGCACCAACCCCGCATTCTCTATATCGACGACGACGAGGGGCTCCGGCGCCTCGTCGCCCGCGTGCTGTCCCGCAAGGGCTATGCCGTCACCACTGCCGCCGATGGCGACGAGGGGCTGGCGCTGACGGCGGGGGGCGGCTTCGATCTGGTCGCGGTCGATCACTACATGCCGGGGCGCGACGGGCTTTCGACGCTTGAGGCGCTGCGCGGGCTGCCCGATTGTCCGCCGGTGGTCTATGTCACCGGCTCGGAGGAAAGCCGCATTGCGGTTGCCGCGCTCAAGGCCGGCGCGCAGGACTATGTGGTCAAGGCGGTGGGCGACGATTTCTTCGATCTCCTCGCGCAGAGTTTCGCGCAAGTGCTCGAAGCATCCGCCCTGCGCCGCGCGCGCGACAAGGCGCAGGATGATCTGCGCGCCAGCAATGCCCGGCTCGAAGCGCTGCTGCACGAGGTCAACCACCGCGTGGCGAACAACCTCCAGATGGTCATGGCCTTTGTTTCGATGCAGGCGCGCAGTGTCGAGAGCGATGCCGCGCGCGAGGCCTTGCAGCGGGCGCACCAGCGCATCGGCACGATCGCGCAGGTCAACCGGCGCCTCTATACCAGCAACGATGTCGAATTCGTCGCCATCGACGACTATCTGGCCGCTCTGGCGCAGGACATGGGCGAGGCCTGGACCACGCAGCGCGCGCGCCGGGTCCATGTCGTGGCCGACCCGCTGCGCTTGCGGACCGATCTGGCGGTGACCATCGGGCTGGTTGCCAATGAACTGGTCGGCAATGCCTGCAAATATGCCTATCCCGCTGATGGCGAAGGTGATGTGTGGCTTTCGCTGCGGCTCATGCCGGGCGAGGATCCGGCGGCGGGCATGCGGCTGGAATTGACGGTCGAAGACACCGGGCAGGGGATGCCCGATGATGGCAGCGTGCGCGGCACGGGGCTGGGCACGCGGCTGATCGGTGCGCTCACCCGTTCGCGCGGGGCCGAACTGGGGTATGAGCCGATGCGACCGGGGGCGGCGCTGCCGGGCACGCGCGCGCGCCTGAGCATGGCCATCGCGCCGGGCGACTGGAGTGACGAAGAATTCGTGATATGACGAATATTCCATAATTCATCGCTTGCGGATCGGCTGGCCGGATCGCGCAAAGGGGGGCGCCATGGGCAAGAAGCGCAAGAATGCCGCGAAAGGCGAGAGCGCCAGTCTGGAAGACGAGGTGCGCGGCCTGTGCGAGGCCATGCTGGCCGATCCCGCGATTGCCCGTTTTGAACTGGCCATCGACAAGGGGCTGGGTCTCGCCCGCCTGCGCGTGACGGCCCATGATGGCCGGGTTTCCACGCGCGAACTGATCGGCCCGGCCCTCGCCGCAGCCAGCAGCCTGAACGGGCCATCTTCCCGGCGCGAAAACCGCAATGCGATGATCCACGAGTTGCGCGCCAAGGGGTTGACCCAGGTCGGGATCGCGCGGGTTCTGGGGGTGTCGCAGGCGCTGGTCTCGAAAGTATTGCGCCCGCTCCCACAAGAAGGCGCCTGAAGGCCGGTCAGAGAAGCTGGTCGAGCGTGTGGAGCACGAGGCCGACCAGCCCGCCCACCAGCGTGCCGTTGATGCGGATGAACTGAAGGTCGCGGCCCACCGCGCTTTCGATGCGGTTGGTGACGGTTTGGGCGTCCCAGCGGCGGATCGTTTCGGAGACCAGCCGCACGATCTGCCCGCCATAGCGGCTGGCGATGCCGACCATGGTGCGGCGGGAAAAGCGGTTGATCAGCAGGCGCAGGCGCGCGTCGTCCTGAAGGGCGCGGCCCAGATCGGTCATGGCTTCGGCCAGCCCCATGCCCAGTTGCCCGCCAAGCGTGCCGCCGGGGCTGCGCACCGCGCGCAGCAGGCCCGTGCGCAGACGTTCCCACAGGGCTTCGAGCCAGTCGGCAAAGGCCGGATTGGCCAGCGCCTCGGCCTTCATCGCGTCGATCCGGGCGCGCATGGCCGGATTTTCGACCAGATCGTGGGCGAGCGTTTCCAGTCCCTCGGCGATCTTCACCCGCAGCGGGTGGGCCGGATCGACCACGGCTTCGGCCAGAAGCTTGTAGATCCCGTCGAGGATCGTGTTGGCGAGTCGCTCGTCGAGCTTGATCCACCGCACGAGGGCGTTGGCGCGCTCGTGGATCATCGTGCGCAGCAGGCCTTCATTGGCTTCGAGGGTCTGCGCGGTCTTGACCAGCAGGGCCTCGATCAGGGGCAGGTGGCGTCCGTCGGCGATCATCGCGTGGAGCATGCGGCCCAGCAGCGGGGCCAGGTCGATCCGCGTGATCTGCTGGCGCAGGGCCTGCTTGGCCATGCCGCCCAGCTTCTCGCGGTCGAGCGATTCGAGCACGTCGCCGATCAGGCTGGCTGCCCCTGCGGCGATGCGGCTCTGTCCGCCCCGTGGCCCCCCGCGCGGGGCGGTCAGGAAGCTGCCCGCCAGCCCCGCCACGTCGAGCCCGGCCATGCGCCGGGCGACCACTTGCGGGGTGAGGAAATTGGACTGGAGGAACCCGGCCAGCGCATCGGCGATGCGGTCCTTGTTCTCCGGGATGATCGCGGTGTGCGGGATCGGCAGGCCGAGCGGGCGACGGAACAGCGCGGTGACGGCAAACCAGTCGGCCAGCCCGCCCACCATCGCGGCCTCGGCAAAGGCGCGCAGATAGCCCCAGCCCATCCATCCCCCGATCCCTCCCCCCGTCTGGATCATGGTCCGGGCGAGGAGGAACAGGCCGGCCATGGCCAGCAGCAATCCGGTTGCGATCAGGCGCGTTTCACGGGACGCATGGGCGTGGGAGGTTTGTCGGGGCAGGGTCACTCCGCCGGGAA
>DQVI01000234.1 GCA_015661825.1 Novosphingobium capsulatum
CGATGCTTCCAGCATCGCTGGGCTCTCAGCCTCCTTGTGGTGACCCAAAATCCCTCGCCAAACCTCCGCCGCCCGACTTTTGGGTCGGGCTCTGATGAACAGCACGGCCCGGCGCAACCGGGCCATCCATGCCCCCCGCAGCGGCAATCCCTTCCTTTGGGGGAAAGGGACGACGCGCGTCCAATTCAATCGCGCACCCAACCCGCTGCGATCTCGCCCCTATGTCCCTCAGGCGCCAGCGCGGCGCGCAGGGCTTCGAGCAGGGGCGGTAGCGCCTGCGTGAAGGCATAGGGTGGATTGATGATATAGAGGCCCGCGCCGTTATAGATGCCGGGCTGGTCGCTGTCGTACAACCAGTGCTCCACCGTCAGAAACTTCGGGATGCCGAGCTGGCGCAACTGCTCCTTCCACCGCACATGCGTGGCGCGATCTTTCAACGGATACCAGATCACCGTCACGCCATGCGCCCATTTGCGGTAAGCGGCGGCGAGAGTGGTCGTGATCCGTGCGCGCTCATCCGTCTGCTCATAGGGCGGGTCGACTACCACCACCCCGCGCGGGGTGCGCGGCGGCACCATCGCCAGCCAGAGCTCGTAGGCATCGCGCTCATGCACGGCAGCCGGTGTGCCGCGCATCGCGCCGCGCAGGGCATAGGCGTCCTCGGGATGTTTTTCGTTCAGGATCAGACAATCCTGCGGGCGCAGAAGCTGCGCCAGAAACCGCGGCGAGCCGGGATAGAGGCGCGGCTCGGGCCCGACATTCACCGCCTGTACGGCAGCGCGGTAGTCGTCCAGCAAGGGGTTCGGGTCGGCAAAGGCGCGCAGCACGCCCTGCGTGGACTCGCCGGTGCGCTGGGCCTGCTCGCCCTCAAGGTCGTACATCCCGCAGCCCGAATGGGTGTCGATCAGGGTCAGCGCGCCCTGTTTGAGCTGCAAGGCCCGCACGAGGGCGATCAGCAGACTGTGCTTGACGACATCGGCGCTATTGCCAGCATGGAAGGAATGGCGATAATTCATTGCAATTCAAGATCCTGACGATCGGGCTTCATACGGGTTGCTGGCCATAAAAGCCGAGCGCGAGGCGATTGGAGGTGCTCGTTACAGAATCGGGCGGAAACCTTCAAAGCACTTCTGCGCGGGGCCCCAAGGCCGCCCTGGCATGCGTCGACAGAGGTGGACCAACCGGCATCCTGAAAGCAGCACCGAACGCGCCAGACGCCACCGTCGAACGGATCGGCGGCGTTTTCAGACATGCCGCGAGGTGCGTGGAAACGCGCTGCCTCTCACATTGTAATGTGATGGGCAATGTGAAGGCCCGACAGCCCCCTGAAGCATGATCAGGGTCTAAATACCTGATATAAAACTTTCATTTCGGATCAGACTCTGAGATAAATGCTCCGGGAACGTCAACAGAGTTGATCAATAGAAAACACGTCGAGTAACGCCCGGGCGGGCGGACGTGATCGGAGACGTGAGGATGGCAGAAGCGCAGCGCGAAACGGCAACCGGCCTGCCGCCATTCTGGACAGAGCCGCTCGATGCGACTTTTGCCGCGTTGAAGTCGAGCGATCAGGGGCTTGGCGCCGACGAGGCGCGCGCGCGCCTGGAATCCTGCGGACACAATGTTGATGCCGTGCCGCGTCATGCCTCCCTCGTGAGAGCCGTCGGGCGCCGTTTCCTCGAACCGCTGACCCTTGTCCTGCTGTTTGCGGCCGGCATATCGGCTGCGACCGGAGACGCCGCCAGCGCGGCCATCATCATCGTGATCATTGTCGTCTCAGTCGGTCTCGATGCCGTGCAGGAGGGCCGCGCCGCGAAGGCGGCAGAAGCTCTCAAGCAATCGGTCGCCTTGTCGGCCGAAGTGCTGCGCGAGGGCAAGTTTCAGACCGTCCCGGCGACCGACATCGTGCCGGGCGAAGTGTTCCGCGTCCGCACCGGCGACGTCATTCCAGCCGATGCGCTGGTCATCGAGGCCTCCAGCTTCACCGTCAACGAAGCGGCGATGACGGGCGAACCCTATCCGGTCGAGAAGCGCCGGGGCATCGTGGCGTCCCTCTCCGCCGCTGATGCGACCAATGCCCTCTTCAGGGGCTCTGTCGCCCAAACCGGCGAAGCCACGGCTCTCGCGGTCGCCACCGGTCGCAACACGGTGTTCGGTGCGGTTGCCTCGCTGCTGGCGGAAGATGCTTCCCCATCGCCGTTCCAGCGTGATCTGCGCGCGCTCGGTTTCGTCGTCGCCCGCGCCGCCGGCGTCCTCTCGGCTGCGGTGCTCACCGTAAACCTGCTGTTCGGTCGTCCGCTGATCCAGTCGCTGATGTTCGCCGTGGCGCTTGCTGTCGGCCTGACGCCCGAACTGTTGCCGATGATCACGACCGTGACCCTGTCGCGGGGTGCGGTGCGGATGGCCAGACGCAAGGTCATCGTCAAGCGTCTGGCCTCGATCCACGACCTGGGCGCCATGACCGTCCTGTGCACCGACAAGACCGGCACGCTGACCTCGGCCGAGATCGTCCTGGCCGGCAGCCTCGATGCCAAGGGCCAGAATGATCCGCGCGTCGCCGAACTCGCGGGCGTCTGCGCCGCATTGGCAGGAGATCGGGGGGCAATGGACGCCGCCTTGTCGACAGCGGCGCCTGGTGCCGCCGATGGCTGGACCGCCGAAGGGCGGATCGGTTTCAGCTATGAGCGGAGGCGCGGCTCCGTGCTGGCCAAACGCGGCGATGAACGCCTGCTCATCTGCAAGGGCGCACCCGAGGCGATCCTTGACGTCTGCGACCGCAGGCGAGAAGGTCAGGCCACGCCCGTGCTGGACGAAGCGGCGCGGTCGGCCATCACCGCCGAGCTGAAGCAGCTCGCCGCGCAAGGGCTCCGTGCCATCGCCGTTGCATCGAAGACCTGCACCATCGCTGGCGACGCGCTCCAGCCAGGCGATGAGAGCGGCCTGATCCTTGAAGGCTTTTGCACGTTCGCTGATCCTCCCAAGGAAACGGCATGCGACGCGCTCAAGCGCCTGGCTGCCGCTGGCGTGCGGGTGAAGGTCCTCTCCGGCGACGATCCGCTGGTCGTCGCCCGCGTCGCCGGGCTGGTGGGACTGACCAGCAAGGACGTTCTGGCCGGACCGGAATTGGCGAAACTGAGCGAAGATGCATTCCGGGCGAGGGTCCAGGACGTGGATCTTTACGGTCGGCTGACACCGGACCAAAAAGTGCGCGTGGTGCGCGCCCTTCAGGCGAGGGGCGAAACTGTGGGTTTCCTGGGTGACGGCGTCAACGACGCGCCCGGCATCCGGGTCGCCGACATCGGCCTGTCCGTCGATGGCGCCACCGGCGTGGCGCGGGCTGCAGCGGATATGATCCTGCTTGCGGCCGATCTCAATGTCGTTGCCGATGGCGTCGAGGAAGGGCGCCGGACCTTCGCGAATGTCCTCAAATATGTCCGCATGGGATCGAGTTCGAACTTCGGCAACATGCTGTCGATGGCGGCGGCCTCGCTCTTCCTGCCGTTCCTGCCCCTGCTCGCCACACAGATTCTTCTCAACAACCTCCTGTACGACCTTTCGGAGATCGGCATCCCGTTCGACACGATCGATACCGCCGATCTCGCCCGTCCGCAGCGCTGGAACATGCGCAGCATCGTCCGATATGCAGGCGTCATGGGGCCGCTGTCTTCGGTCTTCGACGGGCTGACCTTCCTCATTCTCCTCGCGGGTTTCCATCTCGCCGCGCCGGAGTTCCGCACGGCCTGGTTCCTCGAATCGATCGCGACGCAAATCCTGGTCGTCTTCGTGATCCGCACTCGCGGCCTTCCCTGGCAATCACCGCCCGACCGCCGCCTGCTGCTGTCCGCGTTCTTTGCCCTGGCCATCGCGCTGGCCGTGCCCTTCACGATCGCCGGGCGATGGTTCGCCTTCGGCCAACCCGGCCTTGTCGTTCTCGCCGCGATTGGCGCAGTGACCGCCGTCTATCTGGCCAGCGCCGAATTCCTGAAACGCTTTGCGGCCAGAACATAAAGCTGTTGCTGGCCGCACGCGAGCAGGCAGGCACGAGCAGACTGTGCAAAAATGTGAGTTCAGTCCAGATCCGGCGCAACCGGAACCACGATACGGCCCCGGACTTTACCGGCAAGGAAGTCAGGTGCAGTCCCGATCACATCGGCAAGCGCGATCTCGTTCGTCATCTTCGCCAGGCGGTCCATGTCGAGGTCGCGGGCCAGCCCGGCCCAAGCCGCCAGACGTTTCGACCGCGGCGCCATCACACTGTCGACGCCCAGGAGCGAAACCCCGCGAAGAATGAAGGGCGCGACAGTTGCGGGAAGATCCATGCCAGCCGCCAGACCGCACGCCGCCACAGCGCCGCCATAGCGGATCGAGGCGAGCAGGTTGGCAAGAATCGTGCTGCCAGCAACATCGATTGCGCCTGCCCAGCGCTCTTTCGCCAGCGGACGGACCTTTCCGGACAGTTCGCTACGATCGACGATCGTCGCAGCACCAAGCTCGCGCAGATAATCGGCTTCCGTCGGCCTGCCCGTGATTGCCGCGACCGAATAGCCGCGCGCCGCCAAGAGGATGGTCGCAATGCTGCCGACACCGCCGGCCGCGCCGCTGACCGCGATTTCTCCGGCATCTGGCGTCAGGCCGTAGCGTTCGAGCGCATCGATGCAGAGCATCGCCGTATAGCCCGCCGTGCCGATGGCCATAGCCTGGCGCAGGGAAATCCCCTCGGGAAGCGGAACCAGCCAGTCACCAGGGACACGCGCGCGCTGCGACAGCCCGCCCCAGTGCTTCTCGCCGACACCCCAGCCATTGAGGATCACGCGGTCGCCGGGCTTGTAGTCCGCATGCGTGCTGGCCGTAACGACCCCGGCAAAATCAATGCCGGGAACCATGGGGAAGCTGCGTACAACCGGCGAGGCTCCGGTAATGGCCAGGGCATCCTTGTAGTTGAGCGTCGAATAGGCGACCGCAACCTCGACATCACCTTCCGGAAGTTGGCTTTCGTCGACCTGGGCGAGGCGCACGACCTGTTGCTCGCCATCCTTGGCGATGAGGATTGCATCGAACATGAGAAGTCCTTTCAGGAGGTAACGAAACGAAAAAACTGGTCGGAAAAGGCGCGCAGCGGCTCGGGGCTGCGTTCGAGCTTGGCGCGCAGGACCGCGCCTTCCCAGCCGATCCAGAAAAAGGCAGAAAGCTGGACGGGATCGTGGCTCCCGGCGTGCGCCCCCTCGCTCTGCGCCCCGGCAAGGCAGCGCCGGGTCCGCTCCTGCCAGTCGGTCAGGACGGCCACGAGCTGGTCGCGGAACGGCTCGGGCAAGGCCCCCATTTCCTGGCCAAGATTGCCGACAAGGCAGCCTTTGCGAAAACCGTGACGCGCCATGCCCGCTTCTGCCTCGAGCGTGAAAGCGCGAAGCCGTTCGAGCGGGGGAAGGTCGGCGTTCGATAGCGAGCGCTCTAGCATGCCCACGAAGAAGGTATGGTAGGCCTCGACAAGCTGGGACCCGAAATCGGCCTTGCTTTTGAAGTAATGATAAAAACTGCCCTTGGGCACTTCGGCGCTACGCAGGATCTCGTCGACCCCGACCGCCGAATAGCCCTTCTCGGTCAAATGCTCGAGCCCCGCCCGGATCAGGGCCTGACGGGCGCCGGCATCCTCGGGTTTCGACTTGGGTCGACCACGGCGTTTGGCTGGGGCATCGCTCATGGAAATTTAATAGACCGATTCGTCCAATAAATATACTGCGAGTTCGGTGGCTGCCTTGACCTTTGCAAAACCCGTTCGAAATCAACACGGCGCAGCGTCAAGTTGGGGGCTTGCGATCATACGCACCCCTTCCGCAGTCTCCTCATCACGATAGAGTGAGGTGAAGGGAGCCGGCTGGCCACGCCCACCAATGCGTTTAGCCGGGGGTAGCGGCCGAGCCGGCCAGCAGGCCACCGTCGATGACCACTTCCGTGCCGGTGACATAGGTTGCTTCGTCTGAGGCGAGAGTGACGGCGATCGCCGCGACTTCATCAGGCCTCCCGAACCGCTTGAGCGGTGTGTCGGCAACGAAAGCCCGCGCTTTGGCATCCCGGTCCGGACCAGTGCCCAGCATCGGCTCCCAGATTGGCGTCAGGATCGCGGCGGGGTGGATCGAATTGCAGCGTATCGTCCACCCCTGTTGCGCGCAGTAGAGCGCAACCGTCTTGCTGTGGTTGCGGATCGCAGCTTTGGACGAAGCATAGGCCGCCGCACCGGGTATACCGACCAGCCCTGATCGCGACGATATGTTGATGATCGAGCCCGTCCCTGCCCCTTTCATCGCGCCGATCGCATAGCGGCAGCCGAGAAACGTGCCATCCAGATTGACCCGATGAACCTCGCGCCAATCGGCAAGGCTGGCGTGTTCCGGATCATGAGGCACCATGCCCGCCTCAAATCCGGTTACGCCCGCATTGTTGACCACCACATCGGCCACCGGGACGGCCTTGGCCAAACGCGACCAGTCTCCTTCCTCGCGGACGTCGAGCGGCTCGAACCGACATCCAATTTCGGCAGCAGTCGCCGCCCCTGCGGCTTCGTCTATGTCGGTGACGATGACGATAGCCCCTTCCTCATGGAAGCGGGCTGCAATAGCGCGACCAATCCCACGTGCCGCGCCAGTCACGACACACGTCTTATTTTCCAGTCTTCGCATGATGTTCTCGAAAACAGAGTCCAGTCGGCGGATCACTCCGCAGGTGTATGTCTTTCCGCTTCAGCGGTGACGCTGGATCATTTCGAAAACTCCCGATTACCCGCTCGTTCTACAGCATCGGCCCGGTAGCAGCAACTTCTCAAAACAAATCGTTCCCGAGGAAGGCCTTCTGGGGCAAACAAAGACGGGCTATGTCCGCTCCATGACGTTCAAGATCACGATCCCGGAAGACCCCACAGACGCGCACCGCAATGCCGTGCTCGCGCCGCTTCGATCCTATAACATCGCCCAGGCAGGAGACCCGCGTATCCGTCCGGTAGCGATCCTGTTGACCGACAAGCTGGGCGAACACATTGGCGGCCTATGGGGGAAATGCGCTTATGATTGGCTTTTCGTAGAACTGCTGGCGGTCCCGGAGAATCAACGCGGGAAAGGTTGCGGCAAAGCTCTGATGGCGCAGGCCGAGAACATCGCACGCGCCAACGGTTGCATCGGCCTTTGGCTCGACACCTATGAATTCCAGGCTCGCGGCTTTTACGAGAAACTGGGCTTCGAAGTGTTCGGCACTCTGGACGATCATCCCATCGGTCAAAAGCGGTTCTTCCTGCGCAAGCGTCTCAACAAAGGCCCGATCCCCATGCCCTGATGCTTTTCGGGCCCTTGCGCCGCAACACAAAAACCGGCTTTTTCAGTCGCCCATCAACGGGTTGGCTCCAAAAGAAACCGGCTTTTAACCCTGGATCGTTATCCAGACCCGATGCGCCGAAATTCTTTTCCCAATCGTGGCTCGTCCAGCAGTCAACGCCGCGATAACCCGCCCCCACCGGAACAGGAACCTGTCCCTACAGCGGTCAAGGTGCTCGGCGCAGCTGCCATATTCGGGGCTATCGTGGGGCTAGGGTCCGTCTCGATAGGCAAAGGCGGCCCTGAACGGATTGCGTCATCGGCCAATGATCTGCCTGCAAAAGCAGACGCCCCCCATATCCGCCCACTTCAAGCCAGTGAACGAATTGAACCGCTGGATAACAGCTTGTCTGCCAAAGCAGGCAAACCCCATGCCCGCCCACTTCAGGTCAGTGAACCGATTGAACCACAGGACAATAGCTTGCCTGTCAAAGCAGGCATATTGCGTGCCCGCCCCCCGCAGGCCGGTGACTATTGGCGGGGATGCAATGAAGCTCGGGCGGCAGGAACAGCCCCGATCTACCGCGATGAACCAGGCTATCGCCCCGAGATGGACGGAGACGGCGACGGAATCGCCTGCGAGCCTCATCGCACCATGTGACCGTCACAGGTTCTTTCGATGCCAAACGCGCTCTTGCGGACAAGGCAATGGCGAACGTGCATGAAAAGTTCGCCAGAGTCAGCCGTAAAACCGGAGTAAGCACCAGCGATCATTGAAGAAAAAAGTACTGGTGGTGGACAGGGCTAATCCTGATTTTCCATTTTTCTTCAATACATTAAATCGGTCCAATCAAAAAACCGGAATGCCGGAATTCCGGGCTTTCCCAAGGCCTTTGTCTAACCCTGAAAATGGTTGCCGCGCATGACGACGGCCTCCATCGGCGATCTCGTCGGCTGGCGCATCAAGGCCCTGCAAGAGGGCACCCGCTTCGAGCGTACCCCGCGCCGGAACAGCTACGACGAACACGATCCGCGTGCCCAGATCTTCCGCCCGATCTGCGGCGGGCGCGTGGGTGATGCCCTGCGCTGGCGCGACAAGCTTTTGCAGGTCGCGCGCGAGTACAACACGCATCACAAGAAGAAGGGCGAGCGCGAGGGGCCGCTGGGCAGCAATGGGCTTTGGGTGCTCGAGGTGCTGCTCGGTTTTGTCGACTTCGCCTCGGGCCGCTGCGATCCGGCGCTCGACACGATCTGCGCGAAGGCCCGCCTGGCACGCGCCACCGTCGTGCGCGCGATCGA
>DQVI01000002.1 GCA_015661825.1 Novosphingobium capsulatum
CCCGGCACCCGCGCCAGCGTTCCGGGCGCGCCATAGCGTCCTTGCGCACCCCGCCCACAAGGCGGCCCCGCCGCGATCAGCATCACGCCATGGGCCCGCGCCAGCTTGCGCAAGGCGGCAAAGCGGCGCGCCCGCGCGGGCGGATCGAGGTGATAGTGCCGGAACACCAGCCCGCTTGCCCCCCCTTGACCTCGCGCGCCGCGCGGCAGGCGCGCGAGGGCGCGGGCCAGAAAGGCATCGTTGCGCGCATCGCTGATCAACAGCAGGCGCGGGACAGGGTGGCGCTTTGCCATGGCCGCGCTATAGCACCGCGCCATGACCGGACCAGAGCCCATCCTTTCCTCCTCCTCGCCCGCTTTCTCCCCGCTTGCCGACGTGCGCGAGCGCATGGCGCAGGCTGCGCGCATCGCCCAGCGCCAGATCGGGGAGATCACCCTCGTCGCCGTCTCCAAGACCCACGAGGCCCCCGCCATCCGCCCGCTGATCGCCCAAGGCCAGCGCGTGTTCGGCGAAAACCGCGTGCAGGAAGCCGAAGCCAAGTGGCCCGCCCTGCGCGAGGAATGCCCGGACATCGCGCTCCATCTGGTTGGCCAGTTGCAATCGAACAAGGCCGAGGATGCGGTGCGGCTGTTCGATGTGATCCATTCGCTCGACCGCCCCTCGCTGCTGACGGCGCTGGCCCGCGCGATGGACAAGACCGGGCGCCGCGTGCCCCTGTTCGTCCAGGTCAACATCGGCGCCGAGGAGCAGAAGGGCGGCTGCGCGATTGCCGACCTGCCCACCCTGCTGGGCGAAGCGCGCCAGGCCGACCTTCCGGTGCTGGGCCTGATGTGCGTGCCGCCGGCAGGAATCGAGGCCGCGCCGTTCTTTGCCCTGCTCGACAAGCTGGCCGCCGACCATGGCCTCGAAGGACGCTCGATGGGCATGAGCGAGGATTTCGAGGTCGCGATCCAGCTGGGCGCCACCCACATCCGCGTAGGCTCGGCCCTGTTCGGCGCGCGCGGCTGATACCGAAGCTGGCACCGGAGCTGGCACCGGGCCTCACCCGTTCTCCGCAACGTAAAAAGCCCTGTTAACCGCACAAGTGCTTAAGCATTGATGCGGAGGCGGGCTTTCAGCGCGCCGCGCTATCCACCGGTCTAAGGCCTTGCCCCGATGGCCGCTCCCTTTTCGGGGGCGGCACGGGCAATGCGAGAGACTTGTGCCAGTATCCTACAAGCGCCGAAGGAAGGTTCCCTACCTGATCCGCAGGATACGGATCATCGCCGCGCGCGCGGGCATGCGCCAGCGCTTCGGGATGATGTATGCGGGCGCTGTCGTCATGCAGGCGCTCTCGATCATCATGGTCGCGCTCCACGACCTGTTCGACCGCTATTACGAGGGCGTCGGCTATCCGCTGCTGGTGGCCGCGCTGTTCCTTCAGGTCACGGTTGTCGCCTGCCTCGTGCTGTTCCGCTCGATCCTGATCGCCCAGCACCATCACGAACAGCACATGCGCGCCGATTCCGAGCAGGCGCGGCGGCGCACCGCCGAACTCTTCGCCATGACCGACATGCTCCAGGCTGCCGAAACCAACGAGGAAGCCGGCGCCGTGCTGATGGTCACCGCGCGGCGCCTGCTGCCCGGCTATGGCGCGGCGCTCTATGTGCTCAACAATTCGCGCGACCGGCTCGATCTGGCGCGCAGCTGGGATCTGGGCGGGGGCCATGTCATCACCGAATCGCTCGCCCCGGCCAATTGCTGGGCGCTCAAGCGCGGCAAGGCCCACCTCAACGCGCCCATCGAAGGTGGCCTGTGCTGCGCGCACCATGCCGGAAACAACGCGGTGCTGGAAATCCCGATGATGGCCGCAGGGCAGGTTCAGGGCCTGCTTGTGCTCACCCGCGAGGGCGCCCGCCATGGCTCGGACATTGCCGAAGAAAACGCGGGCGTGCGCAATCTGGGCCATGCGCTGGCCGATTCGATGTCGCTCGCGCTGTCCAACATCGCCCTGCGCGACCGGTTGCGCACGCAGTCGCTGCGCGATCCGCTGACCGGGCTCTACAACCGCCGCTACATGGAAGACACGCTCGAACGCTTCCTCGCGCTGTCCAACCGCTCGGGCAGCTCGACCGCGGTGATCATGATCGATCTCGACAACTTCAAGTCGCTCAACGACCAGCATGGCCATGCCAAGGGCGATTCGGTGCTGCGCGACGCCTCGGCGCAAGTCATGGGCGCGCTGCGGCCCACCGATGTGGTCTGCCGCTATGGCGGCGAGGAAATCATCGCCATCCTGCCCGATTGCCCGCTCGACGATGCGGCCGCCAAGGCCGAGCAGATCCGCCTGCGCATCCTCGCGCTCAGCGACATGCATGGCTGCCCGGTCAGCGCCTCTCTCGGCGTGGCCGCCATGCCCGAAACCACCGTGCGCGGCGAGGAGCTGATCCCCGATGCCGATGCCTCGCTCTATCTGGCCAAGGCCAACGGCAAGAACCAGGTCCTTGCCGCCGAGCGGGTCACCTCGGGCCTGACCCTCGCGCGGGTGAACCACGGCTGATCCACCCGGCGCGAGGCATCGGGAAAAGCGCCTTAATCGGCGGCCTGATGGCGCTTGAGTTCGTCGCCCACCAAAGTCACCACATGGAGCAGGTTGGTCGCCCCCGGCGTGCCGAAGGGCACCCCGGCCAGCGCCACCAGCTTCGAACCGGCCACCCCGAAATCGTGGCGCAGGGCCATGCGCTTGCCCTTGGCGATCATTTCCTCGAAGCTGCCGATGTCCTTGGTGGCCACGGCATGGGCGCCCCACAGCAGGCCCACCTTGCGCGCGGTGCGCTCGGAAGGGGTGAGCACCAGCATCGGCACGCCGGGCCGCTCGCGCGCGACGCGACGCGCGGTCGATCCGGAGCCCGTGAACACGATGATCCCGGCAATCGGCAGGGTCTGCGCGATCGAGGCACAGGCCTGGGCCAGCGCGTCGGAGGTGGTAGGGTCGGGCAGGGTCTCGATGAAGTGGACCCGCGCGCCATAGCCCGGATCGCTTTCGACCTGCACGGCGATGCGGTTCATGATCGCCACGGCTTCCTCGGGCCAGGCGCCCGCCGCCGTTTCAGCCGAGAGCATGACCGCGTCGGCCCCGTCATAGACCGCATTGGCCACGTCGGACACTTCGGCGCGGGTGGGCGTGGGCGCCTCGATCATCGATTCGAGCATCTGCGTGGCCACGACCACCGGCTTGCCCTGACGGCGCGCGCTTTCCACGATGCGCTTTTGCAGCGGGGGCACTTCCTCGGGGTTGAGTTCGACACCAAGGTCGCCACGCGCGACCATGATGCCGTCGGACAGCTCGATGATCTCTTCGAGGCGCGAAATCGCCGCCGGCTTCTCGATCTTGGCCATCAGCGCGCCCTGCCCGCCCATCAGGCGGCGGGCTTCGGCCACGTCCTCGGGACGCTGGACGAACGAGAGCGCGATCCAGTCGGCCATGTGCTCGACGGCAAAGGCCAGGTCGCGGCGGTCCTTTTCGGTCAGCGCGGGCACCGGCACGACCGCATCGGGCACGTTCACGCCCTTGCGATCAGAGATCACCCCGCCCACTTCGGCCGAGCAGAGGATCGAGTCGGCCTCGGCCCGGATGACCCGCAGGCGCAGCTTGCCATCGTCGATCAGCAGGCGCTGGCCCTTCTGGAGGATGCCGAACAGCTCGGGATGGGGCAGGCAGACGCGGGTTTCATCGCCCGGTTCGGGATTGCGGTCGAGCGTGAAATGGCCCGAATGGCGGATCACCGCGCGCCCTTCCCGGAACGTGCCCACGCGCAACTTGGGCCCCTGAAGGTCGCAAAGCACGGTAATCGGGCGCTTCACTTTCGCTTCGAGCGCGCGGATATTGGCGATCGTTTCGGCATGGGTGGCGTGGTCGCCATGGCTCATGTTGACGCGGAAGGCATCGGCCCCGGCGTGGAACAGCTTTTCGAGCATTTCGGGGGATCGGCTCGCCGGTCCCACGGTGGCGAGGATCTTGACCTTGCGATCACGCTTGTCGGGCTGGGCCACGATGCGACAACTCCCTTTTTCTGAGCCCTTGGAGGGCTTCCAATCCCGGCTCGCTATGGCCTATGCGGGGGCAAAACCCAAGGGAACCTGAACCATGGATACGAATTACCCGGCGCCCAGCCCTGATCCTCTCGACACCCTGCCCGATGCCGTGGCCGCCCAAGCCTTCCGCCATCTGGTCCGCCATCTGCGCCAGCGCCACGACGCGCAGAACATCGACCTGATGGGTCTGGCCGGATTCTGCCGCAATTGCCTCGCCGACTGGATCAACGAGGCGGGCGCCGGGCTCGACAAGGCCACCGCGCGCGAAGTGATCCACGGGCTTCCCGCCTCCGAGTGGAAGGCGCGCTACCAAACCGAAGCCACGCCCGAGCAACTGGCCCGCATGGACGAAAGCCTGAAGAAGAACGCCGAAGTGCGCAGCTGACCGCAGCCGATCGCATCTGGCCGCGATTCTATCCACAGGCCCCGCTTTGCCCGAATCCGCGCGCGCGGCTATCAGCACGCGCCTGACGGCCTCAAGCGGCCACCCCTTTTGAACATTTTCGGAGATTTCTCATGGCCGACGCCGCTGACGACCGCCTGCGCCTTCTGATCGAACGCATCGAGCGCCTCGAAGAGGAAAAGAAGGGCATCGGCGACGACATCAAGGACGTCTACAACGAAGCCAAGGCCGCCGGCTATGACGCCAAGATCATGCGCCAGATCGTCCGCCTGCGGAAGATGAAGCCCGACGACCGCCGCGAGATGGAAGCCATCCTCGACGTCTACAAGAACGCGCTCGGCATCGATTGATGGTTTGAAGATCCGAAACACAGTTTCGGATCGTTCGGCACCGGGCCGGTGCCGAACAGAAAATTCGCCCACGCGAATTTTCTCAGCCAAGAAGCCGCGCCAAAGCCACCGCCGCGAGATTGCCCAGCCCATGGGCGGCAATCGCGGCGGGCAGGCCCACCCGCACCCGGATGAAGCCGAAGACCAGCCCCGCCCACAATTGCGGCAGGACCATCGGCACCAGCGCCAGCGCGGCCCACCCGCCCGGCCTCGGGTAATTGGTCAGGTGAAACAGCGCGAAGACCGCCGCCTGCACCGCAAACAGCCCCGGAAACGCGGTCACGAACCAGCCAGGCACCGCCCGCCTGCGCAGGGCCCACCAGCCCCCCACTCCGCCCAGCAGCGCCAGCAGCGCCACCAGCAGGCTCAAGGGATGAGCCGCCCCGTCGCGCATCGTCCAGAGCGCGCCTGCCAGCACCACCAGCGCGCCCAGCAGGGCGAAGCCGCGCGGACGCCCGCCCAGCCAGCCGCGAAAGATCGCCTCTTCCCCCAGCGGCGCGACCAGCACGACCACCGGCACCAGCAGCATCGGCGAAACCTCGCCAAACGCCTCGGGCGCGGGCAGGCTCATGAGCTTCTGCCAGACATGCAGCAAGGGCCCCAGCACGAGCACAAGCACGGCCAGATAGAGCGCGCTCGCCCCCGCCCAGAGCGAACGCCCCTCGCCCGATCCCAGCCCGAGCGGGACCGACCAGCGCGGATGACGCAGAAAGGCAAGGAAAGCGCGCGCGGCGGAAACGAACGCGGAAACAAACGTGGTGAGGATCATGGCGCCCAGCCCTATCGCGCAAGGCCTTAACGGCAGGTGTGCCCGAACAGCCCGGCGTCATGGCCCAGCGTAACGGCAAAGCCGGCATCATGGCAAACATTGCCGTTTTGCCCCGCTTGGGCTAGGGGGCTGGCCAAGACATTCCACCCCACAAGCCGCAAGAAGCAGGACCATGGCAGGCCATTCCAAATTCAAGAACATCATGCATCGCAAGGGCGCGCAGGACAAGAAGCGCTCGGCGATGTTCTCCAAGCTCAGCCGCGAAATCACCGTGGCCGCCAAGATGGGCATGCCCGACCCGGACATGAACCCCCGCCTGCGCGCCGCGATCAACGCCGCCAAGGCGCAGTCGATGCCCAAGGACAACATCCAGCGCGCGATCGACAAGGCCAGCAAGGGCGACGGCGAGAACTATGAAGAAGTGCGCTACGAGGGCTATGGTCCGGGCGGCGTGGCCATCATCGTCGAGGCGCTGACCGACAACCGCAACCGCACCGCCACCAACGTGCGCACCGCCTTTGCCAAGAACGGCGGCAACCTGGGCGCTTCGGGCGCGGTCAGCCACGGCTTCGAACGCCTCGGCCTGATCGAATACCCCGCCAGCGTGGGTGACGAGGAAAAGGTTCTCGAAGCGGCCATCGAAGCGGGCGCCGACGACGTGGAATCGGACGAAGACCAGCACCAGATCTGGACCTCGATCGACAGCCTGCACCCGGTTAGCCGCGAACTGGAAAAGGTTCTGGGCGAGGCCGAAGCGGTCAAGCTGGCCTGGAAGCCGAGCCTGAAGACTTCGGTCTCGGTCGACGACGCGGCCACGCTGCTCAAGCTGATCGACGTGCTCGACGACGACGACGACGTGCAGACCGTCTGGGGCAACTACGAAATCCCCGACGACGTCATGGAAAAGCTGGGCTGATCGGCCCGGCGTGATGATGCTTATTCCATGATCATTCTGGGCGTCGACCCCGGCCTGACCTGCACCGGCTGGGGTCTCGTGGCCAAGGCGGGCAGCCGCTTGAGCCATATCGCCAATGGCCAGATCCGCACCGACGCCAAGGCCACCATGGCCCAGCGCCTGGTCGAACTCGACGCGGCGCTGACCGACGTGATCCTTCGCCACCGCCCCGATACCGGGGCGGTGGAAGAAGTCTTCGTCAACGTGAACCCGCAATCGACGCTCAAGCTGGGGCAGGCGCGCGGCGTCGCGATGCTCAGCCTCGCGCGCTCGGGGATGCCGGTCGCCGAATATTCGACCAAGGTCATCAAGAAGGCGCTGGTCGGCACGGGCGGGGCCGAAAAGCAGCAGATCCAGCACATGCTGAAAATCCTGCTCCCCGGCGTGAAGCTGGCGGGCGAGGACGCCTCCGACGCGCTCGCCGTGGCGATCACCCACGCCAACATGCTGGGCAGCCACCGCTAGGCTCCTCCCCTGTTGCGCCCGCGCGGCATCCCTGCCATAGGGAACAAACCATGATCGCCAAGCTTACCGGCATTCTCGACGACACCGGCCCGGACTGGGCCATCATCGACGTCAACGGCGTCGGGTATCTGGTCCATTGCTCGGGCAAGACGCTCACGCATCTGGGCGTGCGCGGCGACAAGGTGGTGATCCACACCGAAATGCAGGTAAGCGAGACCGACCAGCGCCTGATCGGCTTTGCCAGCGCGGGCGAGCGGGCGTGGTTCCGCCTGCTCACGGCGGTTCAGGGCGTGGGCTCCAAGGTCGCGCTGGCGATCCTCTCGGCGCTCTCGGCCGAAGAACTGCAACGCGCCTGCGCCGGGGGCGACGCGGCGATGGTGGCGCGCGCCAATGGCGTGGGGCCCAAGCTCGCCAGCCGCATCGTCAACGAACTCAAGGACAAGGCCGGGGGCCTCGCCGGTCTCTCGGGCGGCCTGGGCGTGGCCGGAGGGGCCGATATGGCGCTCCCGGCAGGCTCGGTCAGCATGGACGCCGTCTCGGCCCTGCAAAACCTCGGCTTCAAGCCTGCCGTCGCATCGAGCGCGGTGGCCTTCGCGCTCAACGAACTGGGCGAGGACGCCCGCCTCAACGACCTCGTGCGCGTGGCCCTCAAACGGGCGACGGGCTGATGCCCGCCCTCATCAGATCCTCCCCATGCAATGGGCCACACTCCATTCGATCCTCCCCATGCAATGGGGAGGTGGCAGCCCGCAGGGCTGACGGAGGGGCCCTCCCTTTCCCAAGCCACACCGTCAAAAACCCCTCGGTCAGCCCTTCTGCCTGCCACCTCCCCGCGCGCGGGGAGGATCGTGGGGTGTTTCCGTTCCGCCCTCTTCCCCGCCTGGCGGACAATCTGGTTGCAGTGACCCTTTCATGACCGACAATCCGCTTCTGTCCGCCCAGCCCCAGGCCGAAGACCTCGACGCCGCGCTGCGCCCCAAGACGCTGGCCGAATTCGTCGGCCAGGAGGCCGCGCGCGAAAACCTGAAAATCTTCATCGAAAGCGCCAAGCAGCGGCGCGAGGCGATGGACCATGTGCTGTTCTTCGGGCCGCCGGGTCTGGGCAAGACCACGCTGGCGCAGATCATCGCGCGCGAGCTGGGCGTCAGCTTTCGCTCCACCTCGGGGCCGGTGATCGCCAAGTCGGGCGATCTGGCTGCGCTGCTCACCAATCTGGAAGCCGGCGATGTCCTGTTCATCGACGAAATCCACCGCCTCAATCCGGTGGTCGAGGAAGTGCTCTATCCGGCGATGGAAGACCGCGCGCTCGACCTGATGATCGGCGAAGGCCCCTCGGCGCGCTCGGTGCGGATCGATCTGCCGCCCTTCACGCTGATCGGCGCGACGACCCGGCAGGGCCTGTTGCAGACCCCGCTGCGCGATCGCTTCGGCATCCCGGTGCGCCTGCAATTCTACACCGTGGCCGAACTGGAACGCGTGGTGACGCGCGGGGCGAACCTGCTGGGCGTGGGCATCGATGCGGGCGGCGCGCGCGAGATTGCCCAGCGCGCGCGCGGCACCCCGCGCG
>DQVI01000118.1 GCA_015661825.1 Novosphingobium capsulatum
ACGCTCTTCCGATCTGCCGACATCGCCGCCGCCCGCGCGCGCGCCGAGGCGGCTGCCGCGCAAATTTCGGTGGCGCATGCGCAGTTCTATCCCAACGTCAATCTGGTCGCGATGATCGGCATGCAGTCGCTGGGGTTGAGCAACCTGTTCACCAGCGGCTCGGATCTGGGCTCGGCGGGGCCCGCCATCGGCATTCCGCTGTTTTCGGGCGGGCGCCTCAAGGGCCAGTACCGTCAGGCCCGCGCCGGGTATGACGAGGCCGTGGCCACCTACAACCAGACCCTGCTTCAGGCGCTGCGCGATGTTGCCGATGCGGCGGCCACGCAGCGTTCGGTCGATGGCCAGTTGCGCGCCGCGCGCGAGGCGGTGACCGCGTCGGACGATGCCTATCGCATCGCCCGACGTCGCTACGAGGCGGGGCTGTCGACCTATCTCTCGGTGCTGTCGTCCGAAGATGCGCTGATCGCCAACCGGCGGCTGCTGGCCGACCTCGAAGCGCGCACGCTCTCGGCCCATGTCGCGCTGGTGCGCGCGCTGGGCGGCGGCTTCAAGGCGACCTGAGCGGGCGCTTTCCCTTGCATTTCTCTCTGTTCCTCTCCTGTTCGGGACGTTCCTCCCATGGCTGACATCGACCCCCAGATTTCCGTTGCCGCTGCCCAGGATGCCACGGCGCGGCGTGCGAAGCGCAAGCGCGCGTTCCTCGTCTTTGGCTGCGTGCTGGCGGCTGTCGCGGTGGGGGCGGGGCTCTATGCGTGGATCGAGGGCGGGCGCTATGTCGATACCGACAACGCCTATGTTGCCGCCGAAGTGGCGCAAGTGACGCCGCTGGTGGCCGGCCCCGTGCGCCGCGTGGCGGTCAACGATACCGAGGTCGTCCACAAGGGCGATGTGCTGGTCGAACTCGACCAGACCGACGCGAAAATCGCGCTTGCCGCTGCCGAGGCCGACTATGCCGACGCGCTGCGCAAGGTGCGCCAGACGATCGCCACCGGCCATGCGCTGGCCGCGCAAGTGGGCGAACGCGATGCCGACATCGCCCGGATGACCGCGCAAGTGCAGGTCGCCACCGCTGATCTCCAGCGCGCGCAGATTGACCTGAGGCGGCGTCAGTCGCTGGTCGCCGATGGCGCTGTCTCGGGCGAGGAACTGACCACGGCGCGCAATGCCTTTGCCCAGGCGCAGGGCCAGCTGGCCGCCGCCCGCGCCAGCCTCGCCCAGGCGCAGGCCGCACGCGGCACTGCCAATGGCCAGGAAAACGCCAATGCCGCGCTGATCGAGGGCACCGTGCCCGAAACCAACCCGCAAGTGCTGGCCGCCAAGGCCCGCCTCGACAAGGCGCGGGTCGATCTGGGCCGCACGATCATCCGCGCGCCGGTCAGCGGGGTGATCACCCAGCGCAATGTCCAGGTCGGCCAGAGCGTGGCGGTGGGCGCGGTGCTGATGACGGTCGTGCCGATCGGGCAGGCCCATGTCGACGCCAATTTCAAGGAAAGCCAGTTGACCCATGTCCGGCCCGGCCAGAGCGTCGAGCTGGTTTCCGACCTCTATGGCGACGACATCGTCTACCATGGCCGGGTCGAGGGTTTCTCGGGCGGCACGGGCTCGGCCCTTGCGGTGATTCCGGCGCAGAACGCCACCGGCAACTGGATCAAGGTGGTCCAGCGCCTGCCCGTGCGCATTTCGCTCGATCCCCATGAACTGGGCGCGCACCCGTTGCGGATCGGTCTTTCGATGACCGCCACGATCGACACCCGCGCGCACCAGCCGGGCCGGGGCGCCAACTGACATGGCCGGCGGTCCGCCGATGAGCTTTGGCGGCGCGGGGCCCGCGCCGCTCAAGGGAGGACGGCTGGCGTTTGCCGGCTTTGCCCTCGCGCTGTCCAATTTCGTGGTCGTGCTCGACATCACCATCGCCAATGTGGCGGTGCCCCATATCTCGGGCGCGCTGGCGGTTTCGCCCACGCAGGGGACATGGGTGCTCACTTCCTATGCCGTGGCCGAGGCGATCTGCGTGCCGCTGACCGGCTGGCTGGCGCGCACGTTCGGCGCGGTGCGGGTGTTCCTGATGGCGCTGGCCGGGTTCGGCCTGTTCTCGATGCTGTGCGGGGTGTCGACGACATTGCCCGCGCTGATCGCCTTCCGCGTGGCGCAGGGCCTGTGCGGCGGACCGATCATGCCGATGACGCAGACCCTGCTCTTGCGCATCTTCCCGCCCGACAAGGGGGGGCAGGCGCTCGGCCTGTGGGCGATGACCACGGTCGTCGCGCCGATTGCCGGGCCGATCTGCGGGGGGATCATCTCCGACAACTGGTCGTGGCACTGGCTGTTCTTCATCAACATCCCGATCGGGCTGTTCTGCCTGGTCTCGGCCTGGCGGATGATCCTGCCCTACGAGACGCCGACCCAGAAGACGCCCATCGATTTCATCGGGCTGGGGCTGCTGGTGGTCTGGGTCAGCGCGTTGCAGATCATGCTCGACAAGGGCCGCGAGGAAGACTGGCTGGCCAGTTCGTTCATCGTCGTGCTGGCGATTGTCGCGGCGATCGGCTTCATCGCCTTCCTGATCTGGGAACTGACCGAGGAACACCCGGTGGTCGACCTTTCGGTCTTCCGCAACCGGGGCTTCACGGTGGCGGTCTTCTCGCAAAGCGTGGCCTATGCGGCCTTCTTCACCTTCCTCGTGCTGATCCCGATGTTCCTCCAGACCAACCTTGGCTACACCGCGACCTGGGCCGGTTTCGCGATGTGTTTCACGGGGATTCTGGCGGTGGTGTTCTCGCCCATCGTGGCCCAGCTGGTCGGCAAGGTCGACACGCGCCTGCTGATCTCGTTCGGGACATTCTGGCTCGGCTGCGTGGCGATCCTGCGCACGATCTGGGTGACCGACATGGGCTTCTGGACGATCGCCCTGCCGCAATTGCTCCAGGGGCTGGGGATGCCGTTCTTCTTCGTGGGGTCGACGGCGCTGGCCATGGCCTCGGTCCGGCCCGACCAGACCGCCTCGGGCGCGGGGATCCAGAATTTCATGCGCACGATGTCGGGCGCCTTTGCCACCTCGATGTCGACCACCTGGTGGGAACACATGGCCAAGTTCGACCGCTCGGAACTGGTCGGCCTGATCCGGGTGCCGCAGATGCCGCTGCCAGCGGACAAGGCGCTCGCCATGCTCGACCGGATGGTCCAGACCGAGGCGGTCACGCTGGCCACGCGGCAGGTCTTCTCGGTGTGCATGGCGGTGTTCTTCCTGGCCACCGTGCTGATCTGGCTGGCCCCCAAACCACGCCCGCGCCGATAAGGCGGGGGAGGGGCGCCCAGCCGATCAACAAGATCGGGTGCAGGATGTTCAGTCGATCAGCAGGATCGGGCAAAGGACGTTCAGTCGATCAACAAGATCGACATGCGCCGGTTGCGCGGATCGGCAGGGGCGTCGGGGATCAGCGGTTCGCGGTCGGCCACGCCCTCGATCCGGCGGAAGCGTCCTTCGGCGATGCCATTGTGCATCAGGGCCTGCCGGGTGGCCTCGGCGCGGCCTGCCGAGAGCGACCAGTTGTTGGCCGGATCGCCCGTTTTCCATTGCAACGAGTCGGTATGGCCGCGCACGCTGATGCCATTGGGCTCGGGCGCGATGGCCTGGCCGATGGCGCGGATCAGTTCGGCGGCATCCGGGGTCAGGATCGTGGTGCCGAGACGGAACATCGAGAAATCCGCGTCGTCGAGCATGTCGATGCGGATGCCCTCGGGGGTCATCGTCATGTGAACCTGCTTGGCCAGCTTGCGCAGCTTCTCGTTGGCGTCGAGCTTTTCCTTGAGGCGCTGCTCCATCACTTGCGTGCGTTTCACCTTCGACCCGCCGTCTTTGGGGCCGCCGGTGGCGTCGCGCGGGATGGTCATCGAACGCGTGCCGGTCTGTCCGCCGCGATGGGGATAGTTGTCGACATCGGTCAGCGATGAACCCCCCAGCAACCCGTTCGACCCGGCGCTGCCCTTGCGGGTCTTGACCAGCGTGGGGGTGAAATAGTCGGCGATGCCCTTGCGCTGCTTTTCGGTGGTCGCGCCCAGCAGCCACATCAGCAGGAAGAAGGCCATCATCGCGGTCACGAAGTCGGCATAGGCGACCTTCCACGCGCCGCCATGGTGCCCGCCGGCGACCACGGTGATCTTCTTGACGATGATCGGCTTGGGCGGTTCCTTGCCCTTGGGCGGCTTGGCCATGGCGTGTTGTTCCTCAGCGGCCGCGCAGGGCGTCGAGCAGTTCCGACAGGCCGGGGCGGAACGCATGGCCCAGCCCCGAGCGCGCGCTCTCGACCACCAGCGGCTGCGGCCAGCCATGGAGCGAGGAGACGATCACCTGCTTGGCCGCCTGAAAGATCATCGCATCCTGGTCGAGCACCTGCTTGAGGCGCCCGGCCAGCGGGGCGACGATGCCATAGGCCAGCAGCACGCCCATGAACGTGCCGACCAGCGCCGAACCGATCATCGCGCCCAGCACCGTGGGCGGCTTGTCGATCGAGCCCATGGTCTTCACCACGCCCAGCACGGCGGCCACGATGCCCAGCGCGGGCAGCGCGTCGGCCAGCCCCTGAAGCGCGTGCTGGGCTTCCTCTTCCTCGTGGAAATGGGTCTTCATGGCATGGTCCATCACGTCCTCGACGGCATGGACTTCGAGCGTGCCCGACGACACCACGATCAGCGTCAGCGTGTCGCAGATCAGCGAGACCAGCGCATGGTTGCCCAGAAGGCGCGGATATTCGGCGAACAGGGCCGAGTTCTTGGGATCGGCGACATGGCTTTCGAGGGCGACCGGGCCATCGCTGCGCAGGATCTTCATCAGCTTGGCACACAGCACGATGGCGTCGATATGGTCCTGCTTGGTGTGCTTGGGCCCCTTGAAGACTTTGCCCAGCCCCGCGCCGATGCCCTTCAATTCGTGGAGCGAATTGCCGGTGATGGTCGCGCCCAGCGCGGCCCCGCCGATGATCAGCATTTCGTGCGGAATGGCCTCGGCCACGGGGCCGATGGCGCCACCGGTGATGATGAAGCCGCCAAAGACCATGGCGAGCAGGACAACGATGCCGATGCCAGCGTACATGTAAATCAGCCTTGTCGATTGAGCCGGGGGCAGCGTGCGCAAGAGGCGCCTGCCATTCCGAAGAACGGCAGATGCGCGCGAAAATTCACGCCATCATGGTAAATAGCGAGAGGCCCGAGATCTTGGTGAAGGCGGCCTGGCTGGCCTGAAGCACGGTGGCCAGTTCCTGAAGCCGGGTATAGGCGGTGGGAATGTCGGTGGCGCCCAGCGTCGCTTCGTCCTGCGCGCGCGCCTCGCTCATCGTGGTCTGGCGCTGGGTGGCAAGGTCGATCCACGACAGGCGCGTGCCCACCACCGTCTGCCCGGTCGAGACCGCGGTGATCGCCTCGTCGAGCGTGGTCAGCGCCGCATTGGCCGCGCTCTGCGCGCCGCTGCCGCCCGCGCTGATCGCGTCGGTGATGGTCTTGAGCGCGGCGAACACGTCGGTCGGCGCACCGCCCGAGGTGAACGAGAGGAATTCTGGGCCGGTCAGCGTGCGCTGGACACTCTGTCCGTCGCCCAGCGCCAGCGTGCCGGCCGTGCCGCTGCCGATATAGCTGACAAGGCCGGTGACGGGATCGAGGCTGTAGGCATCGCCCGCCGCATCGCCGCCGAACAGCGCATGGCCCGCGCTGTCGCGCGAATTGGCCAGCGAGATCAGGTTGCCGCGCAATTCGCCCAGTTCGTTGCCGATGCTGGCGCGCTGCTCGTCCGAGACGGTGCCGGTGGCGGCCTGGTTGGCCAGCTGGCGCACGCGCTGGAGCGTGTTGATGATCTCGGTCATCGCCGAATCGCCAAGGTTGAGGTCGGCGGTGGCGCGATTGGCCGCGCCCGCGTCGATCTTGCCCAGCGTGTCCTGACGCGCCAGATTGCGCAGGCGCGAGGCGGTCAGCGGATCGTCTGACGAGGAGACCAGCTTGTGGGTGCTGGCGATCTGGGTCTGCGTGCGCTCCATCTGGACGCGCAAGTTGGCCAGATCGTTTGCGGATCGGTCGTAATAGGCCGAAGTGGTCGTCGAAACGCTGGTGGTCATGGCTGTCCTACCTGATCGCGAGGAGGGAGTTGAACAGGTCGCTGGCGACCTGGATCACCCGGCCCGAGGCCTGGAACGCCTGCTGGAACCGGGTGAGGTTGATGGCTTCGGTGTCGAGATCGACGCCCGATTGCGCCAGAAGCGCGGTCTTCGCGGCGTCGGAAATGGTCTTGAGCGCATCGCGCGTGGTCGTGCGCGACTGCACCGCCGCCGAGGCATGATAGAGGATGGTGTCCATCGTTCCGGCCGGATCGGCGCTGGTGAGCGCGTTTTGCAGGGCTTTCAGGTTGCTGATGTCGCGGCTTCCGGCAGGGGCGCCCGGCCCGGCGGTGGCGATGGCCGACCCTTGCGTGGTGGCCATGGCGATGGTGGCGGCGGTGCTGCCCGAAAACAGCGCGCCGCCCGCCGTGCCGTCGAGCGCGGTGCCCCCGGCCTGCGCGGTGTTGACCGTGTTGACGACGGTCCGGGCCAGATCGTCGAGCCGGGTGTGGACATCGGCCACGTTGACCAGAACCTGCTGCTGCCCGGCCAGCGACCCGCCCGAAAGCGTGACCGCGCCGCCATTGACGGCATACGTGATCGTGCCGTCGGCTGCGGTCGTGATGGCCACGCTCTGGGCACTGTTGCCGCTGACCAGTGGCGCGCCCGAGGTGCCGCCCAGCGTCACCGCCACGCTGCCATCGGGCGCAAAGCTGGTGGCGATATTGGCATAGCGGGCCATCTGGCCCAGGATCTTGTCGCGCTGGTCGAACAGGCCCGAGCGATCGGTGGTGACATCGGCCATGCGCGAGAGGCGCGCGTTCACCTGCGCCAGTTCGGAGGCCATCGCATTGACTTGCGCCACCCCGTCCGCCGCGCCCGCCTGCTGGCCGGCGGCCACCGCGTCGAGCTGGTTGGAGGCGATATTGAAGCTGGTGGCCATGGTCTGCGCCGCCGCGATGGTCGCGGCGCGCAAGGGGGTGTCGGTGGGCGCCTGGGTGAGCTGCTGGAGCGCAGCCTCGAACCCGGTGATCGCATCGTAGACACCTGAATTTTCAAGCGCGGCGTTGATGTTTTCGAGCCCCGTCACTTCGGTATCGGCGCGCGCGGTGTCGGCTCCGGTGCGGCGCACTTCGGCCTGACGAAACGCGTCGGCATTGCGGATCACCCCCGAGACACGCACGCCCGAAAGCGAGACATCGCGGTTCTGCCCGAGATAGCCGAGCGAGACGACTTCTTCGGTGGCGACCGAGCGGCGGACGTACCCTTCCGTCGAGGCATTGGTGATGTTCTGGGCGGTGATGTCGAGCTGGATGCGCGCGGCCTTCACCCCGCTGCGGGCAATCGTGAGAAGATCGGAGGCCATGGCGCTCAGCCTTTCGCGGCGCTGGAGGAAAGAAGCGAGGACACAGAGTGCGCCGCCGATTGCACGCCGGACACCGCGCCCGAGACCACACCCGAAACCGCGCGTGAGGCCGTATCGGCAGCCGTGGCGGCCAGATGGCTGGCGAATTGCGCTTCGAGGCGGGCGGCCAGACCCAGTGTGCCCGATTGCGCGATGATCTGGGCAAAGCGGTCGTCGCGCATCTGGGTGAAGGTGTCGTCGGGTTTGTGGCCGAACAGGGCCTCGCTGCCTTGTGTCGAAGTGCGCGCGCTGGACAGGATCTGGCGCAGGAACATCGCCTCGAAATCCTGCGCGGCCTTGTGCAGGCGGGCGCGGTCCGTGCCGCTCGCAGCGGGGGCAGCAGAGGGGGCCGAAAGGCCTGAAACCGGGGTCGTATTGGTCATCAGATCACCACCATTTCGGCCTTGAGCGCACCGGCCTGCTTGAGCGCTTCGAGGATCGCCACCAGATCGGACGGCGAAACGCCCAGTTTGTTAAGGGCGTTGACCAGCGAGGAGAGCGAGGCCCCCGGCGCGAAAAGGGCGACATGGGCAGTGTCCTCGCTGGCGCTGATCTGGCTGTTGGGGACAACCGCGGTCTGTCCGTTGGAGAACGGGCCGGGCTGCGACACACGCGGTTTCTCGTCGATTTTCACCACCAGCTTGCCGTGGCTGATCGCTGCGGGCGACAGGCGCACCGCACTGTTGATGACAACCGTGCCGGTGCGGCTGTTGACGATGACTTTGGCCGCCGCTTCGGCAGGGGTCACCTCGATCGCCTCGATCTGGGCCATCGTGCTGGCCCGTGCATCGACCCCGCCGGGCAGCGTCAGGGCGAGCGTGACCCCGTCCTCCACGCTGGCCATGCCGGGAAAACGGCGGTTGATCGCATCGCGCACGCGCGCGGCATTCAGGAAATCGGCGTCGAACAGGTTCCAGCGCAAGGTCGGGTCGCGATCGAAGCCGGTGGCCACCGCGCGTTCCACCGTGGCCCCTTCGGCGATGCGGCCGACCGTGGGCACGTTGACGGTCAGTTGCGAGCCGTCCTTGGCGGTAATGCCAAGGCCGCCCACCGCCAGATTGCCCTGCGCCATCGCATAGATCTGCCCGTCCGCGCCATAGAGCGGGGCGAGCACGAGCGCGCCGCCGCGCAGCGACTTGGCTTTGCCGATGGTCGAGACGGTCACGTCGATGCGCTGGCCCGGCTTGGCAAAGGCGGGAAGGTCGGCGGTGACCATGACCGCGGCGGCGTTCTTGAGGCCCGGCGAGACACCGGGCGGCAATTGCACGCCCAGCCGCCCTGAAACCCCGCGCATGGCCTGGGTGACATATTCGAGGTTGTCGTCACCCGTCCCCGGCAGGCCCACGACCACGCCATAGCCGGTCAACTGGTTCGAGCGCACGCCCTGGAACTCGCCCAGATCGCGCACCCGCTCGGCATGGGCTGCCGCCGGAAGCCCCAGCACGGCGGCCAGCAGCGCAGCGAGCAGGGCCATCCACGAAAGCCCGGTTTTCGGGCCGGGCGCCTTGCCCCCACCCGCGCGAGGCGTGCTGACCAGAGGCCGCAAGGCAAGGCCGGCGAGGGCGGCCAGGGCCAGATCGGGGAGGGAATCGGGAAGGGGCAGCATGAAGGACCTCGGCTGGAAGGGCGCGGGACAGGAACGGCGCGTCAGAACGGGCTGAAGAACGACAGCAGCTTGGTCAGCCAGCCCTCGCGCGAGGCGCGGCTGATACTGCCGCTGCCCGAATAGGTGATTCGCGCATCGGCCACCTGGCCCGACTGGACCCGGTTGGTGGTGTCGATATCGGCCAGCCGCACGATGCCCGAAAACTGCACCCATTCCTGACCCTGGCTGAGCAGCAGGCGCTTGTTGCCCCGCACCAGCACGGTGCCGTTGCGGCGCACTTCGGCAATCGTGACGGCAATTTCACCGCCCAGCGAACTGGTCTGCGAGGCATTGCCCGAGCCGTTGAAGGTGCTCGCCCCCGAATTGTTGAGCTGGTTGCCGCTCAGCAGCGAGAGCGGCCCCTTGTTGGGGGGGGTGAAGCTGAACGAGGCGGTCTTGCCGGTCTTGCTGGCCGCCGATTTCGACGAGGTGAACTGTTCGGACAGCACGATCACCAGCGAATCCCCGACCCCGTGCGCGCGGGCGCCCTCGACCAGCGCGGCATAGCCGCTCGTCAGGTTGAGGATGCCGCCATCGGCGGGCTTGGGCGCGGGCGGATCGGGCAAGGCGGCCTCGAAGCCCGGTTCGATCCGGGTGCGCGCATGGGCGGGCCGGGCGATCAGCATCAGCGCCACCAGCAGCGGGGGCACCATGACCAGCACCATCAGCCGATAGCCGAGCGAGGTGGCGCGGGGGGCCAGATGGGGCGGAGTGGGCACCGGGCGATGGCGGGGCTTGCGTGCGTGCAGCGCGGCATCGAACAGCGGATCGAACGGGGTCATCATGGGGCGGGGTTCCCGGCGTTCTGGCTGGAAGATCGCGCGTGCATCACAGCGTCTGGTTGGCGTTGCGCAGCATCTCGTCGATCGAGGCGATCATCTTGGAATTGATTTCGTAGGCGCGCTGGCACTCGATCATGTCGACCAGTTCCTCGACGACATTGACGTTCGAGCCTTCGAGATAGCCCTGCTGGATATGGCCGCGCCCGGCGTCACCGGGATTGCCGATCTGGGCATTGCCGCTTGCGCCGGTCTCGATCAGGAAGTTGTCGCCGATCGCGCGCAACCCTTGCGAGTTGGGAAAGCTGGCGATGGTGATCTGGCCGAGCGTGGTGGCCTCGTTGGCGCCGGGCAGGGTGGCGGTCACGGTGCCGTCGGGGGCGACGGTGATCGTGCCTGCGCCTTCGGGAATGGTGATCGCGGGCTGGACCTGATAGCCTTGCGAGGTGACCAGCGTGCCTTCGGAAGAGCGGCTGAAATTGCCCGCGCGGGTATAGGCCAGCTGGCCGCCGGGCAGGTTCACCTGAAAGAAGCCGTCGCCATCGAGCGCGAGGTCGAGCGCGGCACCCGTGTTCTGCAACGGGCCGGGGCTGTCCATCCGGCTGGTACCCTGAAGGGTGACCCCCGTGCCCAGATTGAGCCCGGTGGCATAGGCCGTCTCGTTCGACGACTGCTGCCCGGCGATGCGGGTGTCCTGATAGGTCAGCGTGGCGAAATTGGCGCGGTCGCGCTTGAAGCCGGTGGTGCCCACGTTGGCCAGGTTGTTGGCGATCACGCGCATGCGCGTGTCCTGTGCTTCGAGACCGGTACGCGCGACATGAAGGGCGGAACTGGGCATGGGAAACCTCGCGTTCGAAAATCAGCGGAAGATCAGAGCGGACGATAGGCGGCATGAGCAAATGGGCGCGCCGCGCGATGTTCGATCCCTTTCTCGTCATCCCCGCGCAGGCGGGAATCCAGCTTGGCGCTCTGTTTGCATGGGCAACCCTGGGCACTGGATCCCCGCCTGCGCGGGGATGACGAATGACATCATGTTTTCACTTCAAACTTTAGCTAGGACGGCAGGCGCATGAGCGAGGTCGATTGTTCATCCACCTCGCGCGCGGTGGCGATCAGCTTGGTGCGCATGTCGAACAGGCGCTGCGCCTCGACCATCTCGACGAGGACTTGCGTGGGATCGACATTCGACTGTTCGAGCGAGCCGGGGACGAGTTTGGCTTCCTCGTCCTGGGGCAGGGCGCCGATGGTGCCATTGGCCCCGGTCACGCGGAACAGCCCGTCGAGCCCCTTGCCCACCTGGCTGCCCTCGGTCGAGACCAGCTTGATCCGCGCGATCACTTGCGGGATCGCGGCCGGGTTCTGCGGGTCGGAGGCCATGACCGAGCCATCGGGCGAAATCGTGATCTTGCCCTCGACCGGCACGGTGACCGGTCCGCCATCGCCGATGACCGGTCGTCCGTCGCCATTGAGCAGCAGTCCGTCCGGGTTGACCGAAAGATCGCCGCGCCGGGTATAGGCCTCGCTGCCGTCGGGCGCCTGCACCGCGAGCAGGGCCGTGCCGGTCAGCGCCACGTCGAGCGGGTTGCCGGTGGGCACCACGGTTCCCTGCTTCATGTTCGAGGCGTGGACGAAGTCCTGCGTCATCGCGCGCGCTTCGAGCGCGGGCCCCTTGAGGGTCATCGGCACGCCGTTGAGCATGTCGGCGCGAAAGCCGGTGGTCTGGGTATTGGCCATGTTGCTGGCGATCACCCGCTCGCGCACGAGCGAGGCGGTCATGCCCGAATAGGCGGTATAGATCAGCCGGTCCATGCGCGGCGCCCTCCCGTTCAGTCAGCCGTTTGGATCAGCTGCGCAAGTTGAGGATGGCCTGGGTGGCCTGGGTCGAGGTGTCGATGGCCTTGGCATTGGCCTGATAGGCGCGCTGGGTCACGATCAGGCCGACCAGTTCGTCCGACATTTCCACGTTCGAGCGTTCGAGATAGCCCGACATGAGCTTGCCGTACTGGCCATTGGTCGGCTGGCCATAGCTGGCCGCGCCCGAGATGCCGGTGGAAGTCCAGTCCGACGATCCCTGCTGGCGCAGGCCCTGCGGATTGAGGAACGTGGCCAGCCCCACCTTGCCGATGATGGTGTTGGTGCCATCGGCATAGGAGGCCGTCACATTGCCGTTCTCGCTCACGGTCAGCCCGGCGAATTCGGAGCCCGCGCCATTGGTGGCCGGCACGATGCCGTCGATCATGGTCGTGCTGGTGACGGCGCCGGTGGCATCGGTCGGGAAGAGCTGGAGGCGGTTGTCCGAGCCATCGATGATGGCGCCCGCCGGATCGAGCTGGAAGGCGCCGTTGCGCGAATAATAGGTCTGCCCGGTGGTGGGCGAGACGGTGGTGAAAAAACCGTCGCCGCTGATCGCCAGATCGAGCGAGGAGCCGGTCGATTCCATCGGGCCCTGTTTGAAGTTCTGGGTGATCGATTCCACCTTGGCGCCGATCCCCTCGATCAGGCGCGGATTGGTGAAGGCCGTGCCGGCGACCACGTCGGCAAAGATCACGCGGCTGTTCTTGAAGCCGGTGGTTTCCGAGTTGGCGATGTTGTTGCTCACCACGTTGAGGCTGGTCTGGGCATTCTTGATGCCGTTGAGGGACGTGTAGAACGACATGGGGGTGTGCTCCTTGGAAGAAGGGGGATCAGGCCGCGGCGCCACGCGCCGCGCTGATGGCGGCCAGTTGCTGCGAGATGGTGGCCAGCGTGGCGGCGATCTGGCTGTCGGTGGCCGAGCTGCCCGCATTGGCGGTGTTGAGGGTGTCGAGCTTGCCGGCGATGGCGCTCAATGTGCTGCTCATCGTGGTCGAGTTCGACAGCGTCGAGAACTGGGCGAGCTGGGTGACCATCTGGCTGTTGTCGACCGGGTTGGTCGGGTCCTGGTTCTGGAGCTGGGCGGTCAGCATCTTGAGGAAGTCGTCGGCGCCCAGGCTGCCCCAGCCGGTTGCGGTCGAAGCGCCCGACCCGGTGGCGTTTGCTGAAGTGGCGCTCGCGGCACCATTGGCCGATGTGCCGTTGGCTGACGTGACAGTGGTCATTATTTCATCCTCATCGTGTCGAGCATGAGTTGCTTGGCGGTTTGCAGCGCCTCGACCATGTTCTGGTACTGGCGGCTGGCTTCGGTCATCTCGACCATCTCGGCGCTTTCATCGACCGGGGCGGACCAGACATCGCCGTTGGCATCGGCCATCGGGTGATCGGGATCGTGGGTGCGCACCGCTCCCACGTCGGCGCGGAAGACCCCCTGGACCTTGACCGTGGCAAGGCCGCTCTTGCGGTCGAGCTCTTCGGCGAAGACCGGGCGCAGCGGGCGATAGGCCCCCGCGTCGCTGGTGGCGACAGTGCCCGCATTGGCCAGGTTCGAGGCCGCCGCGTTCATTCGCACGAGCTGGGCCGACATCGCCCGCCCGGCAACCCCGAACAGGGTGAGCGGCCCCTTGGGAGAAACGGTGCCCATGGTCAGTCTCCCCGCAGCGCGCGGGTCACTTCGTCGACCTGCCCCTTGATGAATTGCAGCGTGGCCGAATAGCCGACGGCGTTTTCGGCAAAGGCGGTCTGCTCGGTGGCCATCTCGACGGTGTTGCCGTCGAGGCTGGGCATGACCGGCACGCGATAGAGCGTGGCCCCCGCCTCGGCCTGGGCCTGGCTGGCCCCGGCCAGCCGGGCTTTGAGCGCGGCGCCGAAATCGATGTCGCGGGCCTTGTATCCGGGGGTGGCGGCATTGGCGATGTTCGAGGCCAGCAGCCCGAGGCGGCTGGCACGCAGTTCGAGCGCGGCACCATGAATGCCGAACAGCGCGCTGGAGGGTGGGGTATCGCTCATGGGCTTGGCCTTTGCTGTGCGGGACAGAACCCTTGCCGGTCCCGCTGTCGTCCCTCGCTAGGCAAGGGGCGTGCCAATCGCGCAAAATCCGGCCCGGTGTTCCCCGTGCGCCCATTCTGCCCGGCCCATCCGGCAAACCGCTGCCGCCCCGGCAAGGCAGGTCTTCCCGATGATGCCGGTTGAGCGGAAGCGGAGGGGAAGGCGCGCGGCATCCCCTGAATTTCCCTCCCTCCGCGCCGTCCTTGGCCCGAGCGGCTCCACCCAAGGGGCCCCATGAAGGACTGGCCATGGACCTATCCCATCTGCTCGACGGCTTCTCGGCCGGGATCGTCGTGGGCGGAACCTTGCTGGGCACCGTGCTGCGGTGCGGCTGGCGCGACAGCGCGACCGCGCTCGTGGCCGTGGGCCATTTGCTGCGCCCCGGTTTCAAGGCCGATGCGATGCGTGCCGAACTGGCCCACGAGGTCATGCTGATCTGTCAGGACGGGGTGATCCGCGCCAATCCCCGGCGCCTGCCCGACCCGGAATTCGAGGCCGCCACCGGGGCGCTGTTGCGCACCCGCTCGCTCGACGGGCTGGTCGAGCAGCACGAGGTCTGGCGCCGCGCCCGCCTGCGCAAGGCGACCGCCGCCGTGCGCACTTTGGCGCAAGGGGCCGATCTGGCCCCGGTGTTCGGGCTGGCGGGCACGCTGGTCGCGCTCAGCCAGCTCAGGGTCGACAGCCTCGCCCACGGCAATTTCATCGGTGCCATCGCGATGTCGGTGCTCACCACGCTCTATGGCCTGTTGCTGGCCCATATCGTGCTGGGCCCGCTGGGCCGCGCGGTCGAGCGGGCCTCGCAGGAAGAAGAGGAAGCCCGCGCCAGCGTGATGGAATGGCTGGCCCGGCAGGTCGGCCCGGCCTGCCCGGACAGACGCCCGGACCGGCGCCCCGACCGACGCCCCGACCGCAGCAACACGGCGCCTTCGCCCTCGACACCGGCGCCCCATGGCGAGGGCTATGCCCTCGCGCCGTTCGAGCCGGGCGAGGGGCTGATCCCTCCCGAGCCCGACGATCCGCCGGAGGAGGAGGGCCGTCTGGCCGATCAGGAAGCCCCGGCGCCCGGCCCTTCCACCCCCGATCCGCGTGAAGCGGCATGATCACCCGGCCCGGACAGACCGGCTGGCAAACCATTTTGGCCGATCTCTCGCTGATCCTGTTCATGATCACCGCCTCGGCCCTGTCGGTTGCCGAAGGCCCCGATCCGCGCGCCCGAAGCCAGCCTCCCCCGCCCAAACCGGCCCCTCCGGCCAGCATCGCCGCCTCGCTTCAGGCCGAGCCGGTCGGGCTCTGGCGCGATGCGCCCGGTGCGCCCCCGCTGGGGCAGTGGCTGGCCGATCAGGGGCGCGATCCGCGCCTGCGGCTCTCGGTGGTCGTGCGTTATGCCCCGGCGCCCGGTGCGCGCGAGGCCGCGCTCGACCATGCCGCCGTGCTGGCACGGATGGCGGGTGCGCGGGCGCAAGGCGCGCGTCTGGTGATCGAGCCGGGCCTTCCGGCCGGAGCCAGCGTGGCGCTGGGCTATGACCGCGAGCAGCCCTGAGCGGCTTGCCCGCGCGCATCTGCTATCATCTGGCACGAACCCTGCTTTCTTCCGGCTATCCGTCAACCAGATATCGAGATCGCCCGATGCCCGTTTCCTGTTTGCGTCCCTTGCGGGGCGCTGCCTGTGCCGCTGCTTGCGCTCTTGCCGCCTTTCTGGCCGGATCGGGCTTTCAGGCCCCCGTGCTGGCGGCGCCGGCCGGTTTTGCCGACCTTGCGATGATCGATCTGGCCGTGGCCCGCTTCACGGGCCGAGCCATCGGCGTGCCGGGGGGCGCG
>DQVI01000104.1 GCA_015661825.1 Novosphingobium capsulatum
CGCCGCCGCCCTGCGCATCGCCGGGGTCGCCGCGCGCAGGCTCGCCCGCGCGCAAATCCAGCAAATGCCCGTGCTGTCGAGCTGGCAGGCCCTGATCGACTATCTGACGATCGACATGGCCCACCTCAACCACGAGCGCGTGCGGGTGCTCTATCTCAACACCCAGAACCGCCTTCTGCTCGACCAGATCGTGAGCGATGGCACCCTCGATGAAAGCGCGATCTACACCCGCGAGATCATCGCCAAGGCCCTCGCCATCGGCGCGGCGGCGCTGATCCTCGTCCACAATCACCCCTCGGGAAGCCCCCAGCCCAGCCGGGCCGACATCCAGATCACCCACAAGATCATCGAAGCCGCGCGCCTGCTGGGCGTGAGCGTCCACGATCATGTGATCATCGGGCGCGAAGGGCATACCTCCCTGCGCGCGCAAGGCCTGCTCTGACATCAGGACAGGCGCGCGCAGAAGGTCCGGCCCAAGCCCGGATCAGATCAGATCAATTCAGATCAGTCCGGCATGTTCCAGCGCCGCATCGACCGCCTTGCGCGCCGCATCGCTGCACGGCACCAGCGGCAGGCGCATGTCCTCGTTCATCCAGTCGTGCACGCGCGAGAGCGCATACTTGACCGGGCCGGGCGAAGCATCCTCGAACATCGCGTAATGAAGCGGATAGAGCTTGTCGTTCAGTTCGCGTGCCAGCGCCAGATCGTTGGCCGCGCAAGCCGCCTGAAACTCGGCGCAGAGCTTGGGGGCGACATTGGCCGTCACCGAAATGCACCCCACGGCGCCCGCCGCATTGGCCGGCAGCGCCAGTTCATCGTCGCCCGAAAGCTGGCAGAAATGCTTGCCGATGCCCATGCGATGATCGGTCACGCGCGAAAGGTCGCCGCTGGCGTCCTTGATGCCCACGATCCGCTCGGGGAAACGCTTGGCCAGTTCGCAGACCGTCTCGGGCAGGATGTCGGTCACCGTGCGGCCCGGAACGTTGTAAAGAATGATCGGCAAATCGTTGTTTTCGGCCAGATAGCTGAAATGGGCAATCAGCCCTGCCTGGCTCGGCCGGTTGTAGTATGGCGCCACGCAAAGCGCCGCCTGCGCACCGCACTTCTTCGAGAAGGTCATGTGCAGGTGCGCGTTCATGGTGTCGTTGCTGCCGCACCCGGCGATGACCGGCACGCGGCCCGCAGCCTGCTCGACGCAGACCTCGATCACGCGGTGATGCTCGGCGTTCGAGAGCGTCGAGTTCTCGCCGGTCGTGCCACAGGGCACCAGCGCCGAAGACCCGTTCTCGATCTGCCAGTCGACCAGACGGCGAAATGCTTTCTCGTCAAAGGCTCCATCGCGAAACGGTGTCACCAAAGCCGGAATGGAGCCGGAAAACATGGACAATATCCCTCGTCTTGGCGCACAATGCGCCGTCAACCTCGCTGATGTGCCCTTGCACCCTGTCGGCACGCTCGCCAAGAGGGGAATTCGCCATCTGTCGGCAAGCAGACGGGTGCCCGATCACATTCAGCGCCTGATAAGGAGGCGAGACACACAATGTCCAGCATGGACATGCCCCGACGCCCGCTTTCGCCCTCGCTGCGCGTGCTCGCCCTGCGCCATGCCATGCGCCGGGGCGCGCGCAATGGGGCCTGTGCGATGGCCGCCGTTCTGGCGCTGTCGGTCGCCAGCCGCGCCAGCGACGCAGGGCCCGACAGCGATGGCAGCGCCTGGGACCGCGCCCGCGCGCAACTGATCGCCGGGCAGCAGGGGCCAATGGCCTTCGCGATCAGCCGCTGGCAATTGCTGACCAGCTCGAATCGCTTCACTTTTTCCGATTACGCCGGGTTCCTGCTGACCTATCCGGGCTTTCCCGATCAGGACAAGTTGCGCCGCTACGCCGAAGACGCGCTGGGCCGCGATGCCGATTCGGGAACGGGCCCGGCGGATCCGCGCGCGCTCGTCTCCTATTTCGACCGCCTGCCCCCGCTCACCAATCCGGCGCGGGCGCGCTATGCCCTCGCCCTGCGCACACTGGGCCGTCCCGATGCCGATGCCATGGCCCGCATGGCCTGGCGCGGCGGGCCGATGGCCGATGCCGACGAGGCGACGATCCAGTCCATCTGGGGCGCGACGTTCACGCCCGACGACGCCGACGCGCGGATGAACGCCCTGCTGTGGGCCGGTGCCCTCCCCCAGGCCAACCGTGCCTTTGCCACGGTCTCGCCGCTGCGGCGCGGGGTAGACGGCGCGCGGCTCATGGCCATCCAGGGCTTTGATCCCTATTCCGCCGCTGCGGGCGTGCCATCCGCGCTGCTCAACGCCGATCCGGGCTTCCTCTATGCCCGTGCGCGCGAGTTGCGCAAACAGGGTCAGGGCACGCTCGCCCAGCAATTGCTGGCCAACCGCCCCCCGCTGATGGCCCGCCCGCTCCTGCGCGACAAGTGGGTCGACGAACTGCTGGTCAATGCCCGCGGGGCGCTGGCCAATGGCGACGTGCGCAGCGCGGTGGCCATCGCCCGCAGCGTCGACGACGCCTTCGACGCCAATGAAGACATCAGCCAGCTCGGCTACGACTTGCGTGACGATTACACCTCGCTGGTCTGGCTCGGCGGCACGCAATCGCTGTGGTCGCTGGGCGACGGGGCGGGCGCGGCGCCCCTGTTCCTGCGCTATGGCCAGGCCGCGCGCACGCCCGGCACCCGCGCGAAGGGCTTCTACTGGGCCGGGCGCGCCGCTGCGCAGGCCGGGCTGACCGGCGATGCGCAACGCTATTTCGCGATGGCCGCGCGCTATGCCGATCAGTTCTACGGCCTCCTCGCGCTCGAACGGCTGGGCCAGCCGGTGCCCAATTTCGCGTATGATTCGAACGCCATGCCCACCCCGGCGGAACGCGCGCAGTTCAACGCCGCCCCGCTCACCCAGGCCGTGCGCGAAGTGGCCCGCAACGGCGAATGGCGCACGACCGTCCGCTTCTTCAAGGAAATCGCCGAGCAGCAGCAGACCGAAGGCCAGCACATGCTCGTCGCCGAACTGGCGCGCGAACTGGGCCGCCGCGATCTGGGGGTGATCGTCGGACAGGCCGCCCAAGCGCGCGGCTTCCTCGATTTCCAGCACATCGCCTTCCCGCTGATCCCGGTCCCGCCCGGCACCGAGCAATCGTGGACGATGATCCACGCCATCGCCCGTCAGGAAAGCCAGTTCGCCCAGAACGCGATGAGCCATGTCGGCGCGCGCGGGCTGATGCAGCTCATGCCCGCCACCGCCAACGAACAGGCGACGAAACTGGGCCTGTCCTATTCCACCTCGGCGCTGACCGATGATGCGGGCTACAACCTGATGGTCGGCAGCGCCTTCTTCGGGCGGTTGATGGACATTTATGGCGGCTCCACGCCGCTCGCCGTAGCCGCCTACAATGCCGGGCCGGGCAACGTGAACAAGTGGCTGCGCGCCAATGGCGATCCGCGCACCGGGGCGGTCGAATGGGTCGACTGGATCGAGCGCATCCCGCTGTCCGAGACGCGCAACTATGTCCAGCGCGTGCTCGAAAACGCCGTCGTCTATGAAGCCATGAACCCCGACAAGGCGAGCTGGCACGGCCCCAACCCGATGAGCCACATCCTGGGCAAGCCACTGCCGGGGTAAGAAACGCCTCCCCCTCCGTCAGCCCTCCGGGCTGCCACCTCCCCGCGGGCGGGGAGGATCAGCGACCCGGTCCTCCCCGCTCGCGGAGAGGGGGACCACCCGCGCAGCGGGTGGTGGAGGGGAAAGACCCCGCCAAAAGGATGCAATTCCCCTTCCCCACCCCCCGCCGCCCCCGCTAAGGCAGCGCGCATGAAACCCGATGGCAACCCGATCACCCCGGCAGGACTGGCCGCCCTGCGCGCCCGCTATGATCATCTGCTGGGCACCGAGCGCCCGGCCATCGTCGAAATCGTGAGCTGGGCGGCGGGCAATGGCGACCGTTCGGAAAACGGCGACTATCTCTATGGCCGCAAGCGCATGCGCGAGATCGACCGCGAACTGGCCTTCCTCGCCCGCCGGATGAAGGCCGCGCGCGTGGTCGATCCGGCCCGACAGGAAGACCAGAGCCGCGTGCTGTTCGGGGCCACGGTCGAAATCGCCGACGAGGATGACACCCGCCGCACGCTGACCCTCGTGGGCGACGACGAACAGGACGCCTCGAACGGCCTGATCGGCTGGAGCGCCCCCATCGCGCGGGCCCTGCGCGGCGCGCGCATCGGCGATTTGCGCGTGGTCCATCTGCCCGGCGGACAAAAGGAATGGGAAATCATGACGATCACATATCCGGTGCCGGCATGAGCGCGTCGGTGGCTCCGGGCCGTTTCTTCATCTTGCGTCACGGCGAAACGGTGTTCAACGCCGCCCGCCGCCTGCAATCGAATGCCATGCACACCCCGCTTACCCGGCAGGGTTGCGAACAGGCGGTCGCGATGGGGCAGGCCTTGCGTGCGGAGCTGGGCGCCGCGCCCCGCGTGCGCCTGCACATTTCCGACACGGGTCGCGCGCTGCAAACCGCCTCGCTGATCGCCGAGGAACTGGGGATCGACTGGTTTGCCGCCAACCGCACCCCCGACCTGTTCGAGATCCACATGGGCTCGTGGATCGGGCGCGGCTATGATGATGTGGAAGCCGAACACGGGCCGATCACGCTGGCCGACCACTTGCTGCGCCCGGCCCCCGATGGCGAGGACTATCCGGCCATCGCCGCGCGGCTCCAGCGCTGGATCGCGGCCCACGGGCAGGAGGGCGGCGACCATATCGTCGTCATGCACGGGATTTCCAGCCGCGTGCTGCGCGGGATCATGGCGGGCCTGCCCCCCCACCCAGACCATGGCGCGCCCATCGCCCCCAGCCTCAAACAAGGGTCGATCGCGCTGATCGAGAACGGGATCGAGCGCGTGTTCTTCGGCTCGGCACGCGGGGTCGAGCACGCCTGATGGCACAGGTGATCAACTTGCGCATGGCCCGCAAGGCCCGCGCCCGGCGCGAGGCCGAAGCCCAGGCCGCCACCAACCGCGCGCTGCATGGACGCACCAAGGCCGAAAAAGCCGCGCAGAACGCCGCACGCGACAAGGCCGAACGCCATGTCGAAGGGCACCGCCTCGAAGGCCAATCTCCTGAAAGAGTCCCCGATGCGCACGACCTATGAAAGCGCGACCGTGCGCCTCTACCATCTGGGCGACGGGCCCGAAGGCGGCTTTGCCGAGACGCTGTTCTATGGCCCGCTGTCCGAGGCAATGGTCATTGCTGCGCAGCAAAGTGAAGAGATTCAAGCCGGTCTGTTCCTCGCGACCGATAATGACGTGATCGCATGGCTCGACCTTTCGGAAGGCTGATTGCCGGCGTCCTGCTGCTGGTTGCCGGGGCATCGGCGGCGCAGGCGCGCGATGCGCTGGGCGTATGGGAGGACTGGGCCGCATTTCGCGATCCGGCGGTGCCGCGCTGCTATGCCATCGCCATGGCCGCGGGCGGCACGCAAAGCCGCGAACTCGTGCCGTTCATGACCGTGGGCACCTGGCCTGCGCGCAATGTGCGCGGCGAAGTCCACTGGCGGCTGTCGCGGCGGATCGCGCCGGGCAGCAAGGTCGTGCTGAGCCTCGATGGCGAAAAGTTCGAGCTTCTGGCCAGCGAGGCCAGCGCCTGGGCACAGGACCGGCGGATGGACGCGGCCATCGTCGCCAAAATGCGCGCCGCCCCGTTGCTTGCCGTCAGCGGCAAAAGCCGCGACGGGCGCACCTTCCGCGATGGCTATGCCCTGCCCGGCGCGGCTTCCGCGCTCGATGCCGCGACGCTGGGCTGCGCAGGCCAGCCATAAAAACCAGCCATGAAAAAGGGCCGGAGGTTTCCCCCCCGGCCCTTTCCCGGCTCATGCGTGCGATCAGAAGCGCAGGCCGTAGCTGGCCACGACCTGATGGCGGTCGGTGTCGATGTTGAAACGCTGGCTGGTATTGCCATCGAAGTTGAAGTTCGCGCGGCCATAGTTCGAATAGCGATATTCGATGCGCCCGAAGGTCTTGGGGCTGAACGCATATTCGATGCCGCCGCCCACGCGGTAGCCGCTGGCGGTGATGCGGTAGTCTTCCGAGGTCTGGCCGTCGGTGCCCTGAAGCTTGTAGCTGGCGTTGGTGTAGCCACCCTTGGCGTAGAACATCACCTTGGGCGAAACGGCATAGCCGATCTTGCCGCCGACGTAGAAATCACGCCCTGCGCTGACCCGGCCAAGGTTGAAGGTGTTGACCTCCGGCCCCTGACGCCAGCGCGCCGTGCTGCCGGTCACTTCACCGTCGATACCGACAACCAGATTGGTTCCAACCGGCATATCGTAACCGATTTCACCACCGTAAACCATGCCGTCGATCGACTGCTTCTGGCCACGCGGCGCATTGTCGTTGTCGACCGAACTGCCCGAGCGGCTGATGTCGTAGCCCAGCGTCGCGGCGACACGCGGACCGGAGAACGTGCGATTCGGCGCATCAGGAGCCACATCGGCGCCCTGAGCGAAGGCGGGAGCGGCCAGAGCGAGGGTCGAGATAGCGGCCACGCCGGCAAGGATGGTCTTCATGAGGTTCAACTCCGTTTCACTGTTTCGGTTCCGCCGGAAGATCGCCATGCCGGATGACTGCATGTTCCAATCTGGCGTCTTTTGTGCGACCCGACAGACCCTCACCGAACGATGCAAAACGCAATTTTGTTTCCTGAACCTCGCACAACAAAGTTTTTGTGACATTTTTGACACAGGCTTCCGGGCCCATCACCGGCCCGATATGACAGGCCCCATGGACACTCTCTCCTTTGCCCGTCCCGCGCTTGGCCCCGACGCCACGGCCCGGGCCGCCGCCGATTTTGCCCGGACCGGCCATGTGCGCGCACCCGGCGTGCTGCCCATGGCGGAAGCCGAAGCGCTCCATGGCTGGCTGACCGGCGACGCGCCGTTCGTGCGCGTGCTCAACCAGGCCGACAAAGTCTGGGATCTCGATGCCCAGGCCCTCGCCTCGCTGGGAACCGAACGCAGCGCCGCGCTGACCCAGGCCGTCCACGCCCAGGCCCGCGACGGTTTCCAGTATATCTACGACGCGCTGCGCGTGTCCGACGATCCGGCCACACGCATGGCCCGCGCGCTGCCGGTCGACCGCCTCGTCGCGGCCTTCAACACGCAGCCCTGGCTCGACCTGTTCCGCACGCTCACCGGCGAACCGGCCATCCGCATGGTCGACGGACAGGCCACGCGCTACCTGCCCGGCCACTTCCTGACCGGCCACGACGACGACGTGGCGGGCAAGGACCGCGTGGCCGCCTATGTCCTCAACCTCACCCCGCACTGGCGCACCGAATGGGGCGGGTTGCTGCTGTTCCACGATGCGCCGATCACCGGGGGCGTGCCCGGCCCGGACGACGTGACTTTCGGGCTTTCCCCGCGTTTCAATGCCTTGCACTTGTTCAAGGTGCCCCAGCGGCATTCGGTATCGCTGGTCGCGCCCTTTGCCGGGGCCCCGAGGCTGTCGATCACCGGCTGGCTGCGGCGCTGAACAAAAGGCCGCCCAAAAGGCATCGCGGGAGGGCCCATCGGCCCCCACTGGCGATTCGCGCATAAAAGCGTATAGAGCGGCGCCATGAACGCCCCCGATCCGCACGCCCCCATTGCGCCTTCTGCCGACCAGACTCTTCCTGTCGGGTCGCTGCCCGTCGGCATGCCCATTCCCGGCCATGTCGATCCCGTAACCGTTCCGCGCCAGGTGACCGCGCGCGAGGATGGCCGGATCGACCTGATCGGTCTGCCCCGCCCGCAGATCGCCACGCTGTTCCAGGAAGCCGGGCTCGACGCCAAGGCCGCCAAACTGCGCGCCAAGCAGGTGTTCCACTGGCTCTACCATCGCGGCGTGACCGAATTCGAGGGCATGACCGATATTGCCAAGACCATGCGTCCGTGGCTGGCCGAACGCTTCGTCGTGGGCCGCCCCGACGTGGTCGAGGCGCAAGTCTCGACCGATGGCACGCGCAAGTGGCTGCTGCGCACCGCCGACGGGCACGATTTCGAAATGGTCTTCATTCCCGACGCGGATCGCGGCACGCTGTGCGTGTCGAGCCAGGTGGGCTGCACGCTCAACTGCCGGTTCTGCCACACCGGCACGATGCGCCTCGTGCGCAACCTGACGCCGGGCGAGATCGTCGGACAGGTCATGCTTGCGCGCGATGCGCTGGGCGAATGGCCCAAGGGCTCGATGGCCGGTCTCGAACTCGACGAGGAAGAGAGCAGCTATACCTCGGACGGGCGCCTGCTCACCAACATCGTGATGATGGGCATGGGCGAGCCGCTCTACAATTTCGACAATGTGCGCGATGCGCTCAAGCTGGTGATGGACGGCGAAGGCCTTGCCCTCTCCAAGCGCCGCATCACGCTTTCGACCGCCGGGGTCGTGCCGCTGATGGCGCGCTGTGGCGAGGAAATCGGCGTCAATCTGGCCGTCTCGCTCCACGCGGTGACCAAGGACGTGCGCGACGAGATCGTGCCGATCAACCGCAAGTTCGGCCTTGAAGAGCTGCTCCAGGCCTGCGCCGACTATCCGGGCGCGAGCAATGCGCGGCGCATCACGTTCGAATATGTGATGCTCAAGGACCGCAACGACCGCGACGAGGACGCGCACGAACTGGTCCGCCTGATCAAGCATTACAGGCTGCCCGCCAAGGTCAACCTGATCCCGTTCAACCCGTGGGAGGGCGCGCCCTACGAATGCTCGACGCCCGAGCGGATCAAGCGGTTTGCCCAGATCGTGTTCGAGGCGGGCATCTCGGCCCCGGTGCGCACCCCGCGCGGGCGCGACATCGACGCGGCCTGTGGCCAGCTCAAGACCGCCGCCGAAAAGCGCAGCCGCGCCGAGCTCGACCGGCTGGCCGCCGAAAAGCAGGCCGCGCTCGACTGAGCACGACAAGGTGAAGGGGGCGCGCTGCCCCCTTTCGCCTCCCTCCCCCCCGCCCTTTCCCGCAAAACCGGCGCGCGATCCTTCGTGGGCCGCGCGGCCCTGCGCGCTGCAAGATCATGCGCTCCTTCGCGTGGATTCAAACCCTTCATCGCGAGAGAAAGTCACCTCGGCGCGGAACAGGCACTACAACGAAGCGTTCATCGCCCGTTGTGGATCCCTCCTCTCAAAGCCGTGTTCATCCGACACGTCACGTCACCCCTTCAGGGAGATTGCATATGAAGAAGCTTGTTCTGGCCGCCATGATGGCTGCCACCGCCGTTTCCGCCACCACCGCCATGGCCGATCCGTGGCATGGCCATGGCCATGGCCGTGGCCATGGCTATGGTCATGATCGCGGCTATGACCGCGGGGACTATGACGACCGCGGCTATTATCGCAACCCGCGCCGGATCAGCCGCGACGACCACGTGTGGCGCGGTCGCGATGGCCGTTACTACTGCCGCCGCAGCAATGGCACGACCGGCCTGATCATCGGGGCTGCCGGTGGTGCGCTGGTGGGCCGCGCGATCGACACCCGTGGCGACCGCACCATGGGCACCGTGCTGGGCGCGGTGGGCGGCGGCCTGCTCGGTCGCGAGATCGACCGCGGCAACGCCCGCTGCCGCTGATATTGCGCAGCATGGGTGCAGCAGGGGCCTGAACCGTCAGGCCCGGCTGCAAACTGTGTGCAAACCCTGGCGCGGTCCGCTTGCAGGCGGGCCGCGCTTGTGCATAGTGGGGCCGATCCTCGGGGGGGTCATCGGAGCTTTTTAACGATGTCCATGCTGATCCTGGATCCGGTACTCAAGCGCCTGATCCGACACGGAACATTGACCTTGATTGAGGCCAATGGCCGCACCCGGCGCTATGGCACGCCCACGCCGGACTGGCCCGACCTCACCTTGCGCATGATGGACAGCCGCGTTCCCGGCTTCCTCGCCCGCAATCCCAGCCTGGGCATGGGCGAGGCGTTCATGGATGATCGCGTCCGCATCGAGGGCGGCGACATCATGGATTTCGTCAGCTTCGTGCGGCGCAACAACCCTTGGGAAAAGGCGGGCGACATCGACAAGCCCGGCCCCTTGCGCAAGCTGATCCTCAACATCGCGGGCAAGCGTGACCAGATCAACGCGCGCCATGCCTCGCGCCGCAATGTTGCCCATCACTACGATCTCGACGACCGCCTCTACGACCTCTTCCTCGATCCCCTGCGCCAGTATTCGTGCGCCTATTGGGGCGAAGGGATCACCACGCTGGAGGAAGCGCAGCACGCCAAGGTCGAGCATATCGCGGCCAAGCTCATGCTGCGTCCGGGCCTGCGCGTGCTCGACATCGGCTGTGGCTGGGGCGGGCTTGCCATCCAGCTTCACAAGCTGACCGGCGCGAACATCCACGGGATCACCCTCTCGAAAGAGCAGCTCGCCTATGCCAAGGCCTGGGCCGCGCGCGAGGGGGTCGACCGCCATGTGACCTTCAGCCTGACCGACTATCGCGACGTGACCGACACGTTCGACCGCATCGTCTCGGTGGGCATGTTCGAACATGTCGGCGTGCCCAATTTCGACGCCTATTTCCGCCAGTGCCACAACATGCTGGCCGAGGACGGGGTGATGCTGATGCACACCATCGGTCGCGTCGGCCCGCCCTCGGTCACCGACGATTTCACCCGCAAGTACATCTTTCCGGGCGGCTATATCCCGGCGATGAGCGAAACGGTTGCCGCCATCGAGCCCAACCGCCTGATGGTGAGCGACGTGGAAGTGCTGCGCCGCCACTATGCCCCCACGATCCGCGCCTGGTACGAACGCTGCGTCGCCCAGAAGGACAAGATCGAGGCCTTCTACGACGCGCGCTTCTATCGCATGTGGCTGTTCTACCTTGCGGGCGCGGCCACGGCCTTCGAACATGCGGACATGGTGAATTTCCAGTTCCAGCTGGTCCGCAACCGCGACACCCTGCCCCTGACGCGCGATTACATCGCCCGCGAGGAAGCCGGGCTGCGCGCGCGGCGTCTGGCCGCGAGCGGGGGCCAGCCGGCCAAGCTCATCCGTTTTGACAGCGATGCGTCCGATACCGTGACGACGGGATAACCCCCTTCGCATTCCCCATATCCGCAACGGCGGCGCCGGCTTACCGGCGCCGCCGTTGTCTTTTGGGGTAGCCTTGCAGCGGCGGTCAAATCCTCCGAAACCGATGAACCATGCGGGCACCAAAAGCCTCTGTTTCATGGCCTTTTTGCCGTAACGTAACGATCTGTTTCGCGATTGCAGCCCGGCCCCTTCCCTCGATTTCCAAGGCAATGCGGGATGACTTCGCAGCCATGATCTGGCCCTCTCCCTACAGGCCTTCACTTAGCAGGGGGAATAAGGGAAGCGACAGAAGTGACTGATATTGCTCACGACCTCCCTTCGCGAGGCCGAACAGACAGTCAAGATATACAGGCAGCAAGAAACGCTGACAGCAAGAAACACTGGCAGCAAAACGTTCACGTTCAAACCTGCGGATTTCAGACGAAGCAGGCTGACAGCAGGCGGATTGGCCATAGCTCCGGAGGGGTGCCACTGGCTGGGGAAGTCGTGGCATCTGCTATCTGTCGGACGCATCCCGCGTTCGACCCGCCCACCCAGGCGCCCGTTTTCGCATTGTGGGGCTCCGCATCGCGGGTCTTCACATCGCGGGACTTCACAGGGCGGGGCCTCACATCACGAGGCCTCACATCCCGTGGCAGGGCGCTGTCTGATTGGCCCACTTCGATCTGGTCCGCAGCGAGCTTTGCCGGCTTGCGCGGCGGGGGATGCCGGATCACGTTCCGCATGGCATTCTCAATGTTCGGGACGGTCTTTTGTCTTCCTTTCTTCCCGGCCGGTTTGCCTGCCCGGCGCGTTCCAGAGCCTCTGCGCGAATCGAAAGGGCTGCCCGCCATCGACACGGGCTGCTGCGGTGGCTGGCATGACGCGCCTTCCCCATTGGCCTGTGCGGCGTGGAGACATGTCATATTTGTCATCGGCAGGAACGGGACAGGCCGTGCAAGATCGCAACAATTTTCAGTTTAATGGATTTATTTCAAATAGATGATACGCAACATCCGTCTATTTTGCGTCAATTGAATGTCATGAATGTGTCATCAAACGGTCATAGGCGGGCGGCCTCGACCAGACATTCACCGGACAAGACCGCCCCATGCCTTCGTTTCCCTCGTTTTCCGGAACCGTCCTCAAGCGTGGCGCCGCCCTCGCGCTGGCCTGCACGCCTGCCTGCCTGCTGGGGCCCGTGGCTGCCCATGCCGATACCGATACCCAGGCCTGGGGCGGGTTCACCGTGAATGCCAAAATCGACGATCACTGGCGCGCCTCGAACGAGACGATCCTGCGCACCGGAAACGCGCGCGGCTTCTATGAAATCGAGAACAATTTCATGGTCGGCTACAAGCTCAACAAGACCGTCACGGTCTGGCTGGGCTACACGTTCGACCCCAACTACCTGCACGGCGATTTCCGCGTGCGCGAACACCGCATTCGCGAGCAGGTGAGCTTCGACAATTTTGCCCGGCTGGGCCCGGTCAGGCTGAGCGGGCGCCTGCGCATGGAGCAGCGCTGGCGCGATCAGGGCGTGCAGGGAACCGGTTGGCGCCTGCGCCCGTTCATCAAGGCGACCCTGCCCGTGGCCGACACCGGCAGGGGCAAAGTGTCCATCGTCGCGAGCCATGAAAGCTTCATCGATTTCAACAAGACCAGCTATCAGGCCGTGGGCGGCGAAGAGCGCATGCGCAACTTCATCGGCATCAATGCCCCGCTGACCAAACGCCTGACGGTCGAGGCCGGCTACCTCAACCAGTATGGCATCCGCCCCGGCCGCCTCGACAGCAGCGACCATGTCGCCTCGGTGGCCTTTACGCTCTCGCTCTGACCGGAGCGTTCCAGCTTGCCCCGGCACGCCGAAAGGCACTTGCCGGGGCGGCCCGTCCGCGCGCCAGACCGGGGGGTTGGCGTGGCGGGCGGGCCATAGGCAGCGCCAGAACGGGCCCCAGAACGAGCCCTTGCCGCCGCGCCCCCCTTGCCATAAGCGCCGTGCGCCCCTAGCGGCACGCATGAACGTGCTCTCAGGCACCCTGTCGGGTCTTCCCCGTCCGGTTTGTGCTGTCCAGCTGCCCATTATTCGGAGTCGAACCATGGTCCCCCGTTATGCCCGCCCCGCGATGACCGCGATCTGGGAACCCGAAGCGCGCTACCGCATCTGGTTCGAGATCGAGGCCCACGCCACGCAGAAGCTGGGTGATCTGGGCGTCGTACCCGCCAGCGGCGCCAAGGCGCTGTGGGACTGGTGGGCGACCAACCCGACCATCGACGTGGCCGCGATCGACGCCATCGAAGCCGTCACCAAGCACGACGTGATCGCCTTCCTCGACTGGGTGGCCCAGCAGGTTGGCCCCGAAGCGCGCTTCATGCACCAGGGCATGACCAGCTCGGACGTGCTCGACACGACGCTGGCCGTCCAGCTCGCCCGTGCCTCGGACATCCTGCTGGCCGACATCGACGCGCTGCTCGCCGCGATCAAGCGCCGCGCGATGGAGCACAAGTATACCCCCACCATCGGCCGCAGCCACGGCATCCATGCCGAGCCGACCACGTTCGGCAAGAAGCTGGCCGAGGCCTTTGCCGAATTCACCCGCTGCCGCGCGCGCCTCGTGGCCGCGCGCGCTGAAATCGCGACCTGCGCGATCTCGGGCGCGGTGGGCACGTTTGCCAATATCGACCCCACCGTCGAGGAATACGTCGCCGACCAGCTCGGCCTTGCGGTCGAACCCGTCTCGACGCAGGTGATCCCGCGCGACCGCCACGCGATGTTCTTTGCCACGCTGGGCGTGATCGCCAGCTCGATCGAGCGCCTCGCCATCGAGGTTCGCCACCTCCAGCGCACCGAAGTCCTCGAAGCCGAGGAATACTTCTCGCCGGGCCAGAAGGGCTCGTCGGCCATGCCGCACAAGCGCAACCCGGTGCTGACCGAAAACCTCACCGGCCTTGCCCGCATGGTCCGCTCGGCGGTGACCCCGGCGCTCGAAAACGTGGCGCTCTGGCACGAACGCGACATCTCGCACTCGTCGGTCGAACGCTTCATCGGGCCCGATGCCACGATCACCCTCGACTTCGCGCTCGCGCGGCTGACCTCGGTGGTCGACAAGCTGGTCGTCTACCCCGAGCGCATGCAGAAGAACCTCGACCGCATGGGCGGCCTGGTCCACTCGCAGCGCGTGCTGCTCGCCCTGACGCAGGCGGGCGTGACCCGCGACGAGGCCTATCGCCTCGTCCAGCGCAACGCGATGAAGGTGTGGGAATCGGACGGCCAGCTCTCGCTGCTCGAACTGCTCAAGGCCGACCCGGACGTGACCAAGGCGCTCACCCCCCAGCAGATCGAGGACAAGTTCAACCTCGACTATCACTTCAAGGCCGTCGACACGATCTTCGCCCGCGTCTTTGGCGAATAATCGCGACGCTGGCGCTTCGCCTGCAACCTGCCTAATGTCCGCCGCCGGTCCCCGATGGAGGCCGGCCACGACGGGGCCAGTACGTGGGCCAGTCCGAAGGCAGGCACGCCGCAAGCTGATCAAGGGGGTGAAGCGCCGCGCATGAAGCAGATCCGCATTCTTTCGTGGCTGGCGCTGGTGGCCGGTTTTGCCGCCTTCATCGCCATGAACGCCGAGACCGCGCGGGTGAACTTCTGGCCCTTTGGCGCCGGATACCTTCACTTCGACTGGCCGGTCGGCTTTACCGCACTGGTCTTTTTCCTCGCGGGCTTCCTGCCGCCCTGGCTGGCCGGACGCCTGCGCCGCTGGCGCCTCAAGCGCCGCATCGCCAATCTGGAATCGAGCCTGGCCAGCCAGGCCGGCGCCTATGCACCCCCACCTGCCGCCCCTGATGCGGCCCAACCGGAATACCGCCCGTGAGCAACCCGATCTATCTCGCCCTCGACCTGCCCCGCCTCGATGCCGCCATCGCCCTGGGGCAGAAGGTCAAGGATCATGTCGGCGGGCTCAAGCTGGGTCTGGAATTTTTTTGCGCCCATGGTCACCATGGCGTGCACGAAGTGGCCAAGATCGGCCTGCCGATCTTCCTCGACCTCAAGCTGCACGACATTCCCAACACGGTCGCCGCCGCCATGCAGTCGATCCACGTGCTCCAGCCCTCGATCGTCACGATCCATGCGGGCGGCGGGCGCGCGATGATGGAAGACGCCAAGGCCGCCGCGGGCGAGGCCTGCAAGGTCGTTGCGGTCACCGTGCTGACCAGCCTCGATGGCAATGATCTGGCCCGCACGGGCGTTTCGGGCACGCCCCACGACCAGGCGCTGCGCCTCGCGGATCTGGCACAGGAAGCCGGGCTCGACGGGATCGTGTGCTCGGGCCACGAAGTGGGCGACATCCACCGCCGCTGGAAGAACGGCTATTTCGTCGTTCCCGGCCTGCGCCCCGCCGAAGGCAAGGGCGCGCTCGTCGGCGACCAGAAGCGCACGGTCACCCCGCGCGCGGCGCGCGATGCGGGCGCCTCGGTGCTGGTGATCGGC
>DQVI01000147.1 GCA_015661825.1 Novosphingobium capsulatum
AGACGTGTGCTCTTCAGATCTCCTGGGCGCGGTTGGCGTCGCGTTCGTCGCGGGCGGCGAGGTCGGCCTCGATCGCTTCGCGGCTGACGGTGCGGCCCTGGCCCTGCATCTCGGCCCAGCGGCGCAGCGCGCGCGCAGCAACGCTCGCGGTCACGAAGAGCTTGGCCGGGGCATGGGGAGCGATGACCGTGGCGATGTCGCGCCCGTCAAGAACGGCGCCGCCCGGCTGGTTGGCAAAGGCCTGCTGGCGTTCGAGCAGGGCCGCGCGCACGGCGGGGTGGATCGAGACGCGGCTGGCCAGCCCCCCGGTTTCCTCCGAGCGCAGTTCGGGGTCTTCGAGCAGGCTGTCGGGGAAGGCGGTGGCGGCCAGTGCCTGTTCGGGATCGTCAGGATTGCCGCCCGCAAGGAAGACCTGCCGTCCGACCGCGCGATAGAGCAGCCCGGTGTCGAGGTGGGGCAGGCCGAAGTGGGCAGCCAGCGCGCGGGCGATGGTGCCCTTGCCCGAGGCGGTGGGGCCGTCGATAGCGATAATCATTGGGTTTTGCTTCCCTTTTCGCGAAACGCCTTGACCAGGCCCCAGATGGCGATGGCCGCCCAGAATCCTTCGAGCACGAGCGAGGCGGGGTTGAGGTGGACCAGCAGCGAGACCGTGAGCAGGGCCGCGCCTGCAAGGTTGGTCCCGTGCTGGATGAAGGGGTTGGCGGGGGGCCCTTTGGCGCCCCCGCGCGTGGCCCCGTACGTAGCATAGCCATAGGCCAGGATCACGCAGGCCATTCCGGCAAATCCGCAGATGTCCGCCAGAAACGGGGGCAGAACGGGCGTGATCATGGTGGCGGTGTTCAGGCCTGTCCGACCGTGGTGCCGGTCGCGGTCGCGATCAGCGCCTCGAACACCGGGAAGCTGGTGGCGATGGGGCGGGTGTCGTCCACTTCGACGCCCTGCGCGCTGGCAAGGCCGGCCACGGCCATGGCCATGGCGATGCGGTGGTCGAGGTGGGTCGCCACGCGCGCATCGGGGGCCGTGCCGGGAAGGGGGGCGCCGTCGGTGCCCTCGATGATCAGGCCATCTTCGGTTTCGGTCACGTTCGCGCCAGCCAGTTCCAGCGCCACGCGCATCACGGTGATGCGGTCCGATTCCTTGACCCGCAGTTCCTCAAGCCCGCGCGTGACGGTGCGGCCCCTGGCATGGGCGGCGGCCACGAACAGCACGGGGAATTCGTCGACCATCGCGGGGACGACCGCCGGATCGACCTCGATGCCGGTCAGGGCCGAGGCGCGCACGCGCAAGTCGGCCACCGGCTCCCCGCCGACATCGCGGCGGTCGAGTTCCTCGATCGCGCCGCCCATCTGGCGCAGCACGTCGAACAAGGCGGCGCGGGTGGGGTTGAGACCGACGTTCTCGATGATCAGGTCCGATCCCGGCACGATGAGCGCGGCCACGGCAAAGAATGCCGCCGACGAGGGATCGCCGGGCACGGTGATGGTCTGCGGCTTGAGTTCGGCCTCGCCCGCAAGGCGGATGATCCGCGTGCCGTCGCTTTCCAGCTCGACCGAAAGATCGGCGCCAAAGCCGCGCAGCATGCGCTCGGAATGGTCGCGGGTGGGAACCGGCTCGATCACCGTGGTCGTGCCCGGCGTGTTGAGCCCGGCCAGCAGGATCGCGCTTTTCACTTGCGCCGAGGCGACCGGCAGGCGGTAGGTGAGCGGAACCGGCGTGGTCGCGCCCTCGACGATCAGCGGCAGGCGGCCACCGGGATAGGACGTGAAACGCGCGCCGGTCTGCGTGAGCGGATCGATCACGCGGCCCATCGGGCGCTTCGACAGGCTGGCGTCGCCCACGAAGCAGGCAGTGATCGGGTGGGTGGCGACAAGGCCCATCAGCAGGCGGGTCGAGGTGCCCGAATTGCCCATGTCGAGCGCGGTGCCGGGCTGGAGCAGCCCGCCCACGCCCACGCCCGCGACCAGCCATTCCCCATTGGCCTGCCGCTCGATGGTGGCGCCCATCGCGCGCATGGCGGCGGCGGTGGACAGCACGTCTTCGCCTTCGAGCAGGCCCGTCACGCGGGTCTCGCCCACGGCCAGCGCGCCCAGCATGATCGAGCGGTGGCTGATCGACTTGTCGCCCGGAACGCGAATCCGGCCCGTGAGCGGCCCTTGGGCGGAAAAACGGCGCGGGCGCATCTGGGCGGGGTCGTGGCTCACGGGAAGGGTCTTTCCAAAAACTGAAGGAGCGGACAAAATCGCGCGGCTTTTGACAGCGCGCGGCGCCTATGGCAAGGCGCGCGCCGCAGTCTGGCCGTAGAGTCTGGGCGTGCGCGCGCTTGATTTCCGGGCGGCGTGCCTTCAAGACGATTTCTGGCAAGACGTTTTCTGGTTTTACGCTTTTTGTTGGTTTTGCACCGTGCCCACCGGCGGCGGGCAAGCTTTTCGAGGATTATTCATGGTCAAGCCTGAATGGGGCGCCAAGCACAGCTGCCCGAAGTGCGGCACCCGCTTCTACGACCTCGGCAACGCCGATCCGGTCACCTGCGTCGAATGCAAGTACTCGTGGCACCCCGAGCCGGTGCTCAAGTCGAAGCAGCCGATCCCCTATGAGGAGATCCAGAAGGAGAAGGTCGAGGCCGACGCCGACGTCGATCTGGCCGACGAGGATCTGGACATCGACGACGACGGCGATTCGCCCGACAACGACGTCGACCTGGGTGGCGACGACGACCTCGGCGTGGGCGCCCACGAAGGCGAGGACGAGGAAAACTGACCTGTTTCCCGGCCCGTCCGAAAATCATCCACAGATGATCCACAGGACGGGCCGAAGAAAAATGCGGCAGGTGAAAAAAGCCTCTTGCCAGCCGCATAGGTCTCCCTTAGAGGCGCGGCTCCCGGCGATGAACACCGCCGGGACGGTTCGCCCCCCAGGGCGGGCATGAAGACGAAGATGGGGCCGTAGCTCAGCTGGGAGAGCGCTACAATGGCATTGTAGAGGTCAGGGGTTCGATCCCCCTCGGCTCCACCAGTCTTCAAAATTCCCGGTTTTACCGGGGCTTCGTTCGCCCAGGATGAAGCAGTGTCAAAACATGTGGGGCCGTAGCTCAGCTGGGAGAGCGCTACAATGGCATTGTAGAGGTCAGGGGTTCGATCCCCCTCGGCTCCACCAGTTTTCTCCGATAGCATTATCGAATGGCCAGGCGGTTTCGCTCTGGCCTTTTTTGCGTTTGGCGCACGGCGTTTGGCCGGGAATCGAGGAGGGGGCAGGCAAGAGCCGCCCCCTCCTGATTGTGCATGGATCAGGCCCTGCGAAGGGTCAGGCGCACGAGGACCGGCATCGCGACCAGCACCAGCGGATATTGCAGCAACAGGCCCGCGATGATCGCGATCGCCAGTGGTTGCTGGATGCCCGATCCCTGGCCGATGGCCATGACCAGCGGCAGCAGGGTCAGGATCGCGGCCAGCGTGGTCATCGTGATCGGGCGCAGGCGGTGACGGCTGGCCTCGCGTGCGGCCTGGGCGGGCGGCATGTGCCGGGCCATGGCCTCGAACTCCGAAACGTAGAAGATCGCCATCTCGGTGCCGATGCCGATGATCATGGTCATGCCCATCAGCGCGGTGATGTTGAGATCGACCCCGCACAGCCACAGCGCCGTGAACACCGCGCTCGTCGAGAGCAGCGAGCAGCCGATGATGATGACCGGCAGCATGAGGCGGCGATAGAGCACCAGCAGGAGGAGGAATTCGGCGACCAGCGCCGCGCCGAAGACCCGCACCAGACCGGCAAAGGCGATCTGCTGCTGCTGATAGAGGCCGCCCAGTTCGTAGCGGACGCCCGAACCCAGCGTGCCGGGCTTGTCGAGCGCGGCGATCACATCGCCGACCGCCGCGCCGATGCCGCGCCCCTGGATGCGGCCGGTGACCGCGACCATCGGTTCGAGATTCTCGCGGCTGATCTGGGGTTGCCCGGCCTCTGGCGTGACGCTGGCGACCCGCGACAATGGGAAGACGTGGCCATCGGCGGCGCGAATGGGCAGGTCGGCCAGCCGGGTCTGGCTGATCGTCGTCGCATCGGGCAGGCGGACGCGCACGTTGACCGCCTTGGCGGGCTGGGGCAGCGTCGTGGCGAGGGCGCCGGTCAGGCCGTCGGAAAGCTGGCTTTCCACCTCGGCGGGAGTCACCCCTTCCAGCCCCGCCCGGACGGGATCAATCCGCACGTTGAGCGCGTCGCCGGCCAGCCGCACGCCATCCCTGACCTCGACCACGCCGTTGATCCGCGCGATGATCGCGGCGACTTTCCGGGCCTGCCCATAGAGCACCGACGGGTCCGAGGCGAAGAGCTTGACCTCGATCGGCTGGGGCACGGCGGTCAGGTCGCCGATCAGGTCTTCCATGAGCTGGGCGACCTCGACCTCGACACCGGGCACCTTGCGCGCGACTTCATCGCTCAGGCGGCTGGCGACCTCTTCGGTCGGCCTGCCGTGGCCCGGTTTGAGCCGCACGAAATAGTCGCCGTGATAGCTCTGGCCCAGATCGCCGCCCAGCCCGGTGCCAAGGCGGCGCGAGAACGTGAGCACGTCGGGATCGGCCTTGAGCATGGCGTCGATCTGCCCGACCTGCCGCCCGGTTTCGTCGAGCGAGGTGCCCGGCGCGGTGTAATAGTCCATGATGAAGCCGCCTTCATCGACACTGGGCATGAAGCCGGTGGGCACTGCCCTGTAGCCGATATAGCCGAGCGCCAGCAGTGGCAGGAGAATGGCGACGAGCAGCCATGGCCTGCCGGTCAGGCGGTCGAGCGCGCGGTCCTGCACGTGGGCAAGCGGGCCTTTGCCGGTTTCGCCCGGATCGTGCCAGGTGTCGAAATCGACCAGCCAGCCGGTCAGCACGGGAACGACGAAGGCGGTCATCGCCCACGAGATGGCGAGGGCGGCGGCCATGGTGACCGACAGCGCCTTGGAAAAGGCCCCGGTCACCCCGCTCAGGAACGAGAGGGGGAGGAAGACGATCAGCGTGGCCAGGCTCGATCCGGTCAGGGGGCGCATGAATTCCTGCGCGGCGCCGAACACGGCGCTGCGGCCCGCCACGCGGCCCTGTTCGTCGCGTGCGCTGGCCCGGCGGGCGATATGCTCGACCATCACGATCACATCGTCGATCAGCAGGCCGACCGCCGCGGCAATGCCGCCCAGCGTCATGATGTTGAAGCTCATCCCCAGCACGCTGAGCACCAGCACGGTGGCCGCCAGCGTGGCCGGGACGACGATCACCGCCACCAGCGTCACCCGCCAGCTGCGCAGGAAGAACAGCAGCACCAGCGCGGCCAGCACCAGCCCGATCAGCACGGCATCGCGCACGCTGGCCGCCGATTGCATCACCAGCTCGCTCTGGTCGTACCAGTTGACCAGCCGCACGCCGGGCGGGAGCCGCAAGGTCGCCAGTTTCTGGCGGACCTCCTGCGCGATCCGCACCGCGTTGCCGTCGGGCTGTTCGTAGATGTTGAACAGGACCGCCGGTTGCCCGTCTTCGACGATGCGCATCCATTGCGGCATGCGGCCATCCTGTACCGTGGCGACATCGCGGACCCGCACGACGCCGGTGGCATCGGACTGGACGACGATATCGCCCACCTGCCGCGCGGTGATCACGCTGTGATCGGCGATGACGAGCGAGAGGCGCCCCCGGTCCTGCACTTGCCCGACCGCGCTCAGCACATTGCCGTCGCGGATTGCGTTGGTGAGGTCGCGCATCGCCAGCGCGTGATCGGCGAGGCGCCGGGGATCGGCCAGAACCTGCACTTCGGCGGTCTGTCCGCCCTGGACATCGACCCGCGCGAGGCCTTCGATGGACGAAAGCAGCGGCGTGATCTGATAGCGCGCCAGATCCTGCAAGGCGACCGGATCGCCATTGCGCGAGACCAGCGCATAGGAGATGATCGGGAAGACCGTCGGGTCCATGCGCCGCACGTTATAGGCCGTGCCCGCAGGCAGCGCGGGCAGGACACGGGCAATCGCCGAATCGACGAGCAGCGTGCTGGCGACCATGTCGCGGCCCCAGCCAAAGTCGATGGAGATCTGCGCCGAGCCCCGGCTGGTTTCCGAGCGGACATCGCGCACGCCGGGGATCGCGCGGATCGCTTCCTCGACCGGGCGGGTGACGGTGAGCGCGGTCTGGCTGGCCGGGCGGCTCCCCGCGTCGAGATCGACGACCACGCGCGGGAACGAGACTTGCGGGAAGAGGCCGGTTGGCAGCGACAGGGCCGCGATCATCCCGGCCAGCGCCACGGCCATGGCGACAAGGACGAACGCGCGCGATTGCCGGTGAAGCAGCCGCGCGATCACGGCTGATCCTGCCGGATGGCGATGCCGTCTTGCACCTGATAGGCGCCATCGACGATGATCGGCCGCGCGGGATCGAGCGCCCCTTCGACGACATCGCCGCTGTCCGAGGAGAGCGTGACGCGCACGGGCACGGCTTTTGCCTTGCCGCCCACGGCCTGAAACAGATGGGCCGGGCCATCGGCGGTCACGACGGCCTTGTGCGGCACGACCCAGCCTGAAACCTGCCCGGTCGCGATCATGGCCTGCACGCCTTCACCGGGCAAAAGGACGCCGCTTGGGAAGGCGAGGTCGACATCGATCATCCGGGTTCTGGGATTGAGCGTGCTGTCGATGCGCAGGACATGGCCCATGATCGGCGCCCCGCCTGCCAGAGGCGCAAGCCGGGCAGGCTGGCCGACCGACAGGGCCGCGCGCCGGGCGGGATCGACGCCGACGGTCACGACGATGCCACCGGCCCGCGCCAGCGTCATGATCGGGGCGCCCGGCAGCGTCCTGTCGCCCTGGGCGGCGCTGATGGCGATGACCACGCCCGCGAACGGGGCGCGCAGGGTCTGCATGGCCTGACCGGCGCCTTCGGCCCGGAGCCCGGCCAGCGCCACGCGCGCGTCGGACACGGCCTTGTCGGCCTGCACGAGCTGGTCCCGGGTGGCCAGTTGCTGGGCGAGCAACTGGGCGGTGCTGGCGCGCTGTTTCTGCGCGGCGAGGAGGGCCTCTTGCGCTTGCAGAAAAGTGCTGCGCGCGGTCGGGGCGAGGGCGAAGGTCGCCAGCGTCTGGCCCGCGTGGACCGCGCTGCCCGGCGTGACGGCAAGGCTGGTGATCTGGCCGGGCTGGGCCATGCTGATCGTCTCGGTGCCATTGGTGGCGGGCGTGGCCGCGCCGAACGCTTCGATCTCCTGAGGCAGGCTTCCGCGCGTCGGTCTGGTCAGGCTGACCAGAACGCTCGGTTCGCCCTCCTGCCGGTCGGCATCAGGCGGCGTGCCGCACCCGGCAAGGGGGGCAAGCAGGGCGGAAAGGGCGATCATCCGCTTCATCGTTGCCGCGATCATCGCTGCATGCTCCCCGATGGTGCCCGAGGAAGATCGACCGTCGGCAGTCCGGCGCCCACGAGGGTCTGGATCGCGATCTGGCGGTCGAGCAGGGCAAGCTCCAGCGTCATGATTTCCTGTTCTCTGGCAAAATGGCTGGAGACGAGATCGACATAGCCGCGCTCGTCGAGGTTGGAGGCGCCGAAGGCCGCCGCGGCCCGTTCGGCGGCCAGACGGGCGCCGGGC
>DQVI01000201.1 GCA_015661825.1 Novosphingobium capsulatum
CGCGCCGCGCCGGCCAGCAAAACCGCCGCACGCGGGCTGGCCCCGGCCAGAAGGTCGCCCCCCTCGCGCGTCGCACGCACCAGCGCGACGATGTAATCGACCAGCGGCGCGGCCAGCGTCACCATGCGCAAGCTTTCCTGCGCAGCGCCGAGCGCGGCATCATCGGCCACAGCCATGACCCCCAGCTCGACCGGATGGCGCGCCCCGCCGCCCGCGCCATAGCGCGCGACGATGGCCGCCTCTTCCTGCGCCGAAGGGTAATCGACCAGGAGCTTGAACAGGAAGCGGTCGAGCTGGGCCTCGGGCAGCGGATAGACGCCCTGGTTCTCGATCGGGTTCTGCGTGGCGACGACCATGAAGCGCGGCGAAAGCGGATGGACCGTCCCGTCGAGCGTCACCCGGCGCTCCTGCATGGCTTCGAGCAGGGCGGCCTGGGTCTTGGGCGGGGTGCGGTTGATCTCGTCGGCCAGAACCATCTCGTGAAAGATCGGCCCGCGCGTGAGGGTGAACTGGCTGGTCTGGAAATTGAACAGGTTGGAGCCGAGAATATCGCCCGGCATCAGGTCGGGCGTGAACTGGATACGCCCGAAATCGAGCCCGACCGCCGTGGCAAAGCTCTGCGCCAGAAAAGTCTTGGCCGTCCCCGGCGGCCCTTCGAGCAGGACATGCCCGCCCGCCAGCAGCGCCACGAGCAGGTGATCGACCGTGCCCTCCTGCCCGATCACCGCCTTGGCCACCTCGCGGCGGATCGCCCCGGCCAGTTCGCGCACGCCATCGAGAGTCATTCCGCCGTCCCTTTCACCACACTCTGTTCCATCTCATGCAGGCGCATCGCCAGACGCACCGCCTCGGCCTCGCTGCGGGTCTGCGCCAGCGCTTGCGCCACTTGCGCGAAAGACGCGTCTTCATCACCCTGCCGGTTCAACGCGCGGTCGATGGCCGCATCGGTGAGCGCCATCGTGGCACCCCGCGGAAGGCCCAGCCGCATGACCATCCGCTCACGCAAGGCTTGCGCATAAGGGCCGGTCAACAAGTGCAGCCGCCGCGCCCGGCGGATCAGCCCGGCGCTGTTGGCCACCAGCGCCCCGCGACCGGCCATCTCGCCCGCCACAAGTGCGCCGCCCGCAACCGGCCCGAACCGGCACCACGCGCGCCAGCCCACCGCCAGCAAGGCCAACACCAGCACCACGGTCGCGCCCAGAAACGGCGGCTCGAACGCCAGCGTCAGCAGATTGCGCCGCGCGCCCACCCCGGCCAGCGTGAGGTCGAACGTGACCCCGCGCTCGCTCGTCTTGGCCGAGGCCGCCGCGATCAGGCGCAGCGCCAGCATCGCCGTGCGCCGGTCGGCCAGTCCGGCATTGTCGAGCAGGTCCGGCTCGAACACCACGACCAGCGGCTGCAAATCCTCGTCCCTACCCCCGAAACCGGGGGCATCCACATCCTGTCCGGCAAGCTGCCCGAGCGCGCGATACCGCCCCGAATCGTCGACATAGGCCGCCAGAATCCGCCCGTCCGCGGCCCGTACCAGCGGTACGAGGTGGTCTCCCTTGCCGCTCAGGACAACTTTGTCGAACGGCAGGGGCCCTTGCGTCCCCTCGGCCAGATGCCAGCCATGCGCGGGCGTCCTGGCCACATCGACCTCCACGTCATCGAGAAAACCGGGCCATTGCGGCGGCGCAAGGCCGGTCAGGACCGTCCACCCGCGCGGCTTGCCCCACTTGGCGGGAACCGGCATGGCCTGCCACTTGGGGCTGACCACCAGCGTCGGGCCGATATGCCGCCGCGCGACGACAACCTGTTCGATGTCGCTGCCCTTGGCATCGGCCAGCGGGGTCAGCACGAGCAAGCCCGGCGTCTTGAGCGCCATGGCCCCGCGCCCAAGCGTCACCTCCTGCCCATCGGCCTGCACCAGCGCGGCCAGCCCGGCAAAGCCGTTGAGGCCCCGCCCCCCGGCATGGCCGCCTCCGTTATTCGCCGATGGCCCGCCATTGCCCAGATACCACAGGAATACGCCGAACAGCGCCACCCCCACCAGCAGGAGCGCCAGCGTGCCGCCCCTGCCGAAAGTCTGGCCCCGCGCAAAGATTGGGGGACGCGAAGCCGCAACCGCGCTCATGCCCCGGCCCCCAGCGGCTGCGCCGCAAACGCGGCATAGGCCCCGCGCGCCCGCGCCCATTCCTGTGGCCCCGGCGCGCGCAAGGCATAGCGCGCGCGCTCCACCTCGCCCGCCATCGTCGCAAAGGCCAGCCGCGCCGCGCCGGGCAGCGCGGGCATCCCGGCAATCTCGCGCGCGGTGTTCGATGGATGCAGCAGATCGGGCCGCGCCGCCGCCAGAAGCCCCACGCTGCGCCGCAAGAGCAGATGCACCGCCGCGCCATAGTCGCCCTGCGCGGCCAGCCTGTCCGCCTCTTCGAGCAAGGCGAGCGCTTCGGGCGAGGGCCCGGCCAGCACGGACTCCTCAGGCGCCCTTGCGCGCCATTTGCGCACCATGGCCGCCAGCAAGACCCACGCCAGCCAGACCAGCGCGACAATTCCCGCCAGCCCCAGCACCAGAACCACCCACCGCCAGCCATGCGACAGGTGCAAGCCCAGCGGCACGAACACATGCTCTCCCAGCCATTCCAGACCGCGTGCCAGCGCCTGCATCACTGCCCTGAGCCAGTCGGGCGGAACATAGGGCGGGTCTGGCGGGGGCGGCGTGACCGGCGCGAACTGGATCTCGCGCATGCCATGGAGCGCGCGCCAGGCCTGATCGGCATGGGGCCCGCCCGCATCGGCACTGGCAGCAGGATCGGGAAGGGGCACGCTCACCGGCAGGGTGGTCGCACGCCGCCAGCCCCTTGCGCAAGCATCGTTTGCGCCGATGTTGCCAGAGATGTCGGCAGAGATGTTGTCAGATCAGCCGCGCGCGCGTTCCAGCCGATAGGTGCCCAGAATCCGCAGGTTCTTCGAGAAGTAGGCCAGTTCCTCCAGCGCCCGGTCCACCGCCGGATCGCCCGGCGCGCCCACGATATCGGCATAGAACATCGTCGCGGAAAAGCTGGCGCCCTTCTGGTAGCTTTCCAGCTTGGTCATGTTGACGCCATTGGTCGCAAAGCCGCCCAGCGCCTTGTAGAGCGCGGCGGGAATGTTGCGCACCTCGAAGACGAACGTGGTGAGCGCGGGGCCTTCGATCGTCGCAGGGTCGAGCGGCGCGCGGGCCAGCAGGACGAAGCGCGTGGTATTGTCCGCCGCATCCTCGATGTTCTCGGCCAGAAGGTCGAGGCCGTAAAGCTCGGCTGCGATGCGCGGGGCGATGGCGGCCTGCCCCGTCTCGTTCCCGGCGGAAACCAGCGCGGCGGCCCCGGCGGTATCGGCATAGGCCATCGGCACGATGCCGCGTTCGCGCAAGTAGAAGCGCGTCTGGCCCAGCGCCTGGGGGTGGCTGTGCGCGGCGGTGATCGGCCCGGCATCGGGGCGGGCCATCAGGCAGTGATGAATGTCGAGGAAATGCTCTCCCACGATCCGCAACCCGCTTTCGGGCAGCAGGAAGTGGATGTCGGCCACGCGCCCGTGTTGCGAATTCTCGATGGGGATGATCGCCTGTCCGGCGCGCCCTTCACGCACGGCATCGAGCGCGTCCTCGAACGAAAAGCACGGCAGGGGCAGCCCCTCGGGCATGATTTCGAGCGCGGCGCGGTGCGAATTGGCCCCCGGCGCGCCCTGAAACGCAATCGCGCGGGCCGGATCAGCAGCGGCGGCGGCGCTCATGCTGTCGACGAGCAGGCGGGCGGGTTCGGGGAAATTCTGCATGGACAGGGCCGTTAGGCGAAAGGCCGGGGCCGGGGCAAGACGAATCCCGACCCGCCGGCCTGCCCCATCGGCCTTTCCCCCGCCCATCCGCCTTTCTCCCCGCCTTTCCCTATGTGTCCAAATTTGTCCTGGATCACAGACGCGCAGGCCCATGCGGTTTTAATCGCACTTGCGCTGGTGCGGGGGCCCGATTATCCCTGCGGCCAAAGGTGCGTTGCAGGCAGCGGGCCCGTAAATGCGCCCAAAAAATGGGGCTGGGAATGGACAAGCGTTTCAACACGATCGCAGGCTGGGCCTTTGCAGGCGGAATCGCTGTCATCGGTTTCTCGATCCTGTCCTCATCCTATTTCCACGCCGATCAGAATGAGCGGCCCGAAAAAATGGGCTACGCCATCGCTGGCGTTGCCGCCGAAGCGGGCGCTGGCGCGCCTGCCGGGCCGGAGCCCATCGCCAACCGCCTCGCCCAGGCCGATGCCGCCAAGGGCGAAGCCACCTTCGGCAAGTGCAAGGCCTGCCACACCATCGACCAGGGCGCGCCCAACGGGATCGGCCCCAACCTCTATGGCGTCGTGGGCGAAGCCATGGCCACGGGCCGGGGCGGCTTCGCCTTCTCCGACGCGCTCAAGGGCAAGGGCGGCAAGTGGGATTTCGCCAATCTCGACGAATGGCTGACCAGCCCGAAGAAATTCGCCGACGGCACCAAGATGTCGTTCGCAGGCCTGGCCGACCCGATGGATCGCGCCAACGTGATCGCCTATCTCAACTCCAAGGGCTCGAACCTGCCCCTCCCCGCGCCAGAAGCGGCAGGGGCAGCGGCCCCGGCGGCTGACGCCAGCGCCGAGGCCAGCGAAGCCCCCTGAGGCCAGGCTTCGCGAAGGAGAAGAAGAAGGGATGACGAAGGGGGCAAGGCCCCCTTCACCCCATTATCTTTGGATGGCACAGCGCCAGTTTCCGGGGGTCCGGGGGCGATGGCCCCCGGGATATTATCCTGATTTCCTGTTCTTCACCCCGCCGGGGTATTGACCCCCTTGCTGGTCAGGAAGCGCTTGATGTTGCGCGCGGCCTGGCGCAGGCGCTGCTCGTTCTCGACCATGGCGATGCGCACGAAGCCTTCACCATCCTCGCCATAGCCCACGCCCGGCGCCACGGCGACTTCGGCCTCGGTCAGGAGTTGCTTGGAAAATTCGAGGCTGCCCATGTGCTTGAGCGCGGGCGGCAGCGGCGCCCAGGCGAACATCGAGGCCTTGGGGCTGGGAATGTCCCACCCGGCGCGGCCAAAGGATTCGACCATCACGTCACGGCGCTTCTGGTAGAGCTTGCGGTTCTGCTCGACGATGTCCTGCGGCCCGTTGAGCGCCGCGCAGGCCGCCGCCTGAATCGGGGTGAATGCGCCATAGTCGAGGTAGGACTTCACGCGGGTCAGTGCCGCGATCAGCTTCTTGTTGCCCACCGCAAAGCCCACGCGCCAGCCGGCCATCGAAAAGGTCTTGGACATCGAGGTGAATTCGACCGCCACGTCCTTGGCGCCGGGCACTTCGAGAATCGAGCGGGTCGGGTTCCCGTCGAAATAGAGTTCCGAATAGGCCAGATCGGACAGGATCCAGACCTTGTTCTCCTTCGCCCAGGCCACCAGCCGCTCGTAGAACGCCAGATCGACCGTCTCGGCCGTCGGGTTCGAGGGGTAGTTGACGATCAGGATCGACGGGCGCGGCACGGTGAAGGCCATCGCGCGATCGAGCGATTCCCAATAGCGTTCATCGGGCGTGGTCGGCACCGAACGGATCGTTGCCCCCGCGATGATGAAACCGAACGTGTGGATCGGATAAGAAGGATTGGGCGCGAGCACCACGTCGCCGGGCGCGGTGATCGCGGTGGCGAGGCTGGCAAGGCCCTCCTTCGAGCCCATGGTCATGACCACTTCGGTCTCGGGGTCCAGCTCGACGCCAAAGCGCGTGGCGTAATAGTTCGCCTGCGCCTTGCGGATGCCGGGAATCCCCTTCGAGGCCGAATAGCCATGGGCCGAGGGCTTGCGCGCCACTTCGCACAGCTTGTCGATCACATGCGCCGGGGGCGGCAGATCGGGGTTGCCCATGCCCAGGTCGATGATGTCCCGGCCGCTGGCGCGGGCTGCGGCCCGCATCGCGTTGACTTCGGCGATGACATAGGGCGGCAGGCGCTTGATGCGGTAGAACTCTTCTTCCACGGTGCTCACTCGGAACTTGCCGGCTGGATTGCCGGGATCGCCCCCTTACGCCAATCGGCCGGTTTCGCCAATAATCCGAAAGCGTACACGGCCTTGAAAGCATCTTTTGGTCTTGAACCGACTTGCCCAAGGCCGCGCTCGCGCGCACAAGGCAGGATGCAAAGGGCGTCCACTCGGGAACCGGGCGCAAGAGGATTTGTCGTCAATGCACGAACAGGACAAGACGCGTGAACCGGCTACCGACTTGCAGCCCCGGGAGGGCAGCGCGATAACCGAAAGTACAGTCATCGAAGACCTTTTCCGCCTGCAATCCGAAGCCATGCAGGCCCTGTTCACCCCGTTCCTGCCCACCCCCCAGACCAAGGCGCCCGATCCGGGCGAGATCCCGCACTGGGCCCTGTCGGGCGCGAAACTCCAGTCGATGTGGGTCGATTTCCTCACCGAACAATCCGCGCAGGCCGAGCCGGTCTGGGCCCGGCTGGCCGAAGGCACGCGCTGGCAGGCCCTCGTCGACGACTGGGTCGGCGCCATGCCGCTCGCCCGCGCCGAAACCCAGGCCAAATTGTGGGACGAGAGCATGCAGCTGTGGAACAGCGTGCTCGACCTCTATTCCGGCCAGGACAAGGAAACCGGGCCTGCCGCCATCGCGCCCGAGGCGCTCCCCCGCCGCGACCGCCGCTTTGCCGATCCGCGCTGGCGTGGCCAGCCCTGGTTCGCGCTGCTCCACCAGACCTATCTGCTGCTGGCCGAGCGTCTGGCCGAAATGGCCGAGGACATCGCCGGGCTCGAACCCGAGCGCCATGGCCAGATGCGCTTCCTCACCCGCCTGATCACCGAGGCGCTCTCTCCCGCCAACTTCCCGATGACCAATCCGATGGTCATCGAGCGCACGCTCGAAACACGCGGCGAGAATCTCGTGCGCGGGGTCGAGCACCTGCTGGCCGACTTGCGGCGCGGCCAGTTGAGCCACACCGATTCCGGCGCCTTCGAAATCGGCCACAACATCGCCACCACGCCCGGCAAGGTCGTGTTCGAAACCCCGCTCTACCAGCTCATCCACTATACGCCGACCACGCGCGAGGTCTCGACCGTTCCGCTGCTGATCTTCCCGCCGTGGATCAACCGCTTCTACATCCTCGACCTCAACCCCAAGAAAAGCTTCGTGCGCTGGGCGGTCGACCAGGGGCTGAGCGTGTTCCTCGTTTCGTGGAAATCGGCCGACGCCAGCATGGCGAACGTGACGATGGACGACTATGTGCGCGCCCAGATCGAGGCCATCGACTTCGTGCGCGAGCGTCTGGCCGTCCCGTCGGTCCACACCATCGGCTATTGCGTGGCAGGCACCACGCTGGCGGCGACGCTGGCCGTGCTGGCGCGGCGCGGCCAGGCCGACAAGGTCGCCAGCTCGACCTTCTTCACCGCGCAGGTCGATTTCAGCGAGGCGGGCGAGCTGAGCCACTTCATCGACGACGCACAATTGCGCTGGCTGGAGAGCCTGGAGACCGACGGCTACCTCGACGGGCGCTATCTGGCCGCCACCTTCAACCTGCTGCGCGGGCCAGACCTGATCTGGAACTATGTCATCAACAACTACCTGATGGGCGAAGACTACCCGGCGTTCGACCTGTTGTTCTGGAACGGCGACACCACCAACCTGCCCGCCCGCTGGCATCGGGCCTATCTGACCGACCTCTATCGCGACAACAAGCTGGTCGTCCCCGACGCGCTGAGCGCCGATGGCACGCCCATCGACCTCCACAAGATCACCACCCCCTGCTACATCCAGGCCGGGCGCGAGGACCACATCGCCCCGCCCGAAAGCGTGTGGAAGCTGACCCGCCATCTGGCCGGGCCGTGGAAGTTCGTGCTGGCCGGGTCCGGGCATATTGCCGGGGTCGTCAACCCGCCCGAAGCGGGTAAATATCAGTTCTGGACCAATCCTGCCGAAGTGGCGAGCCTCGCAGACTTTTGCGCGGGCGCCAGCGAGACCAAGGGCAGCTGGTGGCCCGACTGGCGCGCCTGGCTCGAATCCATCGACGCCACCCATGTGCGGGCGACCGGACACCGCGTTCCGGGCAAGCGCAGCATCGAGGATGCTCCCGGACGTTATGTTCGGCAACGTTGAGGGGGAAACCTAAAGCTAACGGGCGCTAGCAAAAAATTGTCACCAAGATGGACGTTGTGCGCTGCACAATTCCCTTGACTTTCGCGGGCGCATTCCTATTTATTGCAGTGCAGCAACGGCAGGATTTTGACCCGGGTCGGGTTTTTTGCGCCCATTGGTACGGCTCGCCCCTGGATCTCAGTTTAGCATCAAAAATCTGCTCAGGCTGCATTGCAGGAGCCGTTTTGCTATGGCCGAGGATAAGAAGAACAAACCGATAGTTTCTGGATCGACTCCGTCGTCCGCTCCCAAGGCGGGTGCTGCGGGGCCGGTGACGCAAGTTTCAACTTCTCTCCCTTCGCCCGGCAGCACGGCACAAGCGTCGGCCCCGACTTCCAAGCCCGGCAAGACCGCAACGGTCCCGGTCGGAAAGCACGCCCGCCGCTCACGCAACACCGTGCCCCCTGCAAAGGTTGCCACGCCCCCCGCCCCGATCGTCTCCGCGCCCGTCAAGGCTGCCCCGGCTCCGGCCGCACAGGCCAAGCCGGAACCGGCAGCACCTTCGGTCAAGGGGCCAACCCCCGCTCCCGAACCGGCCCAAAAGCCGGTTGCCGGACCGGCCTTGACGAACCAGGCCCCGAGCCAGGCGCCAAGCCCGCCCCCCGTCGGGAGCCCGAAACCGGTGGCAGCACCGGTGGCGGAAAAGGCACCTTTGCCGGTCGAGAAGGGCCCCGCCAAGGCGGTGCCGGAAAGCCCTGTCGTGGCCAAAGCCGAAACGATCCAGCCTGCGGTCGAAAAGACCGCTCCGGCTGCAATCGAACCGGCCCCCACCAAGGACGTTCCGGCCAAGCCGGCCACGGTCTCCCCTCCGGCAACGGTCCGAACCGGATCTGGCACCGCCCACGCGATGGTGCCGACCCCTCCGAAGTCTCGCGTGCCCCATGCCGCAGCCGCCGCGGCTCCCAGGAAGGAACATTCCCTCATGACCACCGCCACCGATTTCTCCGAAAAGTTCCAGTCCGCTTTCAAGGATGCCTCGGAAAAGGCCAAGGCCGCTTTCGAAAAGAGCCAGACCGCATTCGGCGATGCCGGCGAATTCGCCAAGGGCAACGTTGAAGCCGTCGTCGAGTCGAGCAAGATCCTCGCTTCGGGCCTCCAGGAAATGGGCAAGGGCTACGTCGCCGAAGGCAAGACCGCGATCGAAAGCCTGACCGCCGAGATCAAGGAACTGGCCGCCGCCAAGTCGCCGACCGAATTCTTCGAAAAGCAGACGGCCCTGATGCGCAAGCAGTTCGACGCCGCCGTTGCCGCCAGCAGCAAGCACAGCGAAGCCGTGCTCAAGCTCGCCAACGACGCGTTCCAGCCGATCTCCAACCGCGTCAGCCTCGCGGTCGAAAAGATCAAGCAGACCGCCTGATCTCTGCTTCGGCCTGAATCCGGCATCCCGCCTCGCCGGGGTGGCTGGTCGTTCAGGCTGACACGGCGCATCTGACCGGAAGGCCTGACTGGAATACCGGGCAGGCATCCGCGACAGGATGCACGTGGCAAGCTTTCGCAAAGCCCCCTTGCAACCATGCTGGCGCAACCGTGCTGGCATGGCGGCGAGGGGGTTTTGCTTGCAGGGCGGCGCACACAGCGGGCCTTGCGCGCAGGGCATGAATCGCGCTTTGCCCCGAATCCCCTTGGCACATCTTGATCAGGCTCACCTTCATCGGGCCCACCTTGATCAGGCCACCTTGGTAAGGCCACTTTGGTCAGGATCGCCACTGTGGGCGCGGTTTTTGAGGCTGCCTGCCCCCAGCCCCCTTGTCGTTCGGGGGGAGCGATGCGATATTGTGCGCTCCAATGACCCGTTCCGACCTCCCTCTGGCGTCCATCGCCCCCTGTTCGTGTGCAGTGTCCAACTGCGGCGCATCGCTCTCGATGACGGGCCAGCCCATGATGATGGGCGACGATGGCGATTCCCACGACGGCGATCATGTCGGCCTGGCTACCCGCACCCGTGCCCGCCCCAAAAAGCCGAGCATGTTCAAGGTGCTGATGCTCAATGACGACTATACCCCGATGGAATTCGTGGTGATGGTCCTCAAGCGCTTCTTCCACATGGATCTGGAACAGGCGACACGCGTGATGCTGCATGTCCACCAGCGCGGCGTCGGCGTATGCGGTATTTTCCCTTATGAAATCGCCGAAACCAAGGTGAACCAGGTGATGGATTTTGCCCGGCAGAATCAGCACCCGCTCCAGTGCACACTCGAAAAGGCCTGATCACAGGCGCCTGACCGGTCTCCGGTTCAGGAACGCCCCCCCTAAGTCAGTGCAAGCCCCGCTTCATGATGATGTCGCGGGCCAGCGCCCGGAACAGCGCCGCCAGCCAGGCCATCGCCAGCGATCTGGCCCCGCGCGAATGCGCCGCCGCGCCGCCCGGCAACGTCACATGGGCCGTGTAGGTTTCCTCAGCCAGGCGCTCCCCGCCATAGAGGGCATCGGGTGGCAGCAAGGCCAGCGCCGCGCTTTCATAAGCGCCCGAATCCGCCAGCAGACCGACCCACAGGCTGCCCTCGTCGCCGTTCATGGTCGAGGGCGCCAGCAAGGCTTCCCCCATCAGCCTGAGCGCCAGTTCGAAGCCGAAACGCTGTTCATCGGCCGCCAGTCGCTCGCATCGGTCAGCCAGCGCGATCAGATCGTCGGGGCGGGCATTGCCCCCCGTCAGACGGCCGCCCATCCACCACGATCCCGATGCCATGGAAAGCCCCCCCTTTTTCTTTCGCCGGTTCCGGTCCCATGACGCCACGTCAGCACAACACCGGCACGATACCGGCGCATGAGACCTCAACGTCCGGGAAGCCCGCCCCCTTCCGGCCATTTTCTGGTCGACTGTCCTGTGAAACCGGGGCGAAACCTATGAGCATTCCACGGGACAGGCAATAACTTTGGGCATCGCCCCCCGGATGCGGCCGAGGCTGCCCACCGCAGCCCCCCTCCCGCGACAGCCCGCCGCCACGCTCCCCCCATCAGACGCGTTCCGCGCTTTTTCGCCTTTCGCATCGCGACGAAGCGGGCTAACCGACAAGCGCGCCCATCCGGGTGCCGGACACCCGGCCGGTGACCGCCACACTCGAGCGCGGGACGCCACCGGTTTCCTGACTACCGTCCCGACTTCCGCAAGGTGATTTTTCCGAACGTGAGATTCCTCAGCGCCATCGACAGGTACATCGCCCGCCTGGTGATCGTGCCCATGCTGGCCGTGTTCGTGCTGGCGGCCTCGCTGCTCGTGCTCGACAAGATGCTGCGCCTGTTCGATTTCGTGGCAACCGAAGGCGGGCCCGTGGCGGTCGTCTTCAAGATGCTGCTCAACCTGTTCCCCGAATATGCGAGCCTGGCGATCCCGCTCGGGCTGATGCTGGGCATCCTGTTCGCCTTCCGCAAGCTGGCGACCAGTTCGGAACTCGACGTGATGCGTGCGGTCGGGCTGTCCTATACCCGGCTGCTGCGCGTGCCCTACATGTTCACGATCGGGCTGGCGGCGGTCAACCTGCTGATTGTCGGCTATATCCAGCCGCTCAGCCGCTATTACTACGAGGAACTCCAGTACGAGCTGGGCTCGGGCGCGCTGGGGGCCTCGCTCAAGGTCGGCGAATTCAACGCGCTCAAGGATCGCACCGCGCTGCGCGTCGAGGCGAGCCGCGATGAAGGCCGCGACCTGCAAGGGATCTTCGCCCGCCTCGTCACGCCCGAGGGCGAGACGATGACCATCTCGGCGCGCGAAGGCCAGTTCTTCGCCAATCGCGAGAACCGCGACACGGTGATCCTGCGCCTGACCGACGGCCAGATCGTGCAGGACGGCCCCAAGCTGGCCAGCCCGCGCGTGCTCTCCTTCGCCACCCACGACCTGCCGATCGACCTGCCCAAGATCGCCCAGTTCCGCCAGCGCGGCGACAAGGATCGCGAATATATCCTGCCCGAACTGCTCCAGATCGGCTGGAACAAGGCCTATTCGCAGGACATCCGCAACAAGAGCAAGGCCAGCCTCAATTTCCGCCTCGTCGAGGTGGTGATGATGTTCCTGCTCCCGCTGCTGGCGGTGGCGCTGGCCGTGCCCCCCAAGCGGTCCAGCTCGGCGCTGGGCGTGTTCCTGTCGATCGTGATGGTGGTCGCCTACCACAAGGTCAACGAATACGGGCAGGACGTGGCCAGCCTCGGGCGGCTCGACCCCGCGCTGGCGCTGTGGGGGCCCTTCGTGCTCTTTGCCGCGCTGATCGTGTGGATGTACTGGCGCCTTGCCTATGTCCCCGGCGGCCAGCCGATCGGTGCGCTCGAAACGGTCTTCTCCAAGATCGCCTCGCGCGTGCGCAAGCTCTTTGCCCGCCGCCATCCCCGCCACCACCCTCTTCCCGCCGGCCCCGAAGCCCTGACCCCTGCCAAGGACGACACCGGTGCAGCTTGAATTCTTCCCGTCGCGCACGATGACGCTCTACATCGCGAAGATGTTCGCGGTGCGCGTGGTGGCGGTTCTGCTGATGCTGGTCATGGTCCTTCAGGCGCTCGACCTGCTGAGCGAGAGCGGCGATATTCTGGCCGTGCACGGCAATGGGCAGGCCCAATTGCTGACGTATGTCGGCCTGCGCGCGCCCCAGCTGGTAGCGCGCTTCCTGCCCTATTCGGTGCTGCTGGCCACGATCATCACTCTGATCACGCTCAACCAGAACAGCGAAGTCATCGCGATGAAGGCCGCAGGCATCTCGGCGCACCAGATCCTGGCGCCGCTGTTCCTCGTCACGGCGGTGATCAGCGTGGGCAACTTTGCCTTCAACGAACGCATCGTGACGCGCTCGACCGCCACGCTCAAGGCCTGGCAGGACGCGCATTACGGCCCGATTCCCACCGATTCGACCGCGCGCAGCAATGTCTGGCTCCAGGATGGTGCCAACATCCTCTATGCCCGCCTCGTCAGCGGCGAGGGCAAGGCCATGGTGATGACCGATGTCACCTGGCACCGGCGCGACCCCACCGGCATGGTCACCGAGATCGTCACCGCCAAAAGCGCCACTTATGCCAACCCCGGCTGGCGCCTCGACCATCCGCTGACGTTCGACGTCCAGAGCGCCCGGCGCACCGCGGTCAACGGCGATGCGGTCTATGCCCAGGGGGTGACCCCCACCCAGGTCGAAATCCGCAAGGCCGATGCCGATGCGGAATCGATCACCCGCCTGTCCCGCTCCATCGCGGCCATCCACGCCGCCGGGCACAGTACCAACGAGCTGGAAAGCCGCTGGTGGCACAAGATTTCCGGCCCGCTCTCGGCCCTGCTGATGCCCTTGCTGGGCGCGGTGGCGGCCTTTGGCCTTGCACGGTCGGGCCAGCTCTTCATGCGCGCGGTGATCGGCATGGCGCTGGGCTTTGCCTATTTCGTGCTCGACAATGCCGCCCTCGCGATGGGCAGCTTCGGCGGCTATCCGCCGCTGATCGCGGCCTGGGCGCCTTTCGTGCTGTTCCTGCTGATCGGCGAAACGGTCCTGATCCGCACCGAAGAATAACCGCCCATCACCCTGTTGCCACGAGCCGGGGCTCGGCCTCGACGATCTGGCGCGCCCCGCGGCCGCTCTCGGTCATCGAATCGCGGCGCAGGGCGCCTGCATGGAACGTGTAGGCCGGGCGATTGCTGACATCGCGGGTGCGGAAGGTCGAAACCAGCGAGGCCAGCGCCTCGGCCTCGGTCGCGAGGCCCCGCGTGGTCGCCGAGGACTGCTCGACCATCGCCGCGTTCTGCTGGGTCATGCGGTCCATGTCGCCCACGGCCTTGTTCACCTCGGTCAGGTTCTCGGCCTGGCTGTGGGCCGCCTCGGCGATGACACCCACGAGGCCGCCGATCTCGCCCACGCGGGCGACCAGACCGCCCAGCCGCTCGCCGGTTTCCCCCACGAGGTGGACCCCCTGGCTCACCTGCCCGGCGCTTTCCTCGATCAGTTCCTTGATGTCGCGCGCGGCATCGGCGCTGCGCTGGGCCAGCGCGCGCACTTCGGCGGCCACCACCGCAAAACCGC
>DQVI01000084.1 GCA_015661825.1 Novosphingobium capsulatum
AACCGGGGGGCGGGGCGGATTTCGTCGCGGGCTGCCGTGCGCGAGAGCGGGGCTGGGGCGGCGGGCGGCGGGGGCGGCATGTCGATCGCGGCCAGCTTTTCGGCCGGGGGGGCCGAACTGGCATCGGCAAGGTCGGGCTGGCCATGATCGGCCTGATCGATGGCGGGCAGTTCCTGCGCGGCAAACCGGGCCAGCGCGGGGGCCTTCTGGGAAGGGGTTGCGCCCTGGCTGTCTGCCTGACGCACGGGCGCCTGTTCCCCGGAGGCCTGTGCACCGGGCGCGGGGAAGTTTGCCAGCGCCAGCGCGGCGGGCTGGCCGGTGTCTTCGCGCATCGGCACGCCGAGCAGCCCGGCCACGCGCAGGCGCATGTTGTCGGGATCGTTGAGCTGGGCCCACTGGGCCATGCGCGCGGTCAACTGGTCAGCGGGAACATCCTGCGACGCCATGTCGCGCGCCTCGCGCCAGTGGCCGGCCATGGCCATGGCATAGGCCAGGTTCTGGCGCAGCTTGGGCGTGCCCTCGCCAGAGCGGATGGCCTGGGTGAGCAGGTCCACGGCCTGATCGGCGCGGCCCACCATGGCCAGCGCGAGGCCGTAATCGGCCACCGGGATCTGGTCGCGATGCGCTTCGAGCGTGTCGAGCGCGACGGCTTCGTGGCCCAGCGCCATGTCGGTCAGTGCGAGGCTGAGCGCGACCTTGCCGCTGTCGTCGCCCAGTTCCATGGCCTCGTCATAGGCCTGACGCGCGGATTCGAAGCGGCCCGCGCGCATGTAGGCGCTGCCCAGCAGCATCCGGTAGCCCGGATTGCGCGGATCGGCGAGCACGGCCTGTTCGGCCAATGCGACGGCTTTGGTCGCATCGCCGCCCGACAGGCTCGATTCCGCGCGCGAGGCGGCCTGGTCGGGGCGGGGGCCACCTTGTGCGCAGCCGGCCAGCAGGCCCGCAGCGAGCGCGGTGGAAACAAGCATGGCGAGCGGGCGGTGGGTCATGGCGGCCTTTTCCGGGCGGGATGTCGAAACGGGCGACATCAGCGTGAGGGTTCTGCATGGCCGGAGGCGGCCAGTTGCGCGACAATGTCTTCGAGGCCGGGGGTCGCGTCGACCAGACGGTCGAGTGCCTCGACCAGCAGGGCCTGTGCGCTGCGCCGTTCGGCGGTGCAGCAGGCGCGCAGCAGGGCATGGCGGCGCGGATCGAGCCGCAGCGTGAAGGCGACCTTCTTGCCCGGCAGGGTCTCCACATCGGCGTTGGCGCGGCGGGTGGCCGCGACCTTGCGATTGATCATGCCCGAAAGCTGGCGGATCTGGCGCAGCACTTCGGGGTTTTCTTCCCCGGCTTCCGCCACAGAGGGTTCGGGCAGGGGCTCGCCCATATCCGTCCAGGCCGTATCGATCTCGGGCTGTTCGATCTCAGGCTGTTCGACTTCAGGCAGGCGCGCGCCGGGGACCAGCGCCATGCGGGCCGGGCGCGCCGGTTCTTCCCTTAAGGCCGAATCCGTGTCGGCCCAATCAAGCGAGACCTGGGGCCGCATGGCCGGGCGCGCGGCGCCCTTGCGGGCGAGCAGGGTGCCGGTCAGCGCCGCAAAGGGCTTGGGGTCGTTCATCGCAGCCTGATCCCTTTTCATCAATTGCTCACCCGGCGGCCGAAATGGCCTGCCGGACGCGGCGCCGCGCCACCCAGCGCGCGCACCTGGGCCAGCCCGGCCTGGCCGGTCTGGGGCACGGCAAAGACGGTGCGGCGGAAATTCTTTTCGAGCCGTTCGGAGATATAGGCCCAGAGCTGGGCGATCTCGGCGGCGGAGCGGCCGGTGTGGTCCACTTCCATCACCGTGCGCCCGTCGATCATCGAGGCGGCATAGTCGGTGCGGTGGTGGAGGGTGACCGGGGCGACGGTGCCGTGCTGGGAAAGCGCGACGATCGCCTCGCCGGTGATCCGCGCCTTGGGCGTGGCACCATTGACCACGAAGATCAGCGGTTTGCCCGCGCGCTCGCACAAGTCGACGGTGGCGCCCACGGCGCGCAAGTCGTGCGGGCTGGGGCGGGTGGGGATCACGATCAGTTCGGCCAGCGCAATCACCGACTGGATCGCCATGGTGATCGCGGGCGGGGTGTCGATCACCGCCAGCTTGAAGCCCTGCTGGCGCAGCACCTGAAGATCGCCGGCCAGACGGCCCACGGTGGTCTGGGCAAAGGCGGGGAAATCGGCCTCGCGCTCGTTCCACCAGTCGGCCAGCGAGCCTTGCGGATCGATGTCGATCAGGACGACGGGACCGGCCCCGGCGCGCTGCGCCTGAACGGCGAGGTGGCCGGACAGCGTGGTCTTGCCCGATCCCCCTTTTTGCGAAGCCAAGGCCAGTACGCGCAAGGTATCCCCCTGAAGCTGCATGCGAACAAGCAGAGGGAATCGCAGATCGCACTGAAATTTTGGTTAACATCCGGGCAGAGGGGGCCCCGCGCCGGATAAGGTCGATGATCGGGGTGGAAAACTTGTTTACCATTCTCCATGCACAATATCTGAGGAAAATCCCCTGCCAGAGGTGCCACGGCGCCTGTGGAACGGGGTATCGGATGAAGCGGGAAAAGGCCGGGACATGAGCAGGACATCGGGCGAGACACGCCGCCAGACGGGTGAAAAGCGGCGCGGGCGTGGCGCGCTCACCACGATCGCTCTCCCGTTTCTGGGCCCGCTTCTGGGCGCCCTTCTGGCGCCGTTCGTGGCCCCCGGCGTGGCCCGTGCCGATGTGCGCGACGGGGTCAGCGCCTGGTCGCGCGGCGACTATGCCGAGGCCGTGCGCCAGTGGCAGGGCCCGGCGGCCAAGGGCGATGCCGACGCCGAATTCAACATGGGGCAGGCCGCCAAGCTGGGCCGGGGCATGCCGCGCGACATGGCCCGTGCCGAGGACTGGTTCCACAAGGCCGCGCGTCAGGGCCATGCCCGCGCCGCCGACAACTATGGCATCCTGCTGTTCCAGACCGGCCGCCAGACCGCCGCGATGCCCTGGCTGAGCGCCTCGGCCGACCGGGGGGAACCGCGCGCGATGTATCTGCTGGGCGTGGCGGCCTTCAACGGCGATTACCAGCCCAAGGACTGGGTGCGCGCCTATGCGCTGATGACCCGCGCGGCCTCGGCGGGGCTGCCCCAGGCGATGGACAGCCTGAAAACGATGAACGCGACGATCCCGCTGCAACAGCGCCAGATGGGCGCGTCGCTGGCGAGCGATCTGGAAAAGCGCACGTCCGACACCCGCTCGCGCGAACTGGCCGCCGCCGAACTGGGGGTGACCGGCCCTTCGCCGGTGCCCGGTTCTGCAACGCCGGTGGTGCGCGCGCCTGCATCCGCCAGCACGGGCGCTCTGGCCAGTGCGGCCCTTCCGCCTTCGCAATCCGCGCCGCGGCCTGTCCAGCCGGATGGTCCGGTTCTGGCCGGGGCCAGCTTTGCCCATCCGGTCGAAGTGCCGCGCGCCCATGCCGTGGCGAAGCCCGAAGCCAGGGTCGAACCCAGAGCCAAGGCTGAACCCAGGCCCAAGGCCGAACCCAAGGTCAGGGCGGAGCCCAAGCCCGAACCAAAGCCCGAGCGCAAGCCGGAGCCCCGGCCCCGTCCGGGCGGCGCCTGGCGCATCCAGCTCGGCGCGTTTTCGCAAAAGAGCAATGCCGACGCGATCTGGGCGCGCGCGCGCGGGCGGGCCGAACTGGCCGGGCATCCGCGCATCGACAGCGTTCAGGGCAGCGTGACTCGCGTTCTGGCTGGCGGCTTTGCCGGGCAGGCCGAGGCCAGCCATGCCTGCGCCGCGCTCAAGGGCGCGGGAATCGATTGCATCATCGTGAGGCCCTGAGCGCGGGCCCTGAACGCGGGTCCTGAGGGTTTTTCGGGGATTTCGGCCTTGTCCGGTCATCGGGGCGGTGCAAGGCACGGGGCATGACATCCCCTTCGGCCAATCCCCCGCGCATTGCCGCGCTCGATTTCCTGCGCGGCTGCGCGGTGCTGGGGATTCTGGCGATCAACATCACCGGGTTCTGGGGGCCGCAACTGGCCAGTCTGAGCCCGGCGCTGCCTGCTCCGGCAGACCCTGCGGGCACGCGCTGGTTCCTTGTCGGCTTCGTGCTGTTCGAGGGCAAGATGCGCGCGCTTTTCACGCTGCTGTTCGGGGCGAGCATGATGCTCTTTGCGCAAAGCGCGCAGCGGCGCGGCCTTGCGCCCGACCGCCTGCAAGTGCGCCGCCTGCTCTGGCTCGCGGCCTTTGGCTATGCCCATTATGCGCTGCTCTGGTGGGGCGACATCCTGTTCGCCTATGCCCTGTGCGGGCTGGTGGCCCTGCCGCTGCGGCGGCTGGAGCCGCGCGGGCTGCTGGCCATCGGGGTGCCGGTCTTCGTGCTTTCCCGCCTGTTCGACGGGCTCGCCGCGCTGCCCGAAATCCTGGCCGAGCAGCATGTCCGGGCCGGGATCGCCAGCCCCGCCGAACAGGCCGCCATGGCCGATCTGGCTGCCCGCATCGGCCAGTCGATGGCCAGCGACGCCGGGCCGCTCCACGCCGGGTTTTTCGAGGCTGTGGCGCTCAGGCTGACACAGGCCCCGGCCTTTCCGCTGACGGCCACGCTCAACACCTTTGCCGAGACCTTTCCGCTCATGCTGATCGGCATGGCCCTGTTCCAGAGCGGGTTCTTCACCGGCCAGTGGCGTGCGCGGGCGATGACGGCGGTTGCGCTGGGCGGGACTGTGGCGGGCGGGGTGGTGTCGGCGCTGCTGATCGCCTGGCCCGCGCGCGAAGGGTGGCCGGTGCGGCTGACCTTTACGGTCGTCACCGCGTTGGCGGCGCTGCCGGGGCTGGCCATGGCGCTGGGCTATGCGGCGATCCTGTTGCGGCTTCACCCGCTGCTGGCGCGCACGCGGATCGGCGCGGCGCTGACGGCCTGTGGCCGGACGGCCTTCACCAACTATCTGGGCACGAGCCTGGTGATGACCGCGCTGTTTGGCGGCTGGAAACCGGGAGGCTGGACAACCGGGCTGGGCTGGGGCGGCGTCCATGCGGTGCCGCGCGGGGTTCTGCCGCTGTTCGTGGTGCTGGGCTGGGCCCTGATGCTGGCCTGGCCGCGCCGCTGGCTGGCGGCCCATGGACAGGGACCGCTGGAGGCGCTGTGGCGGCGGCTCACATTTGGCAGCGTCCCGTTCGGCACCGGCCCGCTCCCCCACCCGGCCTCCCACAAGGTACTATCGTTGGGTGGCCGGGTGGGGGAGCGGGCCGGTGCCGAACCATCCGAAACGATAGTTTCGGATCAGACACTCAGACCGCCACGGGATGACGCGGGCTGAGGATCAGCACCCCTTCCTCGACCCGCCAGCCCTTGAGCCGGTTGAGGAAGTTCATGCCCAGCACGTTGAGCCCGCCGCTCGTGTCGCTGACGACGACATCGAGATGGCGCGCATCGATCGAGCCGAACCGCAACTGGCCAACCCGCGCCATCTGGGCTTCCGCGTCGCCATTGGCCGTGTGCATGACCACCGGCAGGCGCAGCGGATCGGGCTTGATCCCGGCCTCGCTCGCGCCCTCGGCGCTCAGGGTGGTGAAGGTGGCCCCGGTATCGACCAGAAAGCGGGTCAGCGTGCCGTTGACGCGTGCCTCGATCCAGTAATGTCCGTCTGCGGCGAGTGGCACGCGCACTTGCCCGCCCGAGACGCGCGCTTCGGGCATGCCCAGTCTGGGCAGGATCTGGCCGACCGCCGGTTCGAGAGGAATGAAGCGGGCCAGTGCCATCGCGAAGACCGCCAGCAACAGCCCGCTGCCGCAAAGCCGGATGACCCGCGCGAGGTTTCCGTGCCCGCGCCCGGCCAGCGCCACCAGCACCATGGCCACGACGCCAGCGGCCAGCAGCGGCGGCAGGCTGCCGAGCCAGGGGGGCCAATCGCCGAACGCATGAAGCAGATCGATCATCACCGGGCTTTCTGGCACGCCGAACATTGCCCCAGCCTGAAACGATGAAGCCTGAAACGTTTACGATCCATCCACGGCTTGTCCCCCACAGGGACAGTGTGGAGTGGCCTCCCTCCGGCGCATTGGCGATACGCCACGGGCAGGCTATCCGGGGCACGAAAGGAACACGCAAGGTCATGGCACGCAAGGCACATTCCCGCCGCAAGACCGGCCCCGGCCGCTGGCTGATGATCGGCCTTGGCGTCGTGGGGACGGGCGCGGCCATGCTGCTGGCCTTCCACGAGGGGGAAGATATCGCGCGCGCCCTGGCCGGTGGGGATCAGCCCGGTGCGGTGCAAATGCCGGTGTCGCCACAGGCGGCAGCCTCTCCGGCCCCGGTGGCGACACCGGCGGCGGCGGCTCCCGCCGATTCGCCGTTCGTGGTCAAATCCGTGCTCAAGATCGACGGGCCGATCCGCTTCGGGCAGTTCTACTGGGATGAAAGCAAGGGCGAACCGGGCCCGGTGGTGATCACTGTCGACCTTGCCGCGCGGGTGCTCTCGGTCTTCCGCAACGGGCACGAGATTGGCGCCACCGCGATCCTCAAGGGCTATGGCGACAAGCCGACCCCGCTCGGCGTGTTCCCGATCACCCAGAAGGACGCCACCCACGTCTCCAACCTCTACGATGCGCCGATGCCCTGGATGCTGCGGCTGACCAACGATGGCGTCTCGATCCACGGATCGAAGGTGGAGAAGGGCTATGCCACCAACGGCTGCGTGGGGGTGCCCGACGAATTCGCCAAACGCCTGTTCAAGGTGGTGAGCCTGGGGGACAAGGTGATCATCACCGACGGGCGCAAGCTCGATGTCGGGGGATCGCTCAATCCGGGGTGAGGGGCTTCAGCCCCTCCGTCAGCCCTTCGGGCTGCCACCTCCCCGCGAGCGGGGAGGATCTTCGTGATCAAAGGGCCCCGGAGCGGGTTCGGGGCCCTTTGGTTCGGGGTCAGTCGATGCGGGTGCCGCCCTTCCAGAGGGCCAGCACGCGGCCTTCGACCGGGCGGCGGTCGAACGGGGTGTTGCCCGCGCTGGCCGCCATCTTGTCGGAATTGACGATCCACGGGCGGGTCGGGTGGACCACCGCGATGTCGGCTTCCGCGCCCAGCACCAGACGCCCGGCGTTGGCGCCGAGCAGGGCCGCCGGATTGCCCGCCAGCAGGGTGAAGGCGCGCGCCATGTCGATCACCCCGTCGCGCACCAGCGTGAGGGTGAGCGGCAGGAGCGTCTCGGCCCCGGCCATGCCCGGTTCGGCATCGGCAAAGGGCAGGCGCTTGTCTTCGGGCCCGCGCGGGTCGTGGCCCGAGGCGATCACGTCGATCGTGCCATCGCCGATCGCGGCGACCACCGCCTCGCGGTCGGCCTGTCCGCGCAAGGGCGGCGAGAAGCGGCAGAACGTGCGGAAATCGACGAGTTCGAGGTCCGAGAGCATGAAGTGCGCCGGGGTCACGCCCGCCGTCACCCGCACGCCGCGTTCCTTGGCGGCGCGCACCAGATCGAGCGCGGCTGCCGTGGTGACCTGACGGATGTGAATCTGCGCGCCGGTCATTTCGGCCAGCGCAATGTCGCGCGCGACGGCCAGCGCCTCGGCCTGGGCCGGGGCGGAGGGCAGGCCCAGGCGCGTCGCCACTTCGCCTGCGGTCGCCACCGCCGTGCCGGTCACCCCGGCATCCTCGGCATGGGTGACGACGACAAGGCCGAGCATCGCGCAATAGGACAAGAGGCGCAGCATCACGCCCGAATCGCCGATCCAGCGCCGCCCGGTGCTCACCGCGCGGGCGCCTGCCTCGCGCATCAGCGCCAGTTCGGCCAGTTCGGTGCCTTCGAGGCCGCGCGTGGCGGCGGCCAGCGGGTGGACCCAGAAATCGGGCTTGCCCGACTGCGCGGCAAAGCGCACGCGGGCCGGATGGTCGAGCGGCGGCCCCTGGTCGGGCATCAGCGCGGCGCGGGTGATCCCGCCAAAGTGGAAGGCGGGCTTGTCGATGGCGAAGACGCCCAGATCGACGAGACCCGGGGCGACGAGGGCATTGCCCGCGTCGAACACGCTGTCGCCCTCGCGCGGGGCGGCATCGTCCCCGATGGCCACGATGCGGCCCTTTTCACAGCGCAGGTCGGCCCGGACCGGCTCGCCCGAGGGCAGCACGAGGCGCCCGTTGGTGATGACAAGCGGCTGGGGGGTCATGCGATTTCTCCGCCGGTGGTCTGGCCGAGGGGCGGCCAGCCGGGCAAGGCCCGCGCGCGGCGGGTGAGGACTTCGAGGCAGGCCATGCGGATCGCGACACCGCTTTCCACCTGCCGGGTGATCAGGCTGCGCTCGACATGGTCGGCGACCTGGCTGTCGATCTCGATGCCCCGGTTCATGGGGCCCGGATGCATGACGAGGGCGCCGGTCTCGGCCTTGGCCAGACGGTCGAGCGAGAGGCCGTAGAGGTGGCGATATTCGCGCGGCGAAGGGATGAACTGGCCGCTCATGCGCTCCATCTGGAGACGCAGCATCATGACCACTTGCGCGCCCTTGAGCGCGGCGTCGAAGTCGTGGAAGACTTTCACGCCCATGGCCTCGATGTCGGTGGGCATCAGCGCGGGGGGCGCGCACAGGCTCACCTCGCAGCCCAGCGCGCTCAGCGACAGGATGTTGGAGCGCGCCACGCGGCTGTGGAGGATGTCGCCGCAGATCGTCACGCGCAATCCGTTGAGGTCGCTGCCCTTGGGCAGGCCCAGCGCATGGCGGATGGTCAGCGCGTCGAGCAGGGCCTGCGTGGGGTGTTCGTGCTGGCCGTCGCCCGCGTTGAGCACCGGGCAATCGACCTTTTCGGCGATCAGCCGCACCGCGCCCGAGCTGGCGTGGCGGATGACGATGGCATCGGCGCGCATGGCGTTGAGGGTCATCGCCGTGTCGATCAGCGTCTCGCCCTTCTTCACGCTCGACGTGGCCGCCTGCATGTTGACGACGTCGGCGCCCAGCCGCTTGCCGGCGATCTCGAACGAGAGCAGCGTGCGGGTGGAGTTCTCGAAGAAGGCGTTGATGATCGTCAGGCCGGACAGCAGGTTGGCCCGCTTGTTGGACTGGCGGTTGAGTTCGACCCACTGCTCGGCCTCGTCGAGCAGGTAGAGGATCTCGTGCCGGGCCAGATGGCCGATTCCGGTCAGATCGCGATGGGGATAGGCAAGGCCGCCCGCAGGATAGCTGCGCGCGGGGGCCGCTGACGAAGGTGAGGAGCTCGATGGTTGCATCGAAGACCATCCCCTAGTCGCCACCTGCCCCTTCCACAAGTCTTTACATCGGGTCTTTCCGGGGGGTCTTTCCGGGGGTCTTTCCATCTGGCGCCAAGGGGCAGGGCTGGCTAGATATCTCCCATGAAGTTTGCCCGTTCGGTCTGGAAAGCCCTCGTCGCGATCAAGGATGGTCTCGTCCTCCTTGCCCTGCTGCTCTTTTTCTGGGGGCTCTACGCGGCACTCGCCCTGCGGCCCGTTGCCGGGCACGTGCGCGAGGGGGCGCTGACCATCACGCTCGACGGGCCCATCGTCGAGGAGCGCAGCGCGATCAGCCCTTCGCAGCTCCTGCTTTCGGGCACCGCGCCTGAAAAGGAATATCAGGCCCGCGACGTGGTTCGCGCCATCGAGGCGGCGGCGGACGACAGCCGGATCAAGGCGGTCGTACTCGATCTCGAAAAGTTCCCCGGCGCGCGACAGGTCCACCTCACCCGGATCGGCGCGGCGATGGACAAGGTCCGCGCGGTCCACAAGCCGGTGCTCGTCTATGGTCAGCTCTATGCCGACGATGGCGTCCAGCTCGCTGCCCATGCTTCCGAAGCCTGGGTCGATCCGATCGGCGGCGCGGTCGTCACCGGGCCGGGCGGCACCCAGCTTTACTACAAGACGCTGATGGATCGCCTGAAGATCAAGGCCCACATCTTCAAGGTCGGCACCTACAAGGCCGCGGTCGAGCCTTATGCCCGCGCCGATGCCTCGCCCGCCGCGCGCGAGAACCTCACCGCGCTCTATGGCGCGCTGTGGGAGGCATGGAAGGCCGACGTGAAGAAGGCCCGTCCGCGTGCGCAGATCGACCTCGTGACCGGCGATCCGGTCGCATGGATGGCGCAAAGCGGCGGCGACATGGCGCAGGCCGCCGTCAAGGCCGGGCTCGTCGACAAGGTGGGCGACAAGGTGGCCTTCGGTCGCCACGTCGGCGATCTGGTCGGCCACGACCGCAACGGCACCGCCGGGGCCTACCAGAACACCGAACTGGCCCAGTATCTGGCCGACCGTCCGGCGCCTGCAAAGGGCAAGGCCATCGCGGTGGTGACCGTGTCGGGCGAGATCGTCGATGGCGATGCCGGGCCGGGCCGCGCCGGAGGCACCCGCATTGCCGACCTCATCGACAAGGCGGTCGCCTCGAAATCCTACAGCGCGCTGGTGGTCCGCATCGACAGCCCCGGCGGCTCGGTGAGCGCGGCCGAGCGCATTCGCGCGGCGATTGTCCGCGCGCGGGCTGCCGGGCTTCCGGTGGTGGCCTCGATGGCCAATCTGGCGGCGAGCGGCGGCTACTGGGTCTCGACCCCGGCCACCCGCGTCTTTGCCGAACCGGCCACGATCACCGGTTCGATCGGCGTCTTTGCGGTGATCCCCAGCTTCGAGGACACGCTGGCCAATTATGGCGTGACGACCGACGGCGTGCGCACGACCCCGCTTTCGGGCCAGCCCGATGTACTCGGCGGCCTGAGCCCGCAAGTCGAGGCGCTCACCCAAGGCTCGGTCGAAAGCTATTACCGCCGTTTCCTGTCCCTCGTCGCCACGGCCCGCCACAAGACCCCCGAGCAGATCGACGCCATCGCGCAAGGGCGTGTCTGGGACGGCGGCACGGCGCGCCAGATCGGGCTGGTCGATGCCTTTGGCGATCTCGACGATGCGCTGGCCTATGCGGCGAGTGCGGCGCACCTGACCACCTGGCATGCCGACTATCTCGGCGCCGATCAGGGCGGCTGGCAGGGGCTGCTCCAGGCCATGGCAGGCGCCGACGGCCCTGGCGAATCGCATGCGGCCACCGATGTGACGGGCCTCGTGGCGCTGCGCCAGCAGGCGCTCGGCCTGCGCATGCTCGCCGATCTCCAGCGTCTGACCGGCGTGGCCGGGGCGCAGGCCTATTGCCTCGAATGCGGCGCGCAGGCCGGGCAGGGCG
>DQVI01000158.1 GCA_015661825.1 Novosphingobium capsulatum
CCCGCTCGCGCGCGACCAGCGCCTGTGCCCCGGCAAAATCGGCCACTTGCGGAAACCGCGCCCGCACCCGCGCCAGCGCCGCCGCTTCGGCCCGCCAGACATCGAACTTCCAGCGCCCCGCTTGCGCCAGTGGCAAGGCCACAAGCAACGCCCCGACCAGCCCCGCCAACAGGGCCAGCCGCCGCATCGACCCGGCCACAGGCGCATCCCCGGCCAGATCGAACGGCGGCGCGGCATGACACGCCGCCACCCCCTGCGCTAGGGCCGTCCCGTCGCAGTCCAGCACCGCGCCCCCTTCGGGCACCAGCGCATCCCACAAGGCCGCCTCCCCGGCAAACAGGGCCGCCTCCCCGCGCACCAGCACGAGCGGGCCGATCTTTCCCCGGCTCACCCCGCCTTCCGGCGGCTCGGGCAGGATCAGCCCGGCAGGCACCAGCGCATCAGCCTCGCGCCCCAGCGCCGCGCGCACCTGCCCCTGCCAGCCCGCCACCTGCCCGGCCCCCGGCGTCGCCACCATGACCCGCGTTTCGTCCAACAGGGCCGCGACCACCCCATCCCCCTCGGCCCAGACTTGCGCCGACAGCCGCGCCGCCGCCACGGCCTGCACCGGCGTCGCCCCCGGAGCCCCTCGCACAATCCGCACCGGCAATGCTGCGGGCGGCACCAGCGCGACAACGCGCCCTGACACATCCGCCATGTCGGCCAGATCGAGCCCCTGCGCCCTGCCATCCACAACACGCCACGCCGCCACGGGCCCATCCTCCCCCAGAAGCAGGGCCAGCCCGGCCATGACCGCTCAGTTACCCCCCACCGAAGGTGCCCCCATGGGGCCCGAGCCAATATCGGCATCGCGCCCCGTTCCCCCCGGCTGGCCATCGGCCCCCAGCGACAGCAGCGCATAAGGCGCGCCCCCTTCGCCGGGCACGCGATAGAGATAGGTTCGCCCCCACGGGTCCTTGGGCAAGTCCTTGATATAGCCGCCCTGACGATATGTTTCGGGCTGGGCCAGACCGGCGGGCGCCACGCGCAGCGCGGCCAGCCCTTGCGCGGCGCTCGGATAGGCCCCCTGATCAAGGCGGAACATCTCCAGCGCCTGTTCGAGCGTGGCGATGTCGCTGCGCGCCTTGACCGCCATGGCCTTGTCCTGGCTGGGCAGGACATTGATCAGCACCACCGTGGTCAACAGACCGAGGATGAAGATCACCACCATCAGTTCGACAAGGCTGAAGCCATTGCGCACGACACGCGCTGCGCTGCAGGAGGAAACAGGGGGGAAAGAAGCCATTTGCGCCATGAGCATCAAGGTCCGGTCAGGGTTTGCAGTTGCAGGATCGGCAACAGGATCGAGAGGATGATCAGCGCCACGAGCGCCCCCATCACCACGATGATTGCCGGTTCGAGCAAGGCCAGCGCAGTCGCGCAGGTGGCCTCGAACGCGCGGTCGAGCGCGTCGGCGGCGCTCGTCAGCAAGGGGCCGAGCTGGCCCGAAGCCTCGCCACTGGCGGCCATGGCCACCAGCAATGGCGGAAAGACCCCGGCCTGCGCCAGCCCTCCGGCCAGCGAGCCCCCCTCGCGCACCCCGCCCGCCACATCGATCAGCGCGCGGCGGTGGACGGTGTTGACCGCCGTTCCCGCCGCCAGCCGCAAGCCGTCGAGCAAGGGCAATTGCGCCTCGATCATCGTCGCCAGCGTCCGCGCCAGCGCCGCGGCCTGTGCATCGCGCCAGAGCGATCCCAGCAGCGGCACGCGCAACAAGCCCGCATCGAAGCGCGCGCGAAACGGCGGCCAGCCCAGCCCCCGCACAAGACCAAACCCGGCGCCAACCACCAGCAGCCCGAAAAGCCAGCCCCACGCGGCCAGACCATTGGACAGCGCGATGACCACCCGCGTCAGCCACGGCAATTGGCGACTGGCCGCATCGAACTGCTCGACCACGCGCGGCACCACGGCCACCATCAGCCCGGTCACCACCCCCAGCGCCACGAGGCACAGCGCCGCCGGATAGGCCAGCGCCGCCCCCAGCCGCCCGCGCACATGGGCCTGCCGGTCGGTCAGGTCGGCCAGACGCCCGGCGATCAGCGGCAGCCGACCCGCGTTCTCGCCCGCCGCGATCATCGCGCGATAGACGGCAGGAAAAGCGCGCCCGGCGCGCTTCATCGCCTCGGCCAGGGTCAACCCTTCGCAGACCCCGGCATGGACCCGGCCCACCACTGCCCGCTCGCGCGGATGCTGCGCCTGCCGCGCCATCGTGCGCAAGGCTTCCTCCAGCGGGCAGACCGCCGCCAGCGCCGCCAGTTGCCGCGTGAACAGGGCCCGCTGGCGCAGCGAAAGGCGCAGCAGACGGCGCTCATCGGCCTCTCCCCCACCTTTCGCGCTGCCCTTCTCGCCCCCGGTCGCCGCATCCACCGGGGCCACCTGCAAGACCTCCCAGCCCCGCGCCGCCAGTTGTTCGTTGACCTGTCCCGCGCCATCGGCGGTCATCTGCCCCTCGCGCAGGCGCCCGCCGCGATCGACCGCGCGAAAGGCAAAGCGTTCAGCCCGCATCAGCCCTGCTCCTGCCGCAAGATGCGCGCGGCTTCCCCGGCGCCAACAATCCCACCTTTGGCCCCACCCACAACCAGCGCGCGCGCCGCATCGGCCAGACGCGGGGCATGGGCAAAGGCATGATCGGCCAGCCGCGCCTCGTCCGCCTCGTCATGGATCAGCCGCCGCAGACCTTCGTCCACCCGCAAGGCCTCGTAGACCCCGATCCGCCCGGCATGGCCGCTCTGCCCGCAGGCCGCGCACCCTTGCGCGCGCCGCACCATCGTGCCGGGCTCCAGCCCGAGAATGGCGGCCAGCCGCATGTCCAGCGGCTCTGCGTGCGCGCAATCGGGGCAAAGCCGCCGCACCAGCCGCTGCGCGATCACCGCGCGCAAGGTCGCCGCCAGCAGGAACGGCTCCACCCCCATGTCGCGCAGCCGCGTGACCGCGCTCGCCGCATCGTTGGTATGGACCGTCGCCAGCACGAGATGCCCGGTCAGCGCGGCCTGAACCGCGATCTGCGCCGTCTCCGCATCACGGATTTCACCGACCATCACCACATCGGGGTCCTGCCGCAAGATCGCCCGCAGGCCCGCCGCAAAGGTCAGCCCCAGACGCGGGTTCACCTGTGTCTGCCCCACCCCCTCGACCGCATATTCGACCGGGTCTTCGACAGTGAGGATATTGCGCGTCCCGTCGCCCAGCAGGCCGAGCGCGGCGTAGAGCGTCGTCGTCTTGCCCGATCCGGTCGGCCCGGTGACCAGCACGATGCCGTTGGGCTGGGCCAATGCCTGCCGCAGCACGCTTTCTGCCGCGCCATCGAGCCCCAGCGAAGAAAGCCCGATGCCTGCCCGCGCCTTGTCGAGCAGGCGCAGCACGACCCGCTCGCCCGCCCGGCTGGGCAGGGTCGACACGCGCACATCGACCAGCCGTCCGGCCAGATCGAGCGCCATGCGCCCGTCCTGCGGCAGGCGCCGCTCGGCAATGTCGAGCCGCGCCATGACCTTGATCCGGCTGGCCACGAGCGGCGCAACATGGGCAGGCAGGCGCAGCAATTCGGCCAGTTGCCCATCGCGCCGCAACCGCACGACGAGCGCCTGTTCATAGGGCTCCAGATGAATGTCCGACGCCCCCTGCCGCAGCCCTTCGGCCAGAAGGCCATTGATCAGGCGGATGACGGGCGCATCGTCGGCACTGCCCAGCAGGTCTTCCGCGCTCGGCAGGTCCAGCCCGGCAGGCCCGCCATCCTGCAACTCTTCCTGCAACAGGGCGTCCGCCGCCGCCACTTGCGCCCCGCGCACGCCGTCGACATAAGTCTCCGCCAGCAGCGCCTCGAACACCGGAGCCGAAACCCGCCGCCACGAGGCAATCGGCCCGGCCAGCCGCCGCACATCGAGCAGGCAAAGCGCATTGGCATCCTCGCGCAGGACCAGCGCCAGCCCGCTGGCTTCCTCCGCCTCGACCAGAATCCCACGCTCGCGCGCCAGGGCATAGTCGGGGCGCCAGACAGGCATGCCTGAGGCTGCTTCCACGCGGAACGTCATCGTCATGGCCGTTTTTCCTCGGGCAGCGGGGGCGCCAACCCCGGCGCAAGGGGCACCGGAGAGGCCGCAGATGGCGGCGCAATCAGGACATCGCCGGGCGCGGGCAACCCGGCATGGGCCAGATCAGCATGGGCCGGCCCCAGATAGTCGGCCACGAGTTCGTCGATCGAGGGATCACGCCCCGGTGCAAAGCGCACCTGCGCCCCGCGCACCGAAGCCATACGCCGCGCGGTCAGGGCCGCACGGTCCAGCCCGCCGCGCAGGATCGTGGGGCGGATGAAGACCATCAGGTTGGTCTTCACATGGGTCTTGCTGCGCGAGCGGAACAGTTCGCCCAGCACCGGCATGTCGCCCAGCACGGGGATCTTTTCGAGCGTGCGCCGCTCGGCGTCGTCGAGCAACCCGCCCAGGGCCACGATCTCGCCATCGCCGACGGTGACGGTCGTGCGGATCTCGCGCTTGTTCACGACCAGTTCCCCGTTGGTCGAAGATACCGGCCCGGCCACCGAACTGACCTGCTGGCGCAAGTCGAGCCGCACCGCGCCCGCGTCGCCTTCGCCGCCGTCGAACCCTGCGCTGCCGCCGTTGATCTGGGGCGTCACGTCCAGCTCGATCCCCACGTTCTGGCGCTGGATCGTGCGGAAGGCCCCCGCCAGCGAGCCGGAGAGCGCCTCGCCCGTGGCGACAGGGATTTCCTTCCCGAACAGGATCGAGGCGGGCACGTTGTCGTTCGTCACGATGTGCGGAGTAGAAAGCACGTTGGAATTGCTGTCCGAATGGATCGCGTCGATCAGCGCGCCGAAAAAGCCGGTGCCGCCCAGCGCCGTCGCCCAGCCCGCGATGCCCCCGCGCGCAGCGAGCGCGGCCTGCGCGGCATTGCTGCGCAAGCTGTCGCCCAGCGTGGAGTTGGTGGAAGTCGTCACCGTCGATCCGTTGATCACCGTCGTCGTCTGGTCGAGCCGGTCGGCATAGAGCCCGCCCGCCAGATCGAGGATATTGGCCGCGCCATTGGAAAAGCTGGTGACGGCAAAGGGCTGGTTCTTGCCCCCGATCATCATCTGCACGCCCAGCCGCCGCGCCACGTCGTCCGATACCTCGACGACGATGGCCTCGACCAGAACCTGCCGCTGCGGCCTGTCGAGCGCGCGGACGAGATCGGCCAGCCGCCGCTGCTCGTCCGCCGGCCCTGCGATGATCACCGCATTGGCCCCCGGATAGCGGGTGATGGTCACGCTCCCGCGCCCGCCGTCGAGCCGGATCGGCCCGCTACCCAGACTGCCGGTCGTTCCCCCCGAGGGATTGCTGAGCGCAGGATTGCCAAATGGCACGGCCCCCATCCCCGGCCCGGCCATGGCGATGCCCCCGGTTCCGGCGCTGCCCACCATACTGGTGCCTGCCAATCCACCCCCATTGACCCCACCCAACGAAACCGGCGCCGCCGACCCCGCGCTGGCCTCGCCCCCGCTGCCCCCGGCCAGCCGTTCGAGCACCGGCACCAGCAGCGCGGCATCGGCATGGTCGAGCCAGAG
>DQVI01000185.1 GCA_015661825.1 Novosphingobium capsulatum
GGCTGGGCGAACCGCTGGCGAGCGCGGGGATCGCCTGGGCCTGCGCGCTCACCGCCACGAGCCTGCCGCAAGCCCTGCCGCTGCCCGCCCTTCATCAGGGGCTGGGTGCCCTGCTCGACGCGATCTGCCTGGCCCCGTCGGCGCGCGGCTGGGCACGCGCGCTCGATGGCTACGAGCGGCTGCTCTTGCGCGAGGCCGGCTATGGCCGCCTGCCGGCTTCTCCCGACGCGGAAGACTGGGCCGCGCTGCTCGCCCGGCTTGAAACACAAGGACAGGCGATTTCCCGTCATCTGCTTGCCGAACGGCGCCGCGATGTTATGGCGGCCCGCGCGATTCTGCTGGAACGGCTGAAACGCATCGGATCGGAATGAAGAGGCCTGAACATGAAGATTGCGGTTTTGCCCGGTGATGGCATCGGCCCGGAAGTGACCCGTGAAGCGGTCCGCGTGATCGAGGCGCTGGACCTTGGCATCGCCATGGAAGAGGCCCTCGTGGGCGGCGCGGCCTACAAGGCCACCGGTCATCCGCTTCCGCCCGAAACGCTCGCCCTCGCGCAAGGCTGCGACGCGATCCTGTTCGGTGCGGTCGGCGATCCCGATTGCGATGCGCTCGAACGCCACCTGCGTCCCGAGCAGGCCATCCTGGGCCTGCGCAAGGAACTGACCCTGTTCGCCAACTTGCGCCCGGCGCGGGTCTTCCCCGGCCTTGAAAACCATTCGGCGCTGCGCCCCGAAGTGGCCGGTGCGATCAACCTGCTGATCGTGCGCGAACTGAACGGCGACGTCTATTTCGGCGAAAAGGGCTTCCGCACGACCGCCACCGGCGAGCGCGAAGGCTACGACATCATGTCGTACAGCGAGAGCGAAGTGCGCCGCATCGCCCATGTCGCCTTCCAGGCCGCGCAGGGCCGCGCCAAGCGCCTGTGCTCGGTCGACAAGGCCAATGTGCTCGAAACCTCGCAGCTCTGGCGCGACGTGGTGATCGAGGTGAGCAAGGACTATCCCGATGTCACCCTCGAACACATGTATGTCGACAACGCGGCGATGCAGCTCGTGCGCGCGCCGGGCAAGTTCGACGTGGTGGTGACCGGCAACCTGTTCGGCGACATCCTCTCGGACCAGGCCAGCATGTGCGTGGGCTCGATCGGGCTGCTTGCCTCGGCCTCGCTGGGCGAACGCCAGACCGACTTCGGCACGTTCGGCCTTTACGAGCCGATCCACGGCTCGGCGCCCGACATTGCCGGACAGGGCCTGGCCAACCCGATGGCCACGATCCTTTCGGCGGCCATGCTGCTGCGTCATTCGCTCGGCCTTGGCGAGGCTGCCGACCGTATCGAGGCCGCCGTTGCCAAGACCCTGTCCGCGGGCGTGCTGGGCCGCGACCTGGGCGGCAGCGCGGGAACAGCGGAAATTGGTGACGCGGTGCTCGCAAACCTGTAAGCGCGCGCCCCATGTTGCAACTTGCCGTAATTTTGCCGACCTACAACGAGAGCCGGAACATCGCCTCGATGGTCGACCGTCTCGACAAGGCGCTTGCCGGAATCACCTGGGAAGCGATCTTCGTCGATGACAACAGCCCCGATGGCACCGCCGATGTGGCGCGTGCCATCGGCCGTGCCGATCCGCGCGTGCGCGTGATCGAGCGGATCGGTCGCCGGGGCCTGGCCTCGGCGGCGATCGAGGGCATGTGCGCCACCTCCGCGCCCGTCGTGGCGGTGATGGACAGCGACCACCAGCACGATCCGGCGCTGTTGCCGCTCATGCTCCAGGCGATCACCAGCGGCGAATGCGACGTGGCCTATGCCTCGCGCTTTGCCGAAGGGGCCAGCACCGAAGCCTGGGGGCGGCCCGACCGCGTCAAGGCCTCGGGGCTTGCCAATGCCATCGCCCGCAAGGTGACCGGGGTTCAGCTCAGCGATCCGATGAGCGGGTTCTTCATGCTGCCCGCCACCGTGCTGCGGGCCGATGCTCACCGCCTTTCGGGCGTGGGCTTCAAGATCCTGCTCGACATTCTCGCCACGGTTGACGCGCCGCTGCGGGTGAAGGAATTTCCCCTGAACTTCGCCGCGCGGGCCGAAGGCGAATCGAAACTGGACCGGACTGTCGTGTTTGAATTCCTCATCGGCCTTTACGACAAGTGGCTCGGCCGCATCATCCCCACCCGCTTTGCCCTGTTCGGCACCGTGGGCGGACTGGGCGCGCTGGTGCACCTGTCCGTGCTCTGGGTGATCCTGCACCTGTTCGGGGCGGATTTCGCGATCAGCCACTATCCCAAGGAAGCCGCGTTCATCGTCGGCCAGACGGTCGCCGCGCTCACCGCGATGACCTTCAACTTCGTGCTGAACAACGAACTGACGTATGCAGACAAGCGCCTGCGCGGGTTCTTCCCGTGGCTGCGTGGCTGGATCAAGTTCGCCGCGACCTGCGCGTTCGGGATGCTGGCCAATATCGGCGTATCGACGGCGCTCGTGCGCGTGGGCTTCCACGCCATTTCGGCGGCGCTGATCGGCATCGTGCTGGCCTCGGTGTGGAACTTCGCCCTGTCGAGCAAGTTCGTCTGGGGCAAGTACGGCTGATCGGCCTTTTCGCCCATCCCCTCTTGCAAAAAGGGCCGCGCTGGATGTTCCCGCGCGGCCCTTTTTTCATTTCCAGATCGGCAGCCACATGAACCACTTGAACGACTTGGGCCCCGCCAGCGGCAGCGCCGCCAGGATCGGGAAGAAATAGGCAAACCCGATCAGCGCCAGCGCCACCGAAACCCACGTCGGCCAGCGCAGCCCCCGCCCCCACAGCTTCGCCAGAACCAGCGCCAGCGCCGCGTCGAGGAACACGGCGGCAAGCTGGTAATGGTGGTAGAACTGCACCGGCTTGCCGTTGAGCGCCCAGAACACCAGCGACAGGAAATAGAACAGCACCAGCCCGCCCGCGAGCGCAGCCAGACGCCCCTGCCCGTCAGGCGCCCAGCGCCCCAGCCGGTTCAGTCCGGCGAGCGGACGCGGCATCACCCGGCGCAGCCCATCGGCCAGGCACCAGACCAGCGCGGGCAGACCCGCCCACATCGTGTAGGGGTTGCCGATCATCAGCACCCCGCGCTGTGCCCCGTCCCACTTTTCATAGAAGAACCAGATCGGCCGCGCGTTGAGCATCCACTGGTACCAGTGGCTCATGTAGCGGTGCGGCTTGACCACGCTGTCCTGCAATTTCAGCATCGTCTGCTGCCATTCGATCAGGTGCCACGGGCTGATCGCCCCGACCTTGTAGAACATCGCCGGGGTGAACGTGGCAAAATAGACCAGCACCGGCAGCACGCCGAGCCAGAGCGCCGCCTCGACCAGACAGACCCCCGGCACCGCGCCCCCGGCCCGGCCCACGAGCCAGTCGAGCCCGCGCCGCCA
>DQVI01000033.1 GCA_015661825.1 Novosphingobium capsulatum
CTGCGCCTCGGTGAAACGGCTCTTCCTCATGCGTCTGCTCCTTCTCGTGGACAGACTCTACATCAGAATGAGGGATCTTTCGGGGGGCAGGTCAACGGGCATAAAAATACCGCCAGGGGCTTGTGAAGGGCCCCTGACGGTATGAAGAACTTGGATGGCTCTGAGTGCGGTTAGAGCCTTGCTCCAGGCATTTGTGAAGGTTGAGGGGTCATTCCCACTCGATGGTGCCCGGCGGCTTCGAGGTGTAGTCGTAGACCACGCGGTTGATGCCCTTGACCTCGTTGACGATGCGGGTTGCCACGCGGCTCAGGAAGCTGGCGTCGAACGGGTAGATGTCGGCGGTCATGCCGTCGGTCGAGGTGACTGCGCGCAGGGCGCAGACCGAATCGTATGTGCGGAAGTCGCCCATCACGCCCACCGTCTTGACCGGGAGGAGTACCGCGAAGGCCTGCCAGATCGCGTCGTAGAGGCCCGCGTTGCGGATCTCTTCGAGGTAGATCGCATCGGCCTTGCGCAGGATGTCGGCGCGCTCGCGGTTGACTTCGCCGGGGATGCGGATGGCCAGGCCCGGTCCGGGGAACGGGTGACGGCCCACGAAGATGTCGGGCAGGCCCAGTTCGCGGCCCAGCGCGCGCACTTCGTCCTTGAACAGTTCGCGCAAGGGCTCGACGAGCTTCATGTTCATGCGCTCGGGCAGGCCGCCTACGTTGTGGTGGCTCTTGATCGTCACCGAAGGCCCGCCGGTGAACGAGACGCTCTCGATCACGTCAGGATAGAGCGTGCCCTGCGCGAGGAAGTCGGCGCCGCCGATCTTCTTGGCCTCGGCCTCGAACACGTCGATGAAGGTCTTGCCGATGAACTTGCGCTTGGCTTCGGGATCGGTCGTGCCTTCAAGGCCGCCCAGGAACATCTCCGAGACGTCGGCATGGACGAGCGGGATGTGGTAGTGGTTGCGGAACAGCGAGACGACCTGTTCGGCCTCGCCCAGGCGCATCAGGCCGTGGTCGACGAAGACGCAGGTGAGCTGATCGCCGATCGCCTCGTGGATCAGCACGGCGGCCACGGCGGAGTCGACGCCACCCGAAAGACCGCAGATCACGCGCGCGTCGCCCACCTGGGCGCGGATTTCGGCGATCTTGGTCTTGCGGAATTCGGCCATCGTCCAGTCGCCGGTGCAGCCGCAGACGTGACGCACGAAATTGGCGATCAGCTTGCCGCCGTCGGGCGTGTGGACGACTTCGGGATGGAACTGGGTGCCGTAGTACTTCTTTTCGTCATTGGCGATGACGGCGAAGGGGGCGCCGTCGGAGACCGCGACGATGCGGAAACCCGGGGCGAACTGGGTGACCTTGTCACCATGGCTCATCCACACCTGATGGCGTTCGCCCGGTGCCCAGAGGCCGTCGAAGAGCACGCAAGGCTCGGTCACGGTCAGGAAGGCGCGGCCGAATTCGCCCGAATCGCCCGGTTCGACGGTGCCGCCGAGCTGATGGCTCATCACCTGCTGGCCGTAGCAGACGCCCAGGATCGGCAGGCCGCTGTCGAACAGCACCTGCGGCGCGCGGGGGCTGCCGTCGGCGGGCACGCTGGCGGGTGAACCCGACAGGATGATGCCCTTGGGCTTCATGCGGTGGAATGCCGCTTCGGCCTGGGTGAAGGGGGCGATTTCGGAATAGACGCCCGCCTCGCGCACGCGGCGCGCGATCAGCTGCGTCACCTGGCTGCCAAAATCGACGATGAGGATCGATTCGGGGGCCGATTCTTGGGGCTGGATGGTCATGGCTGGCCGATAAGGAAGGCTGCCCTGCCTGTCCAGTATTTGCGAGGCCTGGACAATTTTGCTTCAAAATGGTGCAAGATAGTTACGTATGCTAAATTATGCGTGGCAAACATGCCACAGCAAGCGAGTTGAGTGTAATAAATTGCACTTATTGCAAGTGTGTGATGCATGATAGCACTTGTACAAAAACCGGCTGGTCCTATGTGAGCCCCAGTTCGCGGCTCCGTGCTGTTCACCCTGCCGGCGCGACGGACTGGAGAGGGCCTAGAAGGCACTATAAAAAAACTTTATTCGCAGGAAATACAGGAGCAAACCATGCGCAAGTTCGCTACGGTTGTGCTGCCGCTCATCCTTGCTGCTGGTGTCAGCGGCGCGATGTTCACTGCCACGCTCGTCTGAGCGCTGGTGGCAGCACTATGCCATTTCGGGCCGGATCCTCTCAAGCGGCTGTGAAATGGTTTTAAATACTTGTTATAAAACCTTTGTTTGCAATGTCACCGCATCGCGGCGAAGGTCTTGACGTCAAGCGGCCACCCGGCGGGGTGGCCGTTTTGCGTTTTTAGCAATTGTGTCTTTGGGGATACACTTGTTCCCGAGAGGAAACCTTCTACCCATCCGCGCCATGTCAGAACCTCTGCCGTCGATCGCACTGCGGACCGTGACGCGTTTCGCGCCCAGCCCCAATGGCCCCCTTCATCTGGGGCATGCCTGGGCGGCGCTCGTGGCGCAGGGGCGGGCTGCTGATGATCAGGGCACTTTCCTCGTGCGGATCGAGGACATCGACGGGGCGCGCAGTCGCCCTGAACTGGCCGACCAGTTTCGCGCCGATCTGGCCTGGCTGGGGCTGTCGTGGCGCGAGGTTGCGCCCCAGTCGCAGCGCATCGCCAGCTATCTGGCTGCCGCGCAGGTGTTGCACGGGGAGGGGCTGCTCTATCCATGCCGCTGCACGCGCGCGCAAATCGCGGCAGGGGCGCACGGGATGGGGCCTGATGGTCCGGTCTATCCGGGCACCTGCCGTCCATCTTTTCCGTATCGCGGCGCGTTTGCGCCGGCCACGGACGTGGCCTGGCGGCTTGATATGGCGCGGGCAATGGAATGGGCCACCACCCGGCATGGATCGCTGGCGTGGGAGGATGAACGGCGGGGGCTGCAACAGGCTGATCCGCTGCCGTTCGGGGATGTCGTGCTCTGGCGCAAGGATGCGCCTGCGTCTTATCATCTGGCCGCCACGCTCGACGATGCCGCCGATGGCGTGAGCGTGGTGACGCGCGGGGTGGACCTGTTCCGGGCGAGCCATGTCCATCGCCTGCTTCAGGCCTTGCTGGGCCTGCCGGTGCCGCGCTGGCACCATCATGGCGTGCTGGTGGGACCAGACGGGCGCAAGCTGGCCAAGCGGCGCGGGGCTGCCGGATTGGCCGAACGCAGGCTGGCCGGGGAGGATGGGGTGGCCTTGGCCCGGCGGCTGAAGGATGGATGCTTTGACGCTGGCATTTCACTGGTCGACACCATAGACTTGGCGCCATGAGGCAGGTTTTGGTCCCCTTGCTGATCGTGCTCATGGCGCTGACCGTGTGGTCGCTCGTGCGCGGGATCATGGCATTCGCGCGCACCGTGCGGCGGGATGGATCGGGGGAGGGGGCGGAAGGCCTGCGCGACATGCACTTGTTGCAGAACCGCATGATGATGAACCGCATCAAGTTTCAGGGGTTGGCTATCGCGGTGGTGATCCTATTGCTGATGGTGGCCGGAAAACACTGAACAGGCGAGAATCATGGTAAAATTGAACAAGATCTACACCCGCACGGGGGACGCTGGCACGACCGGGCTGGTCGATGGCTCGCGCCGGGCCAAGCACGATGCGCGCATGGTCGCCATCGGCGAGGTGGACGAGGCCAACAGCGCGCTGGGCCTTGCCGTGCTGGCGGTAGCGGCGATTCCGGCGCCTGCCGTTGCCGCCGAACTGGCGCGCATCCAGAACGACCTGTTCGATCTTGGCGCCGATCTGGCCACGCCCGCGAGCGGCCCTGACGACGATTTCGCACCCGGCACCATGACCTTGCGGATCGTGCCGGGTCAGGTTGACTGGCTCGAACAGGCGATCGACGCGCACAACGCCGATCTTCCCCCGCTCACCAGCTTCATTCTGCCCGGTGGCAGCGAGGCGGCGGCGCGGGTTCATCTGGCGCGTGCCATCGTGCGCCGGGCCGAGCGCGCCGGCGTGGCACTGGCGGCGGCCGAGCCGGTCAATCCGGCGGCGCTGGCCTATCTCAACCGGCTCTCCGATTACTGCTTCGTGCTGGCGCGCGCGCTCAACAAGGGCGCCGATCCGCTCTGGGTTCCGGGTGCCAGCCGCTCTTGATTGGTCGGGCTTGATTTTCGGTTTGCGGGCCTGCGTGCCCGCGACCGGTTGCAAAGGAAAGGGTGAAGGCATGGAAACTGTTGCCGTTATCGGTGCCGGGCAGATGGGCGCGGGCATTGCGCAAGTCATGGCGCAGGCGGGGCTGGCGGTCCTGCTCGCCGATGTCGATCTGGATGCGGCCACCAAGGGGCGCGAGCGGATCGGCAAGGGGCTGGCGCGTCTTGTCGCCAAGGAAAAGATGACGCAGGACGAGGCCGACGCCGCCCTCGCGAAGATCACCGCGATCGGGGATTATGCGCCGATGGCCGGGGCGGACCTGATCGTCGAGGCGGCGACCGAGCGCGAGGACATCAAGCAGAAGATTTTCGCCGCCGCCGGGGCCGTGCTGGCGCCCCATGCCATTCTGGCGAGCAATACCAGTTCGATCCCGATTACCCGCATGGCCGCGCGCACGGTCGATCCGGCGCGCTTCATCGGGCTGCATTTCTTCAATCCGGTGCCGGTGATGAAGCTGGTCGAGGTCATCCCCGGCCTTGCCACCGCGCCGGCCACGATCGAGGCGATGCACGCCCTGGTCGGGCGGCTCAACAAGGTGATGGTGCTTTCGCAGGACGAGGCCGGGTTCATCGTCAACCGCATCCTCGTGCCGATGCTCAACGAGGCGGTCTTCGTGCTGGGTAGCGGTACGGCCAATGTTGCCGACATCGACGAGGCCTGCCGCCTCGGCCTCAACCATCCGATGGGGCCGCTGCAACTGGCTGATTTCATCGGGCTGGACACCTGCCTTGAAATCATGCGCGTGTTTGCCAGCAGCACGGGCGATGGCAAGTATCGCCCGGCGCCGCTGCTGGCCAAATATGTCGAGGCCGGGTGGCTGGGCCGCAAGACCGGTCGCGGCTTCTATGACTACAGCGGCGAAACGCCCGTTCCGACGCGGTAATTAGGCATAAACATCAGGCCTTCGCGCGCTTTTTCGGGCGCGCGGGGCCTGATTTCATCACGGTGCGGCGGAACAGGACCGCGCCCGTGCGCACGATCAGGGCTACCCACAGCGCCTGCCAGCCCAGCGCGAGGACATGGGGCCATAGCTCGGTCGAGCGCGCGGCGCGTGCCAGCATGGCGAAGGGCGAGGAAAGCGGGAAGACGAGGCTGGCGGTCTCGATCATCGAGCCCGGACGGGCCAGCGCATAGCTGGCAAAGAAGAACACCATGAGCTGGAGCATCGTGACGGGCATCGAGAGCGTCTGCACCTCGCGCACCGTGCTGGCCATGCCGCCGATAGCCAGAAACAGCGAGCCGAGCAGCAGGTAGGCCATCGCGAAATAGAGGAACCCCAGCCCCACGAATAGCGGCCAGCCCACCGCAGGCGCGGCCAGCATCGGCAGCGACTTCATTCCCGCCAGTACCAGCCCGCCCCAGACCGTGCCCCAGACGGCAATGCCCACCATGCTCACCCCCAGCATGGCAAACAGCTTGCCCAGGAACAGCGCGTCCATGGGGATCGAGGCGGCGAGGACTTCGATGATCTTGTTGGCCTTTTCCTCGACGAGGTTCGACAGGACCATGCCCGCCAGCAGCATCGTGAGCAGGAACAGCAGCACTTGCCCGGCTTGTGCGGTCATGACTTGCCCGCTTTTGACCTTGGCCGCGCTGGTGGCCACTTCGTCGATGGTGACGGGGGGCAGCGGGGCGGGGTGGTCGTCGCGCGCGCGGGCGGCGAACAGGGCGACCATGCCCTGCCACAAGCGCGCCCGTTCGGGCGTGGCGGTGAGCACCGGGTGATCGAGCGTGCCCGAGACGACGGCGGACAACACGCCTTCGTGCCCCGGCAGATGCCGGGCAAGAAGCGCGTGCGGGTTGGTGCCGGGGGCATCGAGGGCGACGAAATCGGGGACATCGCCGGGCAGGGCATCGGCCAGCGCGGCATGGGCGGCCAGCAGACGCCGGGTCTGTTCGGCGGGCAGGGCAAGGCCGACTTGCGGCTGGTTGAGTTCCTTGTCCACTTGCGCGCCGATGGCCCCGGCCATGCCGCCCACCACGATCGGGAACAGCGGGCCGAGCAGGAACAGCAGGAAGGTCTTGGAAAAGATCACCGCGACGAAATCGCGGCGGGCAATGACGGCGGCGGCGCGCAGCTTTTCGGGGATCATCGGATGGCCTCTTCAGCTTGCGCGGCATTTTCGGCGAGAGCGCGGGCGGCGGCCTCGCCCGCGATGGCGACAAAGGCATCGTGCAGGCGGGGGCGCTCGATGGAGAGCGAGAGGATGCCCGCTTCCCCCTCGATCAGCGCGCGCAGCAGCGGTTCGACGCCGCTTTCGGGCAGGGTGAAATGCCAGAAGGCCCCCTCGTGGCGCGCTTCAGGGGGCAGCGCGGCGCGCCACGGGCCATCCGCCACGCGGGTTTCGAGGCGGACTTGCGGGCGCAGCCGGTCGCGCGCCTCGTCGACAAGGCCCGCAAACGGCACTTTGCCGCCCGCGATGATCGCCACCCGGTCGCACAGGCGCTCGGCATGGGCGATGACATGGGTGGAGAAAATGACCGTCGTGCCCCGTGCGGCCAGCGCGCGGATCATCGTTTCGAGCTTGCCCTGGTTGAGCGCGTCCAGCCCCGAGAACGGCTCGTCGAAGACCACCAGATCGGGTTCGTGGACGAGGGTGCCCAGCAACTGGACCTGCTGGGCCATGCCTTTCGAGAGTTGGCGGATCTGCCGATCGGCGGCATAGGCGAGGCCATGCTCTTCCAGCAAAGCCCGCGCCCTTGCGCGTCCCACCTTCAGCGGCACCCCGCGCAGCGCGGCGAGAAAGGCGATCGCCTCGGTCGCCTTCATGGCCGGGTAAAGCCCGCGTTCCTCGGGCAGATAGCCGATGCGCCGGGCGATATCGGTGGGGCGCTCGTGGCCCAGCACCACGCGGCGGCCCTCGTCCGGGTCGATGATGCCCAGCAACATGCGCAGCGTCGTCGTCTTGCCCGCGCCATTGGGGCCAAGGATGCCATAGATCGCGCCCTTGGGCACGCGGATGTCCACGCCGTCGACGGCGGTAAACCCGTCGAACCGCTTGACGAGGCCCTGCGCCTCGATGGCCCATTCGCCGTCCTGCCCGAAATCTGCCATTACCCCCGCCGATCCTGTATTGGCCATTTGAACATGCCTATGGCCGGAAGGGAAAGAAGGTTTGGTTAAGATCGTCTCTCCTGCCCTCCCGCCACTGGAGCAGCGCCTGCGCGAGGAAGCCGCGCGGATCGGCTTTGCCGCTTGCGGGATCACCACCGCGCAGGACGACCCGGCCCGCGCCGCCCGCCTCCACGCCTGGCTGGGCGAGGGCCGCCACGGCACGATGGACTGGATGGAAACCCGCGCCGGGCAGCGCCAGGGCCCGCAATCGCTCTGGTCCGAGGCGCGCAGCGTGATCGTGCTGGGGATGAGCTATGCCCCCGCGCACGACCCGCTGGCGCTGGCCGATGTGGCCGACCGCGCGCGGATTTCGGTCTATGCGCAAGGGGTTGATTATCACGACCTCGTCAAACGCGCGCTCAAGGCGCTGGCCCGCTGGCTGGTGGCGCAGGAACCGCAGGCGCAGGTCAAAGTCTTCGTCGATACCGCCCCGGTCATGGAAAAGCCGCTGGGCGAGGCCGCCGGGCTGGGCTGGCAGGGCAAGCACACCAACATGGTCAGCCGCCGCCACGGTTCGTGGCTGTTCCTCGGCGCGATCTATACCACGCTCGACCTTGCCCCCGATGCCCCCCACGCCAACCGCTGCGGCTCGTGCACGGCCTGTCAGGATGCTTGCCCGACGGGGGCTTTCCCCGCGCCCTACCAGCTCGACGCGCGGGCCTGCATTTCCTACCTCACCATCGAGCACAAGGGGCCGATCCCTGAACGCTATCGCGCGGCGCTGGGCAACCGGATCTATGGCTGCGACGATTGCCTCGCGGTTTGCCCATGGAACTCGTTCGCCCGCGCGGCCCACGACAACCACGCCTTCCTGCCCCGCGCCGAACTCGTCGCGCCGCGCCTCGCCGAACTGCTCGCGCTTGACGACGCGACCTTCCGCACGGTCTTCGCAGGCTCCCCCATCAAGCGGATCGGCCGCAACCGCTTCGTGCGCAACTGCCTCTACGCGGCGGGGAACAGCGGAGATGAACGGCTGGTGCCGACCGTCGAGGGGCTTTGCGCCGATCCCGACCCGGTCGTGGCCGAAGCGGCGGTCTGGGCCTTGGGGGTTTTGAATAAATAATCGCTGCGCGAAGCTGTTTTCAGGAAGATAGAGAAGAAAAGAGATATCGAAGGGGGCAAGGCCCCCTTCACCCCATTACCTTTGGCGACGTGGGCGTTTTCGAATGGCCGGTTGCGCCCCGTTGCGGACGTAGGAATTGCAGTTAAGTGCTTGCAGAAGATGCCATTTCTAGGCGTTCAATCAATTTGAAACCGATATACTCGTCTCGACGAAATGCGCGCCGGGTGTCGCCTCGACCTGATCGGTAATACTCGTTCCAATAGCTTTCTATTCTGCGCTTAGTCTTATCCCAGTAGGGTCGATTTTCGTCGATGAACGCGGCGAGCATTCGGGCGTTTTGAGGCGTGAGTGCAACAGCAATATCATCCAAAATCTCGACGATATATTCGCCCATTAGCGCTATGATGAATGGAGTAGTGCAAGGGCGTAAATTCGCCATCACATCACGCGCCGCGCGCTGACGCTCGAAGTCGTCGTTGCTGCGGGTTTGTAAAGCGCGAGCTAGAAGCCATGCTTGGTTACCCTCGATCAGGTGCAAATCACTGGAAACAAAATGCAATCGTGCTGGAAGGAGCACTCTTTGACCTTCAGCTTGTACAGCAAACCGTTCTGTCCTTTGCTCCGGCGCGAGCAAGTGGGCCACAGCCTCTCCAGCCGAGAGTGCCGCGTAACGATGATCTAATGAGAATGCTTCCGCCAACATCAAACCATCTAATCCAGTGAACATTTCTTGGTCGCTCATTTCGGCAGAATAGGCTGCCACTGAATGGCAGCAATCAACTTTTCTCGCAGTAAATGCGGAATGCGCGCTGACCTGCCCCCCGAAAGATCCCTCATTCTGATGTAGAGTCTGTCCACGAGAAGGAGCAGACGCATGAGGAAGAGCCGTTTCACCGAGGCGCAG
>DQVI01000106.1 GCA_015661825.1 Novosphingobium capsulatum
CGCACGGTGCTGCTCAGCCCGGCGGGCGCACGGCGCGCGCGGGCCTTTGGCCTGGCCATGGCCGAATTGCGCAGCGGGCTCGACGAAGTGGCCGCCTATCAGGGGAAAGTGGCCGGGCGCGTGGTGATCGGGGCCATGCCGCTGTCGCGCGCGCGCTGGCTGCCCGAGACGATCCTGCGGTTCGCGCGGCTTCATCCCGGTGTCGACGTGGCCGTGGTCGAGGGCAGCCATGCCGAACTGGTCGGCCCCTTGCGCGACGGGGAGATCGACCTGATGCTGGGGGCCTTGCGCGAAGGGGGCGCGTTCGAGGATCTGGTGCAGGAAGCCGTGTTCGAGGACCGGCCCGCGCTGATCATGCGCGCCGGGCATCCGCTGGCGGGCCATGATCGCCCGCTCGACGCGGAGACCTTGCGTGCGTTTCCGTGGATCTTGCCCGGCGGCGACACCCCGCTGCGGCTCTATTGGGAGGCGATGATGCGCGCGGTGACCGGGGAGGCGCCGCCCCATGTCGGCATCGAGTGCGGCTCGGTGCTGACCGTGCGGCAATTGCTGGTGGGCTCCGATGCGCTCACCCTGCTCAGCCCGGCGCAACTGGCGGTCGAACTGGAGAGCGGGGTTCTGGCCATGCGGCCCACGCCCGTGCCGGTCCGGCGCACGATTGGCCTGACCCACCGCGCGCTTTGGCGGCCAACTGCCCCGCAGGCCGATTTCCTGGCCCTGCTGCGCACGGTTTCAGGACAAGACTTCGTATAAAGTTATGGGTCCGGCGTTCTTTGCATTTGTAGGCGCGGGGGCCGGGCCGCATCACGTCGGGCATGGAGAGAATGCTTGCCCTGATCGGCTTTGGAGAGGCCGGGTCCACTTTTGCCCGCGCGGCGGGCTGGGAGGCTGGCGCCCAGGCTTTTGACATTGCACCGGCGCGCCGCGCGGCGATGGAGGAAGCAGGCGTCGTGGCCTGTGCCAGCGCGCGCGATGCGCTGATTTCCGCCGATCTGGTGCTCTCGCTGGTCACCGCCGACAGCGCGCTGGCCGTGGCGGAGGATTACGCCGGGTGGCTGCGCGAGGGCGCGCTGTTCTGCGACATGAATTCGGTTGCGCCCCAGACCAAGCGCGCCGCGGCCCATGCGGTCGAGGCGGCGGGCGGGCGCTATGTCGATGTCGCGGTGCTCGCTCCGGTCCATCCCGCGCGGCTCAAGGTGCCGCTGCTGGTTTCCGGGCCCGCCGCGCCCGAGGCTGCGCAGGCGCTGGGCGAAGCGGGCTTCGTCAATGTCCGTGTCGTGGGCGACGAAGTGGGCCGGGCCAGCGCGATCAAGATGATCCGCTCGGTCATGGTCAAGGGCGTGGAGGCGCTGACCGCCGAGATGATGCTGGCCGCCACGCGCGCCGGGGTCGTCGAGGAGGTGCTCGCCTCGCTCGACGCCAGCGAAAAGACCGACAGCTGGCTGTCCCGCGCGGCCTACAACATCGAGCGGATGACCACCCACGGGCTGCGCCGCGCCGCCGAGATGGAGGAATCCGCGCGCACGCTCGCCGACCTCGGCGTCGAGCCGCTGATGACGCGCGGCACCATCGCCCGCCAGCGCGCGCAGGCGGGGCACACCATCCCTTTCACCCCCACTTCCAGGGAACCGGCCGAATGACCATGATTATCGACTGCCATGGCCACTATACCGTGTTGCCCAAGGCGCATGACGCCTGGCGCGAGCAGCAGAAGGCCGCGTTCAGGGCGGGCCAGCCCGCGCCGCCTTACCCGGTCATCACCGACGACGAGATCCGCGAGACGATCGAGGCCAACCAGTTGCGCCTGATAAAGGAACGCGGCGCGGACATGACGATCTTTTCGCCCCGCGCCAGCGCCATGGCCCCCCATGTCGGCGACCAGAGCGTGGCCGTGCCCTGGGCGCGGGCGTGCAACGACCTGATCGCGCGCGTGGTGGCGCTCTATCCCGAGACGTTCGCGGGCGTGTGCATGCTGCCGCAAAGCCCTGAGGCCGACATGACCAGCTCCATCGCCGAGCTGGATCGTTGCGTGAACGAACTGGGCTTCATCGGTTGCAACCTCAACCCCGATCCGGGCGGCGGCCATTTCCAGCATCCGCCGCTGACGGACGAATTCTGGTTCCCGTTCTACGAGAAGATGGTCGAACTCGACGTTCCGGCGATGATCCACGTCTCGGGCAGCTGCAACCCGGCGATGCACGCGACCGGGGCCTATTACATCGCGGCGGATTCCATCGCTTTCATGCAGCTTCTCGAAGGCGACCTGTTCAGCCGTTTCCCGACGCTGCGGTTCATCATTCCCCATGGCGGCGGCGCGGTGCCCTATCACTGGGGGCGCTATCGCGGGCTGGCCGACATGCTGAAAAAGCCCGCGCTCGACGGGCATCTGATGAACAACGTGTTCTTCGATACCTGTGTCTATCACCAGCCGGGGGTGAACCTTCTGGCGCAAGTGATCGAGACCAAGAACATCCTGTTCGGCTCGGAAATGGTGGGCGCCGTGCGCGGCATCGATCCCACCACGGGCCACTATTTCGACGATACCAAGCGCTATGTCGATGCGCTGGACGTGTCCGAGGCGCAGCGCCACGCGATCTTCGAGGGCAATGCCCGCCGCGTGTTCCCGCGCCTCGACAGCAAGCTCAAGGAGAGGGGCCTATGACCGTATCGGGAGAGGAAACACCGTCCGCAGGACCGGAAAATCGGCCGCAGACCATTCACGAATATCTCGCCGAGTTCGACGATATTCCCGGCACGCGCGTCTATACCGCCGCGCGGGCGCGCCGGGGCTATCATATCAACCAGTTCGCGATGAGCCTGATGAAGGCGGACAACCGCGCGCGGTTCAAGGCCGACGAGCGCGCCTATATCGACGAATGGAAGATCAGCGAGGAAGCCAAGCAGGCCCTGCTCGCGCGCGATTACAACGCGCTGCTCGATCTGGGCGGCAATGTCTACTTCCTGTCCAAGCTGTTCTCGACTGACGGGCTGCCCTTTGCCGAGGCGGTCTCCACGATGACCGACCTGACCTGGCCCGAATATCGCCAGATGATGATGGACGGGGGCCGCAGCCCCGAGGGCAACCGCTCGATCAGGGCCAACCTTGCCGCCGCAAGCGGCAAGGCGCCGGGACAGGAGAACTGACATGGCACGGATTACCGCCGGTATCGCGTCGAGCCACGTGCCCCTGCTGGGCGTGGCGGTCGACCAGGGCAAGACGCAGGACGACTATTTCGGCCCGATCTTTGCCGGGTACGAATGGACCAGGGCCTGGGAGCGCGAAGAGAAGCCCGATGTGATCGTGCTGGTCTACAACGACCATGCCTCGGCCTTCGACATGAAGATCGTGCCCACGTTCGCCATCGGCTGTGGCGAGAGCTACAAGCCCGCCGACGAAGGCTGGGGCCCGCGCCCAGTGCCCGACGTGGAAGGCCACCCCGATCTGGCCTGGCACATCGCGCAGAGCCTGATCCTCGACGAATTCGACATGACCGTCATCAACGAGATGGATGTCGACCACGGGTTGACCGTGCCGCTCTCGATGATGTTCGGCCAGCCCGAGGCCTGGCCGGTCAAGGTCGTGCCGCTGGCGGTCAACGTGGTGACTTATCCGGTTCCTTCGGGCAACCGCTGCTGGGCGCTGGGCGAGGCGATCAAACGCGCGGTCGAGAGCTTCCCCGAAGACCTCAACGTCCAGATCTGGGGCACGGGCGGCATGAGCCACCAGCTTCAGGGCAAGCGCGCGGGCCTGCTCAACCGCGAGTGGGACAACGCCTTCATGGACATGCTCGTGGGCGAGTCTGATGCGGCGCGCTGGATTCCCCATATCGAATACTTGCGCGAGACCGGATCGGAAGGGATCGAGATGGTCATGTGGCTGATCATGCGCGGGGCGCTGGGCCCGCGCACGCGACTGCTCCACCGTCACTATCACATTCCCTGTTCGAACACCGCGATCGGGCATCTGGTGCTGGTGCCCGAACCGGTAGTTGCGCCCGCCTGAAGGCGGGCATCCTTGCAATGATTCAGGAGTAGATTCATGCGTATTGCCCTGGTCGGTGCCGGCGCCTTTGGCGAAAAGCACCTCGACGGCCTCAAGACTATCGACGGCGTCGAAATCGTTTCGGTGATCAGCCGTCAGGCCGGGCAGGCCGCTGCCGTCGCGGCCAAATATGGCGCGCGCCATTCGGGCACCGATCTGGGCGAAGCGCTGGCGCGGCCTGATGTCGACGCGGTGATCCTGTGCACGCCGACCCAGATGCACGCCGCGCAGGCCATCGCCTGCATGGAGGCGGGCAAGCACGTTCAGGTCGAAATCCCGCTGGCCGACAGCTGGGCCGACGCGCAAGCGGTGGTCGCCAAGCAGCAGGAAACCGGGCTGGTGTGCATGGTGGGCCACACCCGCCGCTTCAATCCCTCGCACCAGTACGTGCACAACCGGATCAGGGCCGGGGAATTTGCCATCCAGCAGATGGATGTGCAGACCTACTTCTTCCGCCGCAGGAACATCAACGCCAAGGGCGAGCCGCGCTCGTGGACCGACCACCTGCTCTGGCACCACGCCGCCCACACGGTCGACCTGTTTGCCTATCAGGCGGGCAGGATCGTCAAGGCCAATGCCATCGAAGGGCCGATCCATCCCGAACTGGGCATTGCCATGGACATGTCGATCCAGCTCAAGAGCGAGACCGGCGCGATCTGCACGCTTTCGCTCTCGTTCAACAACGACGGGCCGCTGGGCACGTTCTTCCGCTATATCGGCGACAGCGCGACGTATATTGCCCGCTACGACGATCTCGTGAACGGCAGGGAAGAGCCCATCGACGTGAGCCATGTCGATGTCTCGATGAACGGGATCGAGCTTCAGGACCGCGAATTCATCGCCGCCATCCGCGAAGGGCGCGAGCCCAACAGCTCGGTGGGCAAAGTGCTCGACTGCTATCGCGTGCTGGGCGAACTGGAACAGCAGCTCGCCGCAGGCTGATTCTGCAACCACAGATCCTCCCCACACCGTGGGGAGGGGGACCGCCGGAACGGCGGTGGAGGGGCCTTTCGTCCGGGCACGACGCAGCACAAGCACAAAACCCCTCCACCACGCCCCTGCGCGTCGCGGTTTCCCTCCCCGCGAGCGGGGAGGATCGGGCTGCTGCCTCATAGGCTCGGGGATGCGGGCGCGGGGTGGCTTGCCAAGCTGCGGGAAATTCGGGATGGCGGGGCATGCTTCCTGCCATCTTCGGCCTTTCGGGCCTTGTCCTCACCGCCGATGAACGCGCCTTCTTCAAGGATGCCGATCCGGCTGGCTACATCCTGTTCGGGCGCAATGTTGAAAGCCGGGCGCAAGTCCGGGCGCTGACCGACGAATTGCGCGCGCTCCACGGGCGCGACCGGTTGCTGGTTTCGATCGATCAGGAAGGCGGGCGCGTGGCCCGGATGAAGCCGCCGGTCTGGGCTGCCTATCCGGCGGGCGAGGCCTTCGACCGGCTTTACGACGTGGCGCCCGCCAGCGCGATCGAGGCCGCGCGCGCCAATGCCCAGGCGCTGGGCATGGATCTGGCCGAAGCGGGGATCAGCGTGGATTGCCTGCCGCTGCTCGATGTGCGCCAGCCCGGCGCGCATGATGTGATCGGCGACCGGGCGTTGGGGCGCGAGCCGCAGCGGGTGGCGGCGCTGGGCCGGGCAACGCTTGACGGGCTGGCCCGCGCGGGCGTGGCGGGCGTGGTCAAGCATATTCCCGGCCATGGCCGCGCGCTGGCCGACAGCCACAAGGAACTGCCGACCGTGACGGCTTGCGTGCAGGAACTGGAACTGGACCTCGCGCCCTTCCGCGCTCTGTCGGGCGCGGGCATCGCGATGACCGCGCATGTGCGCTACACCGCGTGGGACGCGCAGGCCCCCGGCACGCTGTCGCCAATCGTGGTGGGCGAGGTGATCCGCAAGACCATCGGCTTTGACGGGCTGCTGTTGAGCGACGACCTCGACATGGAGGCGCTTTCGGGCACGGTGCCCGAACGGGCCGCGCGCGCGCAGGCGGCGGGCTGCGACCTCGCGCTCAATTGCTGGGCGAAAATGGACGACATGGTGGGCATTGCCGAAGCGCTGGCGCCGATGGGCGAGGCGAGCGCGCAGCGTCTGGCGCGCGCGCTGGCCCCCACGGCAGC
>DQVI01000017.1 GCA_015661825.1 Novosphingobium capsulatum
CAAGCCGCCGCCGCGCAGGCCGCGCAGGCCGCCCAGCGCGCCAAGCTGCAAGACTACGTCCGCCGCAACAGCGCCCGCGCCTCGACCGCCAAGCAGGCCCAGTCACGCGCCAAAATGCTGGCCAAGATGCAACCCGTCGTGGCCATGCTCGAAGATCCCAGCCTCCAGTTCGATTTTCCCAGCCCCGCCGAACTGCGCCCGCCGCTGATCACGATGGACATGGCCGCGGTCGGCTATGCGCCGGGCCAGCCGATCCTCAAGCGGCTGAACCTGCGGATCGACCCGGACGACCGCATCGCCCTGCTGGGCCGCAACGGCAACGGCAAGACCACGCTGGCACGCCTTCTGGCGGGCCAGCTGGAGGCGATGGAAGGCTCGATCACCACGGCGGGCAAGCTCGCCATCGGCTATTTCACCCAGTATCAGGTCGAGGAACTGGCCGGCAGCGACACCCCGCTGCTGCACATGACCCGCGCGATGGTCGGCAAGACCCCGGCGGCGGTCCGCGCGCAACTGGGCCGTTTCGGCTTTTCGGGCGACAAGGCCACGACCGAAGTTTCGCGCCTGTCGGGCGGCGAGCGCGCGCGGCTGGCCCTCGCGCTCGTCACGCGCGATGCGCCGCACCTGCTGATCCTCGACGAACCGACCAACCACCTCGATGTCGACGCGCGCGAGGCCCTGGTTCAGGCGCTCAACGCCTATCAGGGCGCGGTGATCCTGATCAGCCACGACCGCCACATGGTCGAACTGACCGCCGACCGCCTCGTCCTCGTCGATGGCGGCCTTGCCCAGCCTTATGACGGCAGCATGGAAGACTATATCGACTTCGTGCTGGGCCGGAACCAGCCCAAGGCCGATGCGTCAGCCAAGGGCGAGGGGGCCAAGGCGGGGGGCGGCAAGGCCGCGCCCGATCCGGTCTCCAAGGCGGCGACGCAGGCCGCATGGCAGGCCCGCCGCGAACTGGGCAAGCAGATCGCCAAGGCCGAAAAGGACATGGCCAAGCTGCAAGCCCGCATCGCCGAAGTCGACACGGCGCTGGCCGATCCGGCCAAGGCGCCCAAGCCGCTCGCGGGCATGAACCTTGGCGCGCTGGGCAAGCTGCGCAGCCAGTTGACCGAAGACCTCGAAACCCTCGAAGCCCAGTGGCTCGAATGGAGCGAGCAGGCCGCAAGCTGAAGGCTGGGCATTTAAGAACAAGGAATACAGCAGGGGCCATCGCCCCTGCACCCCATTACTTTGGCGGACGCTGTGCGGTTGGCGGGCCTTCATTCGGCAGGCTCGGCCGAGAATGTTGGCCCGTTCATCGCCGATTGCAGGGCCATCGCGGGTGAGAGGGTGAGCGGCGGGAGGCGGCGGATCGGGCCGCGCCAGGGGGCCATGTGGGGCACGATCGGGCGCAGGGCCAGCGCCGCGCCGGTCAGGATGGCAAAGTCCGTCCCCGGATCGCATGTCGGCGAGGACAGCGAGGAGATGATCACGTCGATCAGCGCCGCCCAGGCGCAGGCCGCGCCGGTGTTGAGCGCAGGATCGGACGTGGGGGCATAAGTCGAGAGGCGGGTGGGTTTGAACATGCTGATCATGTGGATCGTCATGGCCAGCGCGCCGACGATGCCCGTGCAGCCCAGGATCGCGGTGGCCAGGCTCGACGAGCGGAAGCTGCCCGGCCCGATGCCGATCCCGTGGGTGACCACGAAGGCATGCAGCCCCTGCCAGGCCCAGAAGCTGCGCTGCTCGCCCGAGACAGACTGGCCCTTGTCCACCGTCATGTGGCGGATCAGTTCGGTCGCATCGATCACCAGCGCTGGCTTGGCGATCATGACCGCGCTGACCAGCACGGTCATGGCCAGCCCCGCGCCCAAAATCATCAGCCCGCGATCGACCGGCAGGGCACCGGGGAACAGCAGGCTGCGCAGCATCAGCAGCCCGGCATAGACGCCAAGCCCGACATAGGCTGTCGTGGCCGTGCTGCACAGCAGGGCGGCGGCCAGAACGAAGGCGGCTGGCCCGGTCCACAGGCTGTCGACACGGCGCAGCCAGCATTCGAACAGGAACACGCACCAGTTGATGCCGAACCAGGCGAAGCCCGAAGCCTCGGGCCAGAGCCCGGCCATGCGCACGAATCCGCGATAGGTGTGGTCGAGCTGGGCATAAGACCCGTTGCGGAACAGCGCCAGCACCGTGTCAATCGCGGTGCCCTTGCCCAGCACGCTCAGGAAGCCGATCACCCCGTGGGCGATCCCGACAATCGCCATCGTGCGCACGAAGCGCCGCCGTCCGGTTTCCCGCAGGCACACGACATGGGCGGTGATCGCCGTCAGCAGCGTGCCCAGCAGATAGACCGTGGTGGTGATGTTCTGTGCAGAGAAGACGAGCGGGCGAGTAGAATAGATATAGGCGCGCATCGAGACATAGCGGGCCTCGACCTTGCCGCGCATCGGCGTCACCTCGATCTGGCCAGCGAACAGGCGCGGGCCGATGAAGGCCAGCGCCGCGCCATAGAGAATGAAAATGGCCAGCCAGATATTGGCCCGCGCGGCATGGCCGACCGCCGTCCCGTTGCCAGACCCCGGCACCAGCAGCCGCAGGGCCATGAACACCAGCGCGAACTGCGCAGGCGGGATCGACGATCCGCCCAGCATCGGCAGCACGATGGCCGCCGATCCGCCGAACAGGGTCGACACCAGCAGGAGGGCGAACATGGATTCGATCGAACCGGCCAGAAACAGGCTGAGGCCGACGAGAACCTGAATGGCGCCGATGAAGGTCAGTTGCATCGAAGGCTTCCCTTGCAGAGCGGAAGGTCGAAAGGGGTGGAAGGGGGCAAAGGGCGGGGGTGATTCAGCTGCGCACGAAGTCTGGCGAGCAGCGCACGGCCTTCACGAATGTGGCCGGGTTGCCGCCCCACACCTCGCGCTCGGGAATGTCGGCGCAGACGACCGACCCGGCGGCCACGACGGCATGATCGCCGATGGTCACGCCCGGCAGCACGATGACCCCGCGCCCGAGCCAGACATTGCGGCCCAGCCGGATCGGGGCGATGCGCACCGGGCCGCCCTCGTGAACAGCATGGAAATTGCTGTCGCACAGCACGCAATCGGGGCCGATCCGGCATGACGGCCCGATCTCGATTGCGGCGTGGGCGATCAGCATGGTGCCGGTGTTGAGAAAGGCCCGGTCGGACAGGGTGACGTGCGCGCCCTGGGCCACCTCGATCCGCACGGGCGCCACGTCGCAGCGCATGTTGACCCGTGCCCCGATGGAGACCCGCCCCTTGCCGGTCACGCGCGGGCGCTTGCCATGGACGAAGAAGCGCGGGCCGGGGCTGGCGCCCTGCCAGCGCAGCGCGATCCGGGTGATCAGCGTGGTCAGGCGATGGCGCGGCTGAAGCGCGGCGAGCTTTCCGGCCAGCGATCCTGCCCCGGATGGCAAGGCCCCGGAAGCCGGGACCGGGTCAGCCGGAACCGGGGCAGGCGGGGCTGAAGGACAGGGAGAGGAGGCAAGCGAAGCCATGGGCTGGTTCCTCGAAACAGGAGGGCACGGGCAGCGTGAAAGCGTCAGGCCCCTGACGGGCCGCGGCGACAGGTCATCGCAGGGCGTTCAGGATGCCTTCGTCGAAATGGGCCGGGGCAAAGCGCCGGGCATCGGCCTGCGCCGCTTGCGGTGAGAAGCCGGGAAGCCAGGCTTCCATGGCTTCCACCCCGGCGATCAGCGAGGCCACGGTCTGTTCGGCAAAGAACTGGCCCGAGACACCGGCGGTCACGCTGTCGAGCGCGCCGCCCCCGGCATAGGCCAGAACCGGGCGGCCCGAGGCCATGACCTCGACCGGGACGATCCCGAAATCCTCCTCCGCCGGAAAGACCAGCGCCCGGCACTGGGCATAGGCCCGGCGCAGCGCCTGAAAATCGAGCCGGGGCAGGATCGTGATGGTCGGCCCGGCGCGCCGCCGCATGGCCTCGGCCAAGGGGCCATCGCCGACCATGACGAGCGGCAGGCCCAGCGCGTTGAACGCATCGATGGCCAGATCGGGCCGCTTGTAGGGGACCATCTGCCCCACCCACAGATAGGCCGGGCCGACCGCCTCCGCGCGCGAAAACAGGTCTACCTCCACCGGGGGATGGAGCACATGGGCATCGCGGCGCCAGGCCTTGGCGATCCGCCGCTGGACGAAGCGGGAATTGGCCAGGATGCGATCGACCCGCGCCGCCGAATGCATGTCCCACGCGCGCAGGCGATGGCACAGCAGCGGCATCAGCGCGCGCCCGAGTGGCCCGGTCGCCTCGCGATAGTCGTGGTAGTGGTCCCACAGATAGCGCATCGGCGAGTGGACATAGCTCAGGTGCAGGGCATCGGGCGCGGCGATCACGCCCTTGGCCGGGCCGCTTTCGCTGCTGATCACGAGGTCGTAGCCGCGCAAGTCGAGGTGTTCGAGCGCCATGGGCATGAGCGGCAGGTAGCTCTGGTAATGGCGGCGCGCGCCCGGCAGTTTCTGGATGAAGCTGGTCGTCACCTTGTGCGCGCGGATCGTGTCCGACATGGCCGAGGGATCGTAGACATGGGTGAAGATGTCGGCCTCGGGGAACAGGCGCAGCAGGCGTTCGAGCACGCGCTCCCCGCCGCGCATCGTCACCAGCCAGTAATGGACGATGGCCACGCGGCGAAACCGGCGACGGGGATCGTCCTGCGCCCCGCCGGGACAGGGCGGAAGCGTGGTGGCAGGGGAAGGAGGAAGGATCAGCCCGCCCTCGTCATCCAGCCCCTGCCGCAGCGTGATCGGCGTGAGGGGCCGGTCACGCAAGCCCAGGCCATCGACGGGCTGCATGGTGGCCCTGCGATCAGGGGCGGCGCCATCAGGGGTGGGGCCATCAGGGGCGGCCTCCTCCACCGGGTCCGGCAAGGCGGCCCCGGCCTGCGCCGCGAAAGGCAGGTCCCCCCCCACAGACCCCGCAGAGGATGGATCGTCGCCGGGCGGTTCGGAAGGGAGCAGTTCCAACTGGATCATGGCGGCCTGCTTTCCATCGGCTGGAGGCGGGAGGGGCTCCCCCGGAGCGGCCTGCATGATCGCGGCTTGCGCCATGATCGCCGCCCGGTGGCCCCAGATGATGCCGGTGCCTGTTCCTGTGCCCGCTTCGGCGTTGCCCCCGGAGCCCACGCCGACCGGAAACGCAGGCTCCGCCGGGGCAGGAAACGGAGGCTCCGCCGGGGCAGGGGGCAGCCCCGGTTCAGACATAGTAGTGCTCGTAGCTGCGGTAGAACGCGGCATCGCCATAGTCGAAGCGCGGTTGCTTGCGCATGTCGACGCGGGTGAGCGCGACCCCGGCCAGTTGCACGCGGTCGATGGGCAGCAGGCGCAGGGCCGAGCGCAGCGCGGCCTCGGGCGTCCGCCGCCAGCGCACCACGAAGACCGAGGCATCGGCCTTGCCCAGCAGCAGGCGGGCGTCGGCAATGGGCAGGACCGGCGCGGTATCGATGATCACCGCGTCGAACCGCTCGCGCGCGGCGGCCAGCAGGCGGTCCATCTCGTCGCCGGTGACCAGTTCGGCCCGGTCGCTCGCGTCGGTCGAGATCGGCAGGATCGAGAGCCCCGTCGCCGGATCGACGACCATGGCTTCGTCGAGCGTGGCCGAGCCTTCGAGCACTTCGACCAGGCCGGGGCGCCCTTCGTCGCCGCGCAGGAAGCGGCTGACCCCCTGGCGCCGCAAGTCGCCGTCGATCAGCAGGATGCGGTCGCCGGTCGAGGCCATCGAGCGGGCAAGGCAGATCGCGGTCGTCGTCTTGCCTTCTGCGGGCAGGGCCGAGGTGATCGCGATGATCCGCGCATCGGTGGTGTTCATCGCGATCGAGGCGCGCAGCGAGCGGAAGCTTTCGGCAAAGGCCGAGCGCGGGTCTTCGAGCAGGGCGCTGGCCGGGCTGTGGCTGGTCCCGCGCGACACCGACTGGAGCACCGGGATCGCGCCCAGATAGCGCACGCCCAGCCGCGCCTCGATGTCGTCGCCGGTGGTCAGGCCGGTGAAGGTCATTTCGGCGAGGAAGGCCGCAGCAATGCCCAGCCCGATCCCGAGCGCAAGGGCCAGGATGCCGTTGATCGCCACGTGCGGGCTGCTGGGCGCGGTGGGCACGTCGGCGCGGTGCAGCATGTCGGCATCGGGCTGCTCGGTGCCTTCGCGGGCGGTCAGTTCCTTGTAGCGGTTGAGGTAGCTCTCATAGAGCGCGTTCGAGGTTTCGGCGCGCTTTTCGAGGTCCTGAAGGCCGACCATCGCCGCGTTGTTCTGCGCCAGCGCCCCGCGCGAGGCATCGAGCGACCCGGCCAGCGAGGCCAGCCGCTGGGCCGAAACGCGGGCCTTGGCTTCGAGGCTGGCGATCACGCGCTGGGTCTCGGCGGCGATCTGGCGGTTGAGGAAGTCGAGCTGGGCCTTGGCGCGCAGCACGTCCGGGTATTGCGGGCCATAGCGCGACGAGAGCGCCCCGAATTCGCCGGCGAGGCTGGCCTGCTGGGCGCGCATCTGGCCGATCACCGGCGAGAGCGAGGCTTCGCCCACGCCGCCATTGCCATTGCCCTGCATCTGCGCCCGCGCGGCCTGAAGGCGGGCGGTATCTTCGGCGGCCTGCGCGCGGGCCGAGGTCACTTCCTGATTGTAGGACGAGATTTCCTGCTCGGTCAGCGTGCCCTGGGTCGTGCTGAGCAGATTGTGGGTGATGCGATAGCGCTGGGCCGCCGCGCTGTCGGCGAGGGCCTGCTGGCGCAGCTGTTCGAGCCGCGAGGCGATCACCGCAGTCGTGTCGCGCGCGCCCGAGCGCTTCTGTTCGAGCGCGCCGAGCGTGTACTGTTCGGCAAAGGCATTGGCGACGCGCGCGGCCTCGGCAGGGTCGCGGCTCTCGAAGGTGATGGCGATGCCATACGTCGAGCCGATGCGCTGGGCGGTCACGTTCTTGCGCAGATAGGCAATCGCCGCGTCGCGGGCGCTTTCCTTGCTGGCCGCGGCCTTGCCCTGACTGGCGCCCTGATCGGCATCCTTTGCCTGGGTGAAGCGCGGGTCGCGCGCCAGCCCCAGCGCGTCGGCGACGGCGGCGGTGTTGGTTTCCGAGGTGACCACCGAGACTTGCGTGTCGACGAAGCTTTCGCTCGGGATCGCCGACTGCTCGACCTTGTCGTTGGTGCTGGTGGGCGCCACGGTCTGGAGCTTGCTGTTGAGCGTCACTTCGGCGCGGGCCGAGTAGGTGCGCGGTTGCAGCGCGGTGATGATCATGCCCACGGCCAGAACCGCCCCGACCACGCCCAGGAAAACCCCGATGCGGCGGCGGAACATGGCGATGAGGCGCCTTACGTCGATGCGGTCGGTTGCCGCCGGCGAGCTGGCGCGCGGTTCGGCCACGCCAGCGGGCACGATGCCGGCTGGTGCGCGATAGAAGTCGATTGCGGTGTTCACCATTGCCCCCTTCGGCCAGATCGGGTTGCCCCGGATCGAGATGTGCATCGGGACGCTCCGGTGCGCCTGGCGCTCCACCCATGCCCGTTCCCGATATGACCCCAGCCTGTGGCCGTTCGCCCGCGCAAGGAAGGCCAAGCATATCCGCTGCGGAGCAATAGCAGGGCCCCGGCAGGCCGCGTTCCGGCGTGGTTTGGCGGCCTGTCATCCCGGTGTGCGGTGCAGCGGCGGGCAGGGGCGGGCGGGGGGAGGGAA
>DQVI01000048.1 GCA_015661825.1 Novosphingobium capsulatum
GCGACAATTAAAATCGGCACTGAATGACGCGCCGCGACAATCACATTCTCATCCTGATTGACGCGCAATCCTCATCCTGTTTGTCGCGCTACAGTGGAGGAAATGCTGGCTTCGAGCATGTAGGCACCGCTCTTGCCGCAGCCGTTCTCGCCCGCTGTGTCGAGCGGCGTACCATGGCCCATGCCGGTGATGCTGTATTCCTCGATTACCTCGTGGCCAGTGGCGTTGCACCAGACGCGCCTGGGATATCCATCGACGGCCTCCGTCCGCGCGGGATCGAGGCCGACCCTATGCAGAGCGCGCCACTGGGCTATGATGGCGTCGGCGTTGGCGGGGTTCACCGTCGGGTCGCTGCTGCCATGCCAGATCGAGAGGGTAGGCCATGGCCCAGGATGATCGGAGGCGCCGCGAACCAGCGCTGCAAGCTCGGCCTCACGCGGGATGCCGCGCCCGCGCATGCGATCGAAAGCTTGCGGGATGGTACTCGCGCAGCCGTAGGGCAGGCCGGCGATGATGGCGCCGCCGGCAAACACCTCCGGATAGGTGGCCAGCATGACGGAGGCCATCGCCCCTCCCGCAGAGAGGCCTGTGGCGAAGATGCGCGCCGGATCGATCGGATGGGCGTCGGCGACGGCGGCGATCATCTGGCGGATCGAAAGCGCCTCGCCGGAACCACGGCGATTGTCCTCCGGCGAGAACCAGTTGAAGCACAGGTTCGGATTGTTCTGCCGCTGCTGCTCAGGAAACAGGAGGGCAAAGCCGTGCCGATCGGCCATCTCGGACCAGCCTGCCCCCATGTCGTAGCCGGCCGCCGTCTGGGTACAGCCATGCATGACGACGACGAGGGCTGCTCCATCGCAGAGAGTGGGCGGTACATAGATATGGGCTCGGAGAGCCCCAGGGTTCGAGCCGAAAACCTCAAGGCTTTCGAGGCGCCCGCTGGTCGCTGCGCTCATATCGGCTGCGCTGCGCAGCGAGGCAAGCCGTGTTATAGTGTCGGAAAGCTTGCGCATGATGGGAACCTTGGATGGAGATAGCTTGCAAAGGCGTGGTCATGACCGCTTTGCTGCACTGCACAATAAATGGGGCTTCAAGCCCTTGATGCAAGGCATCCATGCACTTCTTTCAATCTGGCTGCGAAGACGCGTCCGATTTTACGGTGCTGGCAAGTCGGTTCGGCGGACGACACCCGTGCGATTTCACCTCCAGCCAAGGGCCCGCGATGTCAGCGAAAGGCCGGCTTGCCATAGGTAATCTTGTGCGGTGCGATCCGGGCCTGCGCCGCGCGGGCTGCGTCAGGGCGAGGGAGATTTTGTATGCGTCACCGAAACGGTCGTTCCCGGACATCCACCCTCGATCTCAACTTCCGCATGCAGTTGATTGGCCAGCGCTTCGACGATGCTGGTGCCAAGTCCCGGCTTGGTATCGCCCAGCGACGTGGGCATGCCCACGCCGTTGTCGCTGACCGACAAGGTCCAGTTGGCATCGTGCGTACGATAATCGACAAGGATCTTGCCGTCGCGACCTCCGGGAAACGCATGCTTGAGCGCGTTGATCACCAGTTCGGTGACGATCAGCCCGAGGCTGACCGAGATGTCGGCGTTCACGCTGGTGCCATCGGCGGTCACCGCGATCGACATCTTGTCATGATCGTGGATCATCGAGGCGCCGAGGCTTTCGCACAGTTGGGTGAAATAGCCGCGCAATTCGACATCGCCCAGCCTTGAGGCCGCGAGCTGCTGCTGCAACGTGGCGATCGACATCACCCGATTGTGCGCATCGTGGAGATGCCCCCGCACTTCGTCTGACTGCACCCGTCGCGCGCTCTGCATGAGCACACTTGCAATGATCTGGAGACTGTTGGCAACGCGGTGCTGAAGCTCCTGAAGCAGGATCGCCTTCTCGCGGAGCAAGTCGTCCTTGAGCTTCTCGCTGAGCCGGGCTTGCGTGACGTCGGAGATGGTCAGGAGCAGGCGGACCTGTTCCGGTTCGCCATAGTCGAGCTTCTGCGCGCTCAGGACAAGGCGCCGGGGCAACAGTCCATCCTTGAGATCCATCTCATAGGCTTCGATCCTGGCATGGCCCGAGAGGGTGGCCTCGAGCAGCGAGCGAAGCTGGGGCACGTCCCACTCGCCCTTGCCGAGCAAGAATACCGACTGTCCGCTCACATCAGGGGGATCAAGGCCGAAAGCGCGGTAAAAGGATGTACTGCCGGCAACGACGCTCAACTTTCCGTCCAGAAGCAGGGCAGGCGCGACGGACGAAATCAGGATTGCCAGCGCGAGACCTTGCGCGACATCGGGATGAATGGGCCTATTCATGGGGAATTCCCCCTTTCCGGGGAAGCCGGAAAGCTCGCGATATGAAAGCTGTGCCCGGGCAGTCGGGAACCGCGAACTCCTTCGAGGGAGGCGGGACTCGCAGGTGCACCATAGCACCATCGTGTAAAAGTCCGGCACGTATTCGGCGCGGGGGAAAATTCCCGTCCCTGATCCCGGCAAAGCCCGTCCGGATCAGGCCGTGTCCGTCGGCGCGGTCCTGTAATAGTCGGTCACGCGCCGACCATACGTCTCGTCGAATACGGGCGCTGAATCGGGTCGAAAGCTGGGAGCGCCTTCCAGCAGGCGCTTGTCGATGGCGGCCACATACCCGCCTTCCAGGTCGTCGTAGCGAAATGCCGACCATGGAACGGGGTGATAACTCTGCCCCAATCCGAGGAAACCCCCGCTGGACAGGATGACATAGGCGACCTGTCCGGTCCGCGCATCGAGAACGAGCCTGGCGATCGTGCCCAGCGCGTCGCCGTCCCGCCCATGAACGGCCTTGCCGCGAATGTCGTCGGCGCAGATCAGGACAACAGGGCCGACGGGCGCGCCTGGTGCTTGTGCATTGGTGGCCATGACCTGGCTCCTTTCGGTGATAGAGAAGGCGGCAGGCCATGTGGCTGCCGCCCCGGACAGGCATTCTCGGGCCAGACCGCGCTTCAACGCGCCGGGTCTGGCCATGTCAGGCCTTCACCGCGGTGAAGGCCTTGCGAAGGGCATCCCGCGTTGCGGGTGCTGGTCGGCGGACTTTCAGTGTCCAGAGAGAGCCGATGGCAGCAGCGCATCGCTCTGCTGGAGTTGTTGCTCGATGATCGGCACGCCATTGCCGGCAACCTGTTTCAGCGACTGGTCGGCGCCGTCTGTGGCATATCCCTTGTAGGCGGCCCAATTGCCCTGCTGGACGCGCGCGGCCTGGGTGAGATAGAGATTGTCGAACGAACCGCGCGGCGTATGGCGAAGCATCTTGAGCATCGATGCGCGTTCGGCAGACAAACGGGTGGTCGGCCTGGCGATCTTGCGCCGGTCGTTGTTCAGCGAGGCAAGCAGTGTCTCCTGGGAGGTTTCCGACTCCGAGATCATGCGCCGGGCATAGTTCTTGACGTCGCTGCGCTGCGCGCGCGAGATGCTGAGCTTGCTTGCGGCGATCTGAAACTGGTTGGCATCGGATGCGGCAGCCGAGAAGGCCGGGCCATCGAGGCCATAGATCGGCGCAACGCCGACATCAGTGCTCGAATAGCTGCCTGTCGTGGCGGGCATGGTGGACTGGGCCGGGGCGGTCGTGGACGCGCCGAGGATTGCCGTCGCGAGCAGGACGGGGATGAGTACACGTTTCATGGTATGGTTCCTCGCAGGCACAAGTCCACCAGTCATGACGGCGGGAAAGCTTGCGACTGCTTTTTTGGCTGAAAACGCACCGTCCGAGATGGACAGGTATCGCCTGGAGCCATCAAACAACGATCAATAGTGCATATAGTTGCAATTGACCGGTCCTGATTTTTATAAATAAATTCATCACTATGAAAATAATGAACAATGTTGATGAAAATAATTCATGGTTCCATAATTTGTCTGATCATGGAACAATTGTATCGGTTCCGCGGTTTGTATAACTCCGGTTACGATATGCCACTACGGCCAGATCGTCTTCTGGATTACAGGGGAATGGTTATGGGAATTATCATGTGGCTCATCGTCGGCGGCATCATCGGCTGGCTCGCAAGCGTGATCATGCGCACGGATGGCCAGCAGGGCATCCTCCTCAATATTGTGGTGGGCATTATCGGCTCCTTTATCGGCGGCCTGATTTTTGCGCGTGGCGACATCAGCAGTGCGCCGCTCACGCTGGCAACCTTTCTGGTTTCACTCGCGGGGGCTGTCGTCCTGCTCGCAATCGTCAATCTGGTCCGCCGCGGGTCGTTGCGCTGAGAGTCTGACCCGAATTCGCCTCTTCGGCGAATTTCGGGTGGGGGGTGCGGGCCGGTGCCTGATCCGAAACGAGAGTTTCGGATCGCCCGGCACCGGGATCCCCGGCAATCGCACTGTGCCCTTGGAGGCTGCCGCTCTGGGGCGCGCATTGTATGCCTGCACTGGCGCTGTCTCGGGAACTATGAGATTAGCTGACCATGCTGGCCATCACGCACCGTACATCCTATTTCTACCATCAGCCGGTGCGGCTTGAGCCGCATCGGCTGATGTTGCGCCCGCGCGAAGGGCATGACATCGAACTGGTGTCCTTCGATCTCGACATCACACCTGACGCCCACATTTCCTGGGCAAGCGACGTGGCGGGCAATACGGTTGCGACAGCGACCTTTGCCTCCATGACCGACAGGCTGATCATCGAAAGCCGGGCCGTTCTCCGCGTCAGCGCGGCTGCCTGGCCGGTGTTCGATATTTCCGCATCCGCGATCCACTATCCGTTTCGATACAGCGACGACGACTGGACCGACCTCGGCGCCCTGACGGTCATGCAGCATCCGGGCGAGGCCCCTCGGTTGCGCCAATGGGTACAAGGGTTCGTCGGCGGGAACCCGACCGGTACGCTCGCGCTGCTCAAGGACCTGAGCGCCGGGGTTCCCGACTGGATCTCCTATCAGTCTCGGGATGATGAAGGCACGCAATCGCCGCTACAGACGCTGGACCGTGGCTGGGGATCCTGCCGTGATTTTGCGGTGTTGTTCGCAGAGGCGGCGCGCAGTCTCGGCTTTGGCGCAAGGATCGTCTCGGGCTACCTCGACAATCGGGCCCAAAACCTCATCGGCCAGGCCCTGGGCGGGTCTACCCACGCCTGGGCAGAGGTCTTTGTGCCCGGCGCCGGGTGGATCACCTTCGACCCGACCAACCGCAGCATCGGTGGCTTCAACCTTGTGCCTGTCGCGGTGGGGCGCGATATCCGCCAGATCATGCCGGTCAGTGGCAGCTATGCAGGGCCATCGAACCTGCTGGACCATATGCGCGTGGACGTCGAACTGCGCTGACTCGGCTATGCGCTGGCGGGAAATGGGGCGCTGGCAAGAAACGGGGGTTGCCCGTCAATAAAGACTCTGCGCCCTTGGTATTTCGCCCTGCGCACCCCATATCATGTGCATCGCACTTCGTATGCCACGGGCTCGGGTGCGGCTGAGAGATAGTTCGTGCTCCCGCCCATGGATGGAGACGAACCATGTCTCGTATTGTCGATCCTCTCACCGGCCCGGAAAAAACAGCGCTTCCACGCGATCTTCCCTTCGCGCCGCCATCTGGCGCGGCGCGGCGTGCTGCTGCGCGATCCCTTCGCGAAGATACCTGGGAAAACGAGGGCGGCCACCTCGCAGCCGCAAAGCCCGCGGCCTCATCGCACGCCAGTGCAGAGGGCCGGGGGCGGGTGCGCAAGGCAAAGGCTCCCTGAATTCCGGCGCGTTCCATGCGCTGACTGCCACGATCACCGCGAAAGGATGTCCAATGCAACTCTCGTCCACTTTTTGCCGGATGCAGGAGACCCACCAGCGTGATCGCGCAGCCAATGCGACGCTGGAAAACGTCCGGGCCGTCGCTGACCGGGCAGCCAGCGCGTGGCGTATCGAGGCGCACGCCGCAGAGCGGCGCGAAACCTCCCGCGAGCAGACACGCCTCATTGCACAAATGGTGGCTCTTCAAAATGAACGGGAACCGAGCGATGAGGACCGACTGCTGAGCGAAAACCCGGACCGGGGTTTCGAAAATTCCTGATCCGTCTCGGGAAAATGGGCGGCAGTTGCCCGCTTGGCATGGCAGGCTGGCGTTTCTCCTCCTTGCGGAATGCCGATACGCCGTTGCGAAACGCGTCCCCCCGTCAGGCCGCAGCATGCGGGTGGAACGATGATCAATCCAGGAAACCCCGGTCTGCCGCATGAGTTTGCCGACCACATAACGAGGCCTTTTACCCGCTTCCTCAGGGTCGAGGCCGCAGCCGGAGGGTTGTTGCTGGTCGCAACGATAGTCGCCCTGATCATGGCCAATACGGCCTGGTCCGCGCAGTTCCTGGGATTCTGGGAATTGCAGATCGGCCTGCAACTTGGCCCGTTGGACTTCACGCGCTCAATCGGGCACTGGATCAACGACGGGTTGATGACCTTCTTCTTCTTCGTGGTGTCGCTGGAGATGAAGCGCGAGTTTGCCCTGGGCGAGCTTCAAAACCTGCGAACGGCAGCCCTGCCTTTCGCCGCCGCGCTGGGCGGCATGATCGTTCCTGCTTCTGTCTACACCGCAATTTTGGCCGGAGAAGTTGGCAGGCACGGTTGGGGAACGGTAATGGCCACCGACACGGCCTTCGTGATCGGAGGGCTTGCGCTCTTTGGTTCGCGTGTTCCCCACAGCCTGCGCCTGTTCCTCATAGCCCTGGCGATCTTCGATGATATCGGCGCGATCCTGGTCGTGGCGATCGGTTACGGGAACACCTTGAATTTCATGGCGATCGGTTTCGCGCTTTTCGTCCTGGGTGTCATCGCCATAGCTGCACGCCTCGGCATCAGAAGCATCCCGATATACTTTCTCTTCGGGGCTGCATTTTGGCTGTGTCTCGATTCCTCGGGTATCCACGCGACGATCGCCGGGGTCATCCTCGGGCTCATGACCCCGACACGCATCTGGGTGGGTGTGCCGCGTCTGCGCGCCATTCTCGGGAACGTCCTGGATCCGCGCGATCATGAGTGGAGTGGCGACACCACGGATCGTCGCGAGCTTGTGGAGGCAGGCCGGGCCATCAGCGAGTCCCTGTCGCCGCTGGAGCGGTTGGAAATGATGCTGCACCCCTGGGTGGGGTTTGCCATCATGCCGCTCTTTGCCCTGGCCAATGCCGGGGTCGCGTTTTCGACGTCCGACATCAAGCCTGTCACCTTCGCGATCTTTGTCGCGCTGGTCTTCGGCAAACCCGCTGGCGTTCTGCTCTTCAGCTGGATGGCGCTGCGCTCTGGCCTGGCAAGGCTCGGAGCGGGCCTGAACTGGTCCTTCCTCACGGCCGGCGCCTTCCTGACCGGGATAGGCTTCACGATGTCCTTTTTCATTGCGAACCTGGCTTACCCTTCGACGCTGCTGGCTGCGGCAAAGCTGGGAATTCTTCTCGCCTCGCTGGCATCGGCTGCCGTGGGCCTGTTGGCCGTTTATTGGGTGACGTGGCACAAACGAGGGAATGCCTAGCCTGTCTTATTCACCGAGGCGGGTGAGAGGGTTGGCGGGAGTGGCGTAAGCGATTGCTTTGCAGTAGGAAAATGGGTGTCTAGACCAGTCCTTCA
>DQVI01000108.1 GCA_015661825.1 Novosphingobium capsulatum
CTTCCGATCTTCAGCGGGCGCATCGCCGCGCATCCGGACCGGAACCGCGCCGGGGCCGAGGCCGCGAGCAGCCGCATCCCGAAGGGCATCCACCGCGCGATGGCGCCGGGCGGAAAGGCCAGCGGCCCGCCGCGCGTGAACAGGCGTCCGGGCACGCTGCGCAAGCTTTCGAGCGAGGCGAGCGGCTCGACCTGCTCGGTGGCGACATGCCCCGCATTGCCCCACGAGGGCGCCTGCGCGCGCGGGTCGTCATCGACCAGCACGACACCATGCCCGGCTTCCAGCAAGTCCAGCCCGGCGCACAGCCCGACCACCCCGCCGCCGACGATACCGATGAGACCCACGAAAACTCCGTTGCAAATGCCAGACCGTATCGTATACCTTATATCCATCGTCACCCATTCGACAAGGCTCGATGCGCAAGATGATCCGCCGCCTGCCCGATCTTTACCGGTGCTTCCTTTACCGGCGCCCGACCAGCCGCAAGCGTGCCGCCGTGGCCCTCTTGCGCGCCCTGGGCGCCCACGGACCGGCGCGGGCAGCCCCCGATGGAGCGGAACGCATAGCAAGCCAATCTTTTGGCGGATCTTTTCCTCGCCCTGCAAACAGCCCTGCGGGACCGGCCCGATTGCAGGCCGCCCGCCGATCATCTACCGTATACGGCAATTCCCTCCGGCGCCATGACAGCGCTGTGCCCGATATGGAGATCCACAGGTGACAATCGTCGTCCGCACGCTTTCCGAACGCATTTTCGACGTCATTCGCGAAAGAATCGTCGAGGGCAAGCTCCCCGTGATGGAGCCCGTGCGTCAGGATGCGCTGGCCGCCGAACTGGGGGTCAGCAAGATTCCCCTGCGCGAGGCGCTGGCCCGGCTGGAGCATGAGGGCCTCCTGACCAGCCAGGCCAACCGCGGCTGGTTCGTGCGCCCGATGTCGGAAGACCAGGCCGAGGAAATCTACCTGCTGCGTCTGGCCATCGAACCGGCGGCGGCGGCCTATGCCTGCCTCCACGCCGACGAGGCCGACAGGCAAGCCGCCCGCCACGCCTTTGACGTGCTCGATACCGCCGCCGCCGGGGACCGTGGCGAAGTGGCCGTGCGCAACCGCGAATTCCATGTCGCGCTGGTCCGTCCGGGCAAGCGCCTGCTCACCACCCAGCTTGTCGAGCGCCTCGAAGTGCTCGCCGAACGCTATGTCAGCGCCCACCTCGAACCGGCCGGACGCGGCGACCGCGCACATACCGAACACAGCGACCTTCTGACCACCTGGCTCGCCGGGGATGCCGACAAGGTCAAGGCACTGCTCACCGCGCACATTGCCAGCACGCTGGACGATCTGCGCGCCCATTTCAAAGCCAGCCAGACAGGCTGATCCATACCGTTTCAGGGGGACCAATGCTCGGACCGCGAAAATCCATCGAGAGACTGTCACACCGCGAATCCGGGCATTCCCTGGCCAAGACCCTGAGCTGGCCCCACCTGATCGCGCTGGGGGTCGGCGCCATCGTGGGCACGGGCATCTATACCCTCACCGGCGTGGGCGCCGAGCGCGCCGGGCCTGCGGTCATCCTTGCCTTTGCCATTGCGGGCGCGGTCTGCGCCTGCGCCGCGCTCGCCTATGCCGAAATGGCCACCCTGATCCCGGCGGCGGGCAGCGCCTATACGTTCAGCTATGCCGCCATGGGCGAGACGGTCGCCTGGGTCGTGGGGTGGAGCCTGATCCTCGAATATTCACTGGCCTGCTCGACGGTCGCGGTGGGCTGGTCGGGCTATCTGGTCGGCTGGATCGAGGCGGTGGGCATCCACCTGCCCCATGTCTTGCTGGTCGGCCCGCATGGCGGGGGGATCGTCAACCTGCCGGCGGTGGTGATCGCGCTGGGCGTCATGGGCATGCTGATCGCCGGCACGCGCGAGAGCGCCACGCTCAACATCATTCTGGTCATCATCAAGCTGGCCGCGCTCTCGGTCTTCGTGATCATCGCGCTGCCCGCATTCCAGACCGGCAACCTCCATCCGTTCATGCCCTATGGCTTTGGCAGCACCGAGATCGCCGGGCACAAGCGCGGGGTCATGGCTGCCGCCGCCATCGTCTTCTTTGCCTTCTACGGCTTCGACGCGGTCGCGACTTCGGCCGAAGAAGCCAAGAATCCGGGCCGCGACCTGACCATCGGCATCGTCGGCTCGATGGTGGTCTGCACGCTGATCTACATGGCCGTGGCGGTCACCGCCATCGGCGCGCTGCCCTTCCAGCAACTCGCCAACTCGCCCGAGCCGCTCGCGCTGGTGCTGCGCAGCCTGAACCAGCCGATGGCCGCCTACCTGATCGCGCTGGCTGCGGTGATCGCGCTGCCTTCGGTCATTCTGGTGATGATGTACGGGCAAAGCCGCGTGTTCTTCGTCATGGCCCGCGACGGGTTGCTGCCCCGCTCGCTCGCCAGGATCAGCCCGCGCACCGGCGCCCCCACGCGGATCACCCTGATGACCGGCATTTCGATCGCCGTGGTCGCGGGGATCTTCCGCCTCGACGAGATCGCCGAACTGGCCAATGCGGGCACGCTGATCGCCTTCATGGCGGTGGGCGCCTGCCTGATGATCCTGCGCCGCCGTTCGCCCGACCTGCCCCGCCTGTTCCGCTGCCCGCAGCCGATGGTGGTCGGCACGCTGACCATCGCGGGCTGCGCCTATCTGCTGTTCAGCCTTCCGGCCAGCACGCTGATCCGCTTTGGCCTGTGGAACCTGATCGGGCTGGCCTTCTATGGGCTTTATGGACGCCTGAGCAGCGAGGCCGGGCGCGAACGGGCCGCAGAAAAGGCAGGCGCGAGCGCCTGACCCCGCCCGCCCGACAGCCCCACGCCTTCCTTTTTTCCGTTTTCCCGTCATCCCCCGTTCGAGGAGATCGCGATGTCGCGCGCCCTGTTCGCCGCTGCTGTTCTGGCGGC
>DQVI01000098.1 GCA_015661825.1 Novosphingobium capsulatum
CGGCGGCCTGCACGCTGGCCGCGCGCCGGGCGGTCTCGCCCACGCTGCCGGTCACCCGGTCGAGCGCCCCTGCGGTAACCGCAAGGCTTCCGGCCTGACGCTCGTTGCGCTCGGCCAGATCCTCGGAAGCCGAACGGATCTCGACAATGGCCCGCGCCACCCGATTGGCCCCCACGCGCACCGCCCGCAGCGCCTCGGCCATGGCCGAAGCCGCCGTGTTGTAGTTGGTGCGCAATCCGTCGAAGCCATCGGGGAAAGGTTCGTCGATCCGTTGTTCGAGATCCTTGGCCGCCATGACTTCGAGGCCTGACGACAGCGCCTCGACCACTCGGGCCTGAACCTTGCGATCATCCTCGCGCGCCCGCGCGGTATCACGGAACACTTCCGTCGCGCGGACGATCTGGCCGATCTCGTCCTGCCGCGTGGCCCCTTCGAGCCATATGCCATAATTGCCATCGGCCATGGTGGTAAGGCCCTGCGCGGTCTTGACCAGCGGCTCGACCACCCGGCGACGCAACTGGCGCCCGGTAAAGACGATCATCGCGAAAGTGGCCAGAGCCAGCCCGGCGACCAGCACCAGCGAGGCCACCACCGTGCGCTGGCCATTGGTGAGCAGGGCCGTGCGATGGCTGTTGGACAGCGCCACGAGTTCATCCACGCGCTGGTGCTGGCGTTCGTAGGCGCGGGCCAGGTCGCCATCATGGATGCGCCGCAGCGCCTCCATGTCGCCCCGGCGCAGCGCGGGAAGATAGGCCTTGTCGACGATGGCCCAGAAATCGACTTCCGCCGCCAGCGTGGCGTCGAGCGCCGGGCGCATCTCTTCGGGCACGGGCGCGGCCCGCCAATAGGCCTGACGGGCCAGAAAGGCCGTGTGCTCGTCCTGCAAGGCGCGCACCGCCGGCGCCGCCCGCGCCGGCGCGGTGAGGATCAGCGTCGTGCGCAAGTAAGGCTCCACCACGAAGCAGGGTGGCGGGAGAATATCGGCCAGCAATTCGTCCTGAAGCAGGCTGGCCCGATGCATCGGGCCACCATAGCGGATCTGGGCCATCACGAAGGCGGCGATCATCATCGCCAGCACGGCCAGGGAAATCACCAGCCAAACGGCGCGCCGGGTCTGCACACTGATCATCGAAAGCCCTTCATTCCCTCAGGTTTCAGTCGCGTCATCGCCATGGTGGTATGGTAAATGCGCTTAACGAGGGGACCGACCGGGCTTGAGGGGAATTGCGGAGCCCGGCTCCTTCCCCGCCAAGCTGTGCCTTGAAATGCGCACCCCATGGCGTAAAGCCGGGCGATCATGACCGACACCACCGCCCCTGCCGCCCCCCTTCGCCCGCAGCCCAAGGACTGGATCAAGGCCATCCATGCCTATGTGCCGGGCAAGTCGACCGGGCTCGACGGCAAGCCGCTGACCAAGCTCTCGGCCAACGAGAACCCGCTGGGTACCAGCGAGAAGGCCCGCGCCGCGCGCGCCGGTGTGGTCAATACCGCGCTCTATCCCGACCCCGACAGCAAGGACTTGCGCGCCGCACTCGGAGCCCTCCACGGGATCGATCCGGCGCGGATCGTCATGGGCACCGGCTCGGACGAACTGCTCCACATCGCCGCGCAAGCCTATGCCGGGGTCGGCGACGAAGTGCTGTTCGTGCGCTATGGCTTCTCGGTCTATCCGATCGCCGCGCGCCGCTGCGGGGCAACCCCGGTCGAGGCCGCCGATCTGGACTATGGCACCGATGTCGACGCGCTGCTCTCCGCGGTGACCGAACGGACCCGCGTGGTCTTCCTCGCCAATCCCAACAACCCGACCGGCAGCTACATCGGCAAGGCCGAACTGGCCCGGCTCCACGCCGCGCTGCGCCCCGACATCCTGCTCGTGCTCGACCAGGCCTATGCCGAATATGTCGCGCCCGAGGACGACGATGGCGCGCTGGCGCTCTCGCAGAGCGCGCCCAACGTGCTGGTCACGCGCACGTTCTCCAAGATCTACGGCCTGGCGGGCGAGCGGATCGGCTGGGGCACCGGCGACGAAGCCGTGGTCGACATGCTCAACCGCATTCGCGGGCCGTTCAACGTCTCGCTGACCGGGCAGGCGATGGGGCTGGCCGCCGTCCATGATCAGGACTTCGTGCGCGCTTCGGCGGCGCACAACCGGGCCGAGCGCGCGCGCTTCGTCGCCGCGATCGACGCGCTGGGCAACCACGGGCTGCGCCCGCTGCCCAGCCAGGCCAATTTCGTGCTGATCGAGTTTTCGGGCAAGCTGACCGCACAGGCCGCCTACGAAGGGCTGATGGACGTGGGCTACATCACCCGCTGGCTGCCGGGGCAAGGCCTGCCCCAGTGCCTGCGCATCACCATCGGCACCGCCACCCAGATGAACGAGATCGCCGCCGCGCTGCGCGCCATGGCGCAAGCCGCGCAATGACCCTGGCGGCAACGGCTCCGGCGCCATTTGCAAAAATCTCGGTCATCGGCCTTGGGCTGCTGGGCGGGTCGGTGGCGCGTGCGGTCAGGGCGCGGATGCCCGGTGTCCATGTCACCGGCTATGACGCCAGCGCCGACGTGCGCGCCCGCGCCGCGCAGATCGATCTGGCCGACACCATCGCCCAGACCCCGCGCGAGGCCGTCGCGGAGGCCGGCCTCGTCATCTTCTGCGTGCCGGTCGGAGCCATGGGGGCCGCCGCCGCCACGCTGGCGCCCTATCTTCCCGCCGATTGCGTGATCAGCGACGTGGGGTCGAGCAAGGCCAGCGTGCTCAAGGCGCTGGGCGAGGCGCTGCCCGGCCATGCCCTTGTTCCCGCCCATCCGGTCGCGGGCACCGAGCAGAGCGGGCCCGACGCGGGCTTTGCCACGCTGTTCGTGGGCCGCTGGTGCATCCTGACCCCGCCCGAAGGCACTCCGCACGAGGTGGTCGCGCGTGTCAGCGCGTTCTGGGAAGGGCTCGGCGCCAAAGTCGAGATGATGGAAGCGGCCCATCACGACCTCGTGCTGGCGGTGACCAGCCACCTGCCCCACCTCATCGCCTATACCATCGTGGGCACCGCTTCGGACCTTGAAGAAGTGACCCAGAGCGAGGTGATCAAGTATTCGGCCGGGGGCTTCCGCGATTTCACCCGTATCGCCGCCTCCGACCCGACGATGTGGCGCGACGTGTTCCTCAACAACCGCGACGCCGTGCTCGCCATGCTGCAAGTCTTCACCGAAGACCTGACCGAACTGCAAAAGGCGATCCGCAAGGGCGATGGCGAGGCCCTGTTCGACCATTTCACCCGCACCCGCGCAATCCGCCGCTCGATCATCCAGATGGGCCAGGACGATGCCCGCCCCGACTTCGGGCGCAGCGACCACAAACCGGCCTGAAAGCACGGCTCCGGCAACACAAGGAGGGGCGGCAACCGCTGTGGTTGCCGCCCCTCCTTGTGTTGCCGGAGCCGGGTCTGTCAGAGCGCGATGCTGATCGAGGCGCGCAGGCTGTAGGCCAGCCCCCCGTTCTGCGGCTTTTCGGCGCCTGCCGAGATCTTCCAGGTATAGTCGAGACCACCCTGGAGGATGCCGACCGAACCGACCCAGGCCGACTGGAGGTTCTGCGGGGTGAGCGTGAAGGACGACCCCGAGCCGAAGGTGGCCGTGGTCGAGCCCAGATCGCCCGCGACATGGTTGCGGCGACCGAAATCGGCTTCGAGGGTGAACGGGCGGCCTTCGTAGCTGCTGGCCCCCCCGCTCCACGAGAAGCCGAGGGTCGTGGTCGCATTGACCGCCGTGCTCTTGCGCCCGTCGACGAGCAGGATGATCGCGTCGGTACCGGTTTCCTGGTAGCCGTTTTCCTTCAGGCGATAGGCGTCGATGCTGACCTTCGGGCGGACCTTGAAAGTCTCGCTCAGCGGCATCTCGTAGGACAGGCCACCGCTGGCCGCCAGCATGTTGCCCTTCCAGTTGCCCGTGGCCGAGTAGCTGATCGCGGTGCTGTCGACCGCACCGGTGAAGGTGCGCGTGATGCGGTAGCTCGAGCGGCCATAGCCGACCCGCGCGAACGTGTAGAGCCGACCGAAGGCCTTGCGCCAGAAGGCATTGAATTCGATGTTGCTGACATGCATCGACTGGTCGTTGTTGTTTTTGACGTTACCCGTCGTCCAGTCGAAGTACACACCGACATTGCCGATCGCGGTCGTCCGTTCGAGGCCGAGCGTCACGCCGCCGCCGGTCAGGCTGTAGCCGATCGAATCGGTATCATGCTTGGTGGCATGGAATACCATCGGTTCGAGCCAGACACCAGTGTTGCTGATCGTGAACAGCGAGGAATCGTCGCTGATGTGCTGGGCGGCCTGACGCGACCCGCGCGTCACGAAGTCGAACCCGCCACCGGCATAGTCGGGCAGAAGCCCGTTGAACTGGCTTTGCAGTTCGCTGGTGGTGGTCATCTGGAGCAGGCTGCCCTGAAGGTCGGTGTAGTTGGCCGCATTGGCGATGATCGCATCATAGGCGGCGGCCTGCGGCGAGGTCAGGCCGAGCTGGGCCGCCGTCTTGCGGGCGATGTTCACATAGACGTCGTTGGCATCGGCGGTGATGGTGCCGTTGAACAGGATCGGCAGCGTGAGCGTCTGGCTGGTCACGTTGCTCGCGCCGGTCAGCGTCCCGGCCGAGAGCACGTTGTAGTTGCCTTCCGCCTTGGCGAACGAGGAAATCGTCACGCCGATCTTCGCGCCGCTGTTGAAGGTCGCGGTATCGGTCGTCAGGTGCGAGGCCGTGCCGGTGGTGCCATTGATGTAGACGCCCAGCGAACCGCCCGAATTGACCGTCAGGCTGTGAACCGTCGTGGACACCGCGCTGGTCGCGTTGAAGGCACCGCCATTGACCACCACGCCCAGTTGCGAGCCGCCCGCGATGGTGCCGCGGAAAATCGCACTGTCGTTGATCGTGAGCGTGCCGACCTGATCGTTGTACTGTGCCTGCCCGGTGAAGCGCGAATTGCCGCCCATCGTGAGCGAGCCCGACCCCGTGCCGAAATCGACATTGCCGATCCACTTGGCATCGTCGGCAAGGATCACGGCGTTGTTGCCCGCGCCCAGATAGGCGTTGCCGGTTACCTTGCCCGACTGGATGTTGATCGTGTCGTTGCCGCTGCCGGTGTAGATGTCGCCGGTGATGCCGGTATAGACCGTGGCGGTTTCGACATTGTAGGTCGAGCTGGCCTTGTCGGTGGCCTGAGTGGTGGCATTGGCCGAGGTGAGCGACTGGTTGATCGTCACGCCCGTCGTATTGGCCGAGACGTCGATCGCAGCGACGGTGCCGGTCGAGGCGCCGCTGACCGTAATATAGCCGGTGTTGTTGATCGTGGTGAGCGAGCCCGAAAGGTCGCGGATGCCATAGAGGTTGCCGTTGGAAACCTCGCTCGACGTGGCGCGGATCGTGCCCTGGTTATAGAGCGAGGTCGCCGTGACACCCTGGTTGATCAGGATGGCGGTGGCATCTGCATTGACCGTGGTGGCCGTGATCGTGCCCGAGACACCGATCCCGTTGCTCAGCGCCACGGTGCCGCCCTGCCCGCCCAGAACGACCCCGCGGGCATTGAGCCCGCTGTAATAGGCCGTGGCCCCCACGGTGCCGTCGATCGCCACCGAATAGGTGCCGGTCGTCGCCACGACCGGGCCGATGGTCGTCGCGCCGGTGCCGCCCACGAGCAGGGCGGGGCTGGTGCCATAGGACTGGATCGAGCCGGTCGTCTGGGTGACGTTGTTGGTGTTCGAAGCGATCGTCACGATCACCCCGCCTGCCACATTGCCCGAAATCTGGGCCGCGGCGGCCCCGGTGCTGATCGCGGTGGGCGAGAGAACCTGGGTCGTGGCATTGTCGGCGGTATAGCTGACCGCCTGGCTGAGCGCGCCGTTGATCGTCACCGCGCCCGAGACATTGCCGTTGACGACGAGCGCCTGCGCGCCCGAACCGGTCACCGCGACCGTGCCGCCGATGGTCAGGTTGCCGGTCACGTTGCCGGTCTTCACGCCGACCGAATTGTCGCCCTTGACGGTGATCGTGCCGGTGTTGGTGATCGAGCCGGTGAGGTCGGAATCGGCCACGATGCCGCCCGAAGTATTGCCTTCGAGCGTGATCGTGCCCGAATTGGTGATCGTGGCCGCCGTGGTGCCGCCCGAAAGCAGGTGGATGCCATAGCGGTTGGACAGTTGCGAGACCGACCCGTTGACCACCGTGCTGTTGCCCAGCGTTGCGGGGGTATAGTCTTCGGGAACCGAGATCGTGCCCCCGTTCGTAATCGTAGTGGTCACGCCCGGATTGACGAGGATGGCGGCATTCCCGCTCACGCCGCCCATGGTAAGCGTCCCGGCCGAGCTGAGCGTCACGGTGTTCGAGGAATCGACGGTAACGGCTGTGCCGCTGTTGACGCGGATCGAGCCGGTATCGGAAACCGTGACATTGCCCGCCGAAGAGGTCAGCAGGGGCGTCAGGGTGCTGCCGCTGACCGTGGTATCGGCCAGGGCCGGGGTTGCCCCAACGAAAGCGGCTGCGGCCAACACACTGGCCGGAAAGGCAATGGGTGCAACGGAAGAAAGAAAATGAAATTTCTTGGGGCGCTGCATGGGCTCTCGTTTCATGGGAAGGGCTCGCCGCACAGGCGGGCCAGTGGCATCGTCCCCCAATTCATATCGGTGACATCGGGGCTTTACCAGTGTCTGAAATGTCGCGGGATGACCATGCTTCTGATACCAATGCCCGAAATGTTCAGAAAAATTCGGAGATTGTAAATTGGCCGTTCAGATACCGGAGCCCACCTGAAAAGCGGGACAAGGGAATGGACGGAGCAACCATCGTGCGCGACGGATGGACCGCATGACCTTTTGCGGCGACTGGCAGGGAACTGCCCTTTCTTCAGGCAGCGATGCCCCTGACCCGGACGATGATCCCGACATGCAAGTCCGGGAGCATCAGGATCATGCCCCAGCCCCCCGAAACCCTGCCCGAGCCCCCACCCGCCATCGGCGCCCGCCCGCCGACGATGCCACCCTCATGCGCCATGTCGCCGACGGGTGCGACGCCAGCTTTGCCGCCCTGGTCGAGCGCCACGCCGCCGCGCTCTATCGGGTCGCTGCGCGCATGCTGGGCGATGCCCACGAAGCCCAGGACGTGGTGCAGGACTGCTTTGCCCGCCTGTGGCAACATGCCCCGCGCTGGACGCCCACCGGGGCCGGGCTGGTCGGCTGGCTGCACCGCGTGACGATGAACCTGTGCTTCGACCGCAAGCGCCGCCTGCGTGTCGTGGTGACCGACGACCTGCCCGAGACCATCGATCCCGCGCCGCTGGCCGACCGTGTGATCGAAACGCGACAGGCCCACGCAGAAGTGGCTGGCGCCCTGGCCGACCTGCCCGAACGCTATAGAGCCGCGCTCGTCCTGTGCTATTACGAGGACTTGTCCAATGCACTTGCAGCCCAGGTGCTTGATCTCAATATCAAGGCGATGGAATCGCTGTTGTTCAGGGCGAGACGGCAGATGCGGGAATTGCTTGAGGCACGGGGCATCAATGCAGGCGATGTCGCCTTCTGCGGCGCTCAGGCCATGACCGGCGGCTCTCCCCGTTCCGGCGCATCCCCGTTCAAGGATGGCCGCCCGTGAGCAACCCGCTGCATTCCCCCGGCCCCCAGGCATCCCCCCGGCTGACCGATACCCGATGGCGGGACGCCGGATGGCAGGATGAGGCCACGCTCGACCGGATGCTCGCCCTGCACGAGACCCCGGCGCTGCCGCCCGGCCTCGTCGCGCGGATCGTGCGCGAGGTTCCCCGGCAGCCACAGGCGCCCGCCGCCGCTCCTGCCCCCCCTCAGGACCGCGCCGCCTGTTCTGCCCGCCATGCGTCGGGCATGGCCTCCCCGCTCCACCTCGTCAGCAGGCATCCGCGCGAAAGCCTCCGCCCGGACTTTCGCGCGATGGACGCCGCCACGCAGGCCGCCCCCCGCAACGGACGCCTGAGCCGGATGATCCGCCGCCGCCCGAGGCTGGGCGCAACCGCTGCGGGGCTGACCGCAGCCGGGCTGGCGGGCCTTGGCCTCTTCACGCTGGCCATAAACACCACGTCCGGCCCGGCAGCGCCCGTCGGCACCGCGCAAAGCGCGCCTCTGGCCCTCACCCCGGCAGCAAACCCGGATACCATCGCAGGCCAGACCGCCGATGCAGGACTGCCCCCCACCGGGCAAAACGCGATTCAGGGCGCCATTCAGGGCGCCGGTCCGGGTACGGCACTGGCCTCGCGCGCGCAGGCCGTGGCGCGCCCCACGCTTGCCCCGCCGACGGCCGTTCAGGCCCCAGCGCTCGACGACGATGATCCCAATCCTTCGCTCACCCCGGTCGAGCCCGATACCCACATGCTCGCCGCCGAATCCCCCGATCCCGGCTCCCCCTACCCCGGCTCCCAGCGTGCGGAAGGGGCCAATGGCGCGATGAGCCCGACACTGGGCGCATCGCATGGCGCGATGGGTCCGTTCATGCCGCAAGGCTATGGTTTTGGCGGCGCCATCGGCGGTGGACCGCAAAGCACGCTGGGCGGCGGCCTCAACGGAAGGGCCGGCAACGGAATGGGGGGCATGGGGTCTGGGGGCCCCGGCGCGGGCGGCCCTCCGCCGCTCCCCTGAGACAGAACAGAAAGGTCGGGCGCGCGTGTTCGTTCAGCGCGCAGCCGGGCCTGTCGCACCGTGGCGCCGGGCGCGGCGCGCACGCCAGCGCACCCAGAAGTGGCGCCCCTCGATCATCAGATTGATCCCCACCGCCACCACCAGCGGCAACATGTAGTAGATGATGCGATAGCCCAGCAGCGCCGCCAGCGTGGCCGCCCCGGTCTGCCCGTTGGCAGCGCCATGGGCATATTCGGGCAAGGCGGCCAGCAGGACCGCCTCGAACACCCCCAGCCCGCCCGGAACATGGGTCACCAGCCCGGCGGTCATCCCCATCGCATAAGCCAGAATGAACGCGGCAAAGTGCCAGCCCTGCGGATGGGGCAGCAGGACATAGAGCGCCGCCGCCGCCGCCGAAAGTTCGAGCGTCGAGACCCCGACCAGCGCCAGCACCGCGCCCGGATGGGGCAAGGTGATCGCCTGCCGCATCCGCGCCAGCCAGCCCGAGCGCGCCCACTCGGGCGTGAACCGCCCCGAGAAGAACCGCGCCGCCACGGCCCCGCCGGGCACCAGCACCAGCACGGCGAGC
>DQVI01000009.1 GCA_015661825.1 Novosphingobium capsulatum
CACGACGTTCTTCCGATCTAGGCCGAGCGCGCCGATGGCGGCAATGCCCCCCGCGCGGGCACGGATGACCCCGGCCCGGCGATGCTGGTGGCGCCACGAGACCATGTCGCGGCGGCGGATGCGCCCGGTGAAGTCGCGAGGCGGCACTTCGGGCAGGACCAGCATGGCGAGCCTTTCCCCGGCTTCCTGCCGCAGCGCGGCCTGATCCGCGCGGGCGCACGGCCCCAGCGGCGGCACGAGCGCTTCAGGCGGGAGCAGGGGAAAGGGCTGGGTCATGAAACGGGAAAGAAGCCTTCTTGGTCTGCCTGCCGCTAGCACCATGGGCGGGCAATGCACCCTGACAATTGCCTGCGTCCCGAATAGACACAGGCCCCGGTCCGGGCGTTAACGGCTTATCCGATGCAGGTTAACGGCTTTTTCTTGCCGTGGCGCGCGCGCGGCGCTATCGGCCCGCGCAGACGCCACCGGTGCCTGCCTTTGCGCGCAGGCTAAGAGGGAAGCCGGACCACCGGCGCTGCCCCCGCAACTGTATCCGGACGAGCGCCGCACCCTCGTGTGCCACTGGCCCGGTTACAGGGTCGGGAAGGCCGGTGTGTCGCGATGACCCGGAGAGCCAGGAAACCTGCCGGTGTGTGGTCGTTCCGCGGCCGGGCGGGGTGTACCGGACGCAAGCGTGGTGAGCCTTTCCGCCATTGGCCCGGCGGACCTCCCGCCATGGACGGCAACAAGTCCATGGGCCGGGAGGAAAAGACATGAAGACATCGCTGATCGCGCTGGCCTGCGGGCTGGCGCTGGCACAGACCGTGCCGCAGGGAAGCGCGCTCGCCCAGCAGGCGCCTGCTCCCGATGCCGGGGCCCCTGACGCCCCGGCCCCTGATGCGCCTGCGATCGATCCGGGCCAGATCGGCCAGCAGATCACCGTGCTGGGCACCGGCAGCGACCGCCCGCTCGACCAGACCGGCCAGGCGATCACCGTCGTTCCGCTCGAAACGATCCAGTCGGTGCAGGGGCCCGACCTGACCCGCGTGCTCGAACGCGTGCCGGGCCTCACGTTCTCGCGCACGGGCGGGTTGGGTTCGCAGACGGCGGTGCGCCTGCGTGGCGATGAAGGCCAGCACACGCTGGTCCTCGTCGACGGGGTGCGCGTCGAGGATACCTCGTCGCCTTCGGGCGGGTTCGATTTCGGCACGCTGTCGAGCGGCTCGATCGGGCGCGTCGAGGTGCTGCGCGGTTCGAACTCGATCATCTGGGGCAGCGCGGCGATGGGCGGCGTGATCGCGCTGACCACGCGCGAGATCAATGGCGCGGAAGTGTCTGCCGAGGGTGGCTCGCGCGGGAGCTATGATGTCGATGCGATCGCGGGGGTGAAGCGCGATGGCTATGCGATCTCGCTCGATGGCGGCTACGTGGGCACCAACGGCATCTCGGCCGCGTCGAGCGGCACCGAGCGCGATGGCTACAACCAGTGGCGCGTGGGCGGCAAGGCCCGCGTCAACCTGACCGACACGTTCTCGCTGGTCGCCAATGCGCGCTATGCCGACGGCCGGACCGACATCGACGGCTATGACGCCAACTTCAACTTTGGCGACACCAGCGAATATGCGCTCACGCGGCAGTTCTTCGGCCATGCCGGGTTTCACTATGCGGGCAGCAAACTGACCCTCGATGGCGGCTACAGCACCGCGATCACCCGCCGCCGCACGTTCACCGGCGGGGCCGACGACACGTTCGAATATGGCTACAATGGCCGCAGCCAGCGCGTCGAACTGACCGGGCGCTATGACCTGCCTGCCGACTTCGCGCTCGATTTCGGCGCCGACAACGAATGGACCAGTTTTTCGAGCACGTATGACAGCCACCAGACCGCCAGCCTGACGAGCGGCCATGCGCTGCTCGGCTGGTATGGCAAGAAGGCCAGCCTGGCCGTGGGCGGGCGCTACGACAGCCACAGCCGGTTCGGCGGCAACTGGAGCCTGGGCGCCAACGGCACGGTCGAGGTCGTGCGCGGGGTGCGCCTGAACGCCAGCTATGGCGAAGGCTTCCGCGCGCCCACGCTCTACCAGTTGCTCTCGCCCGACTATGGCAACCCGGACCTGCGCCCCGAGCGCAGCCGCAGCTATGACGCGGGGATCAGCTATGTCAGCCCCGAGGGCACGTTCCGCGCCGGGCTCACGTTCTTCCGCCGCGACACGCGCAATCTCGTCAACTATGTCTCGTGCTTCTCGGTCACCAGCCCGCTGTGCGATACTCATTCTTATGGCTTCTACGACAATGTCGGCAAGGCGCGCTCGCAGGGGGCCGAATTCGAGCTGGCTGCCAAGCTGAGCCCGCGTGTGAGCGGCCAGCTGCTCTATGCCTATACCGAGGCGGTCGACCACACGCCGGGCGGCGCTCTGTATGGCAAGACGCTCGCCCGCCGTCCGCGCAACGCGCTGACTGCCGTGCTTGACTGGACAACGCCCTGGGCAGGCCTCACGTTGGGGGTCGACCAGCGCTTCCAGTCGGAAACCTATGACGATGCAGCCAATACCACCAAGCTCAAGGGCGGCGGCGTGACCACGCTGCGCGCCAGCCTGCCGGTTCGCCACGATGTCGAACTGTTCGGGCGGATCGAGAACCTGTTCGATCATCCGCTGGTGACGGCGGCGGGCTATGGGGCGCTGGGCCGGTCGGTCTTCGGCGGCCTGCGCGTCCGCTACTGACGGGGCGGGTGACATCCCGGTGAACTCGCGCGCGGCCTTCCGCCCAGTCTGTCCCACTCTCCCGGCGCGTCTGGCCGGGACGGGCGGGCGGTCGCGCGTGTGCCGGATTCTGGCTTTGGGGGCTCTGGCTGCGGGGCTGGCCCTGTCGGCCTGTCGCCCGGATGCACAGGCGCCGGGGGGCGAGGGGAAGGGGGCCCATGAACAGGGCCAGCCCACGATTGTCTCGCTCAATCCGTGTACCGATGCGATCCTTGCGCAAGTGGCTGATCCGGGCCAGATCCGCGCCTTGTCCGCCTACAGCCGCGACCCTGAACAAAGCTCGATGGATGTGGCGCTGGCGCGGCGGTTTCCGGCGACCAATGGCGCGGTCGAGGCCGTGCTGGCGCTTCATCCCGATCTGCTGGTGGCCAGCATATATACCGATCCGGCCAGTCTGGCGGCCATGCGCGCGGTGGGCCTGCATGTCGAGACGTTCGCGATTGCCAATTCGGTCGCCCAGTCGCGCGCGCAAGTGCGCGATCTGGCGCGGCTGGCCGGGCATGTCGATCGCGGCGAAGCCCTCGTGCGCCAGATCGACCGTGCCATGGCCGAAGCCGCGCCAGCGCCCGGAAGCAAGCCGATTCCCGCCGTGCTGTGGGAGCCGGGCGGCACCGTGCCCGGTCAGGCAACGCTCGTGGCCGAACTGATGGCCCAGGCCGGGTTTGCCAATTTCAGCGCGCAGCGCGGGCTCGGGCAATCCGAGCGCCTGCCGCTCGAACGCATGCTGGCCGATCCGCCAAGGGTCATTCTGGCAGTCGGCCACGCGCGCGGCCCCATTCCCGAAGACGACCGCCTGCTGTTCCATCCGGCGCTGGCCGCACTCGGGCACACCGCGCGCGCCACGCTGGCGCCCAATCTCATCTACTGCGGCGGGCCGACCATCCCCCGCATGCTGGCGCGGCTGGTGGCGGTGCGCCGCCAACTGGAACAGCATCAACAGGACATCAGGCCATGAACCGCGCCACGAACCGCGCAACCCTCCCGATCGTGCTGGGGGTGGCCCTCCTGTTCGCGCTGCCGCTCAGCCTGATGGCCGGACAGGTGTGGATCAACCCCTTCGGCCACGCGGGCAACAACGCGATGGTCATTCTGGCGCAGTTGCGCCTGCCGCGCGCGGTTCTGGCCGTGGTGGTGGGGGGCGGTCTGGGGGCGGCG